>NZ_JAAEDV010000001.1:0-391602 GCF_013345045.1 Gilliamella sp. ESL0250 | reverse complement strand
TTTATCTTCAACCTGTTTCGGTAGTGATGCGATTATTCGTGATGCTTCTGTTAGTGCGGTTACTCGAATAGCAGTATTAATTAAGTTTTGATTTTTCTTTCTTTTTTTGGTGGATTTGCTATCCGTTAACCAAATAACATCAGGTAAAGCACTTTTTATAGACGATATGCTCGTAAATACTTTAGCTCTTAAAACCAGTTCGTTCCCCGAATTGACAAATTTTGTCGCACTCTTCCAAACATGTTTAATTGAATTAATAATGGATGAGCCACCAGCACCAAGAATTGGCGACAAGTCACTATTTAATATTTTAACCGCATCATTAACATATGGTGTTATCGCATTATAAGCATCAGCAATGTCATTTAAAATTGACATGATGTCATCAAGAATATTACTTTGTACAAAATCGGGCGCATCGATTAAGTCAAAATCTTCAAACGTATCTAATAGCGCTTGATCTACATTATCTGCATTTTCATCAACTACATCATCAGTAGCAACAGAGGAATCGGGGAATATTAATTCACCGGCTTCAACAAAGGAGAATGAAATAACAGTCATTCGACCGTTTTCAACGGAATTACTTACTGTTGCGGTACCCACAATATTGACATTAAGTTCACCAAGTATTGGATGGATGAGTATCCCTGCGCCTTTTTCCTCGATTGCTTCTATCAGTTTTTCAGCTTGTTCTTTGTGATCGTCACCAATCACAAAGGCGTCAATTTTATTTTTACGTGCTGAACGCCCCAGATCTTCGGTATAGGGCACATCCCTAAACGGGTATTCATGTGTTTGATTGCGCCGACCGAATTCAGATGATGTACCGCTAACTTGAAACGGTACACCACGAAAACTAGCCGGCAATAAATTATTTAACCAATTCATGAAGTTCATCAATATATTCCTAAAGCATATGGATTCCAGCCAACATCAGCTTTAGTATTAAAACCTGATGCTTGCTTGGTTTGTTTTACAATAGTTCCTTGTGGTGCATTTTCAAACTTCACGACCAATTCACCGTTGCTATTTCGATTTGCATTACTATTTGAAAAGTTATTTAGTGGCATTTGCGGTTTTTGATAATATGGGGATGCAACCATTGGACGGGTCATTTCTTTCGGTAAACTCCCTGTATCAACAGTCACTTTTACTTGCTTTTCTTTTTCACCAAAAATAGAGTTCCATGCATCAAGTAGCGGCTGGATGCCGGACTTAACGTTATCCCATAAGTTTTTAAAGAAATTCTGAACACTTTCCCACACTTTTGGTATAGCTTCACCAGCGTCTTTGAAAGGTTCGACAAATACATCGATGATCTGCATTACATGAGGTTGAATAAACTCCCATAGATCGCTAAAGAAATTACTTACCACCTGCCATGATTTTACGATGTTTTCACCACCAGATTCAAAACTTTCTATAAAGAGGTTAATAATGGGCATAACAAATGGTTTAATGAATTCCCATAACTCACTGAAAAACTTAATAACAGCATTCCAACCTTCTTCAATTAGCGCCGCTCCAGCTTTAAATCCGTCAATAAAGACATCAAAAATAGGCATGACATAAGGCTTAATTACCCCCCACAACCACTGAAAAAATTTAACAATATCATCCCAGTATGTAATGATTAACACTGCAGCTATAGCAATGCCCGTCATAATAAATCCTATTGGATTCGCCGCCATTACCGCATTTAAAGCCATTGATGCTGCGCGTACCTTTTTAAATACATTTGATAATTTTATTTGAGCAGCCGCATGAAACTTTGTTGCCAATTCATTAGCTTTGAGCACGCCGTTGTAAATATCGATCCCCGTTGATAATGCATCAACAATAAAGTTCACACCGGCACACGCAATCCGTAATCCAATTAATCCCGCAATAGCCATCGCCACCATTTTCACTAGCTCAGGGTTTTCTTGAATAAAATGCCCGAACGAAATAACCAGCGGTGTTAACTCCTCTAATAGTTGACTAAATGCCGGTAATAAGGCGTCACCAATTGATAAACTAATATTGGTTAGCGCATTGTCAAAAAGTCGTAGTTTATTTGCGGTCGTGTTTGAACAGGATTCATATGCTTTCTGCATTGAACCAGCATATTGAGAAGCATTACCAACCCGATTAAAGTTTGTTTTTAATAGCTCCATATTGTCGAGTAATGGAGATATAGCTGCAACACTTTCTTTACCGAATAACATGGTTAATACAGCCGATTGACGATCTTTAGACACTTCACCTAATGATTCAAGTACCGACATAATTGTCCCTTCGGCATCTTTCTGCATCCCTTTTGCTATTTGAGTTGATGTGAAGCCTAACTGTTGCAATGCCTCTTGTTGCTCCTCAGTCGCTCCTATACCTGATGTCAGCGTCAGCATTAAGTTTTCAATACCGGTAGCCGCCTGATCGGTATTAGTACCTGTTGCAATGATTGTTGAGCTTAATGCTGCTAATTTATCAGCACTAACCCCAGATGTTGCCGCAAGCGCCCCCATTTTTGTGACTACATCTGAAATGTCTTTTGCTTTTACACCTTGTGCATTACTCAATAAATTGATCTTGTCGGATAGGCCAACAACTTCACTTTGAGTGAGTTTTAAATCCGTTCGCCAAGTAGCCATATTACTGACAGCCTCTTCGGCTGAGGTACCAAATGCAATACCCATTTTTACAGCATCTTCAGTAAATTGTATCAAATCATCTTTTGGGATATTTGCCTGACCACCTGCAGCAACGATAGAGGCGATATCTTTTGCTGCTATTGGCAAACGTAATGACATTTCACGAATATCTTGCCCCATTTGTTTAAATTGTTCAGGCGTATCAAAGTCAACAACCTTCCTGAGGTCCGCCATCACTTCTTCATATGCCATCGCATCCTCCACCCCTTTTACAAATGGCTGAGAAATAGAAAGGCCCGTTACAGCATCTTTTAAACCAAGTTTGCCAAAGCCTGATTCGTTCATTTTTTTTTGGAACTCCTCAAGTTTTTCTTTCATTTTGTTTAATTGAGGTGACAGCTTATCAACACATGTCACCACTGCTTTTAAGTTAAAGCCTGCCATTTATGATTCCTTGCTATTTTCTATGCGATTTGCTTGTTCACATAATTCAAAAACTTCGGATAGTGAACATTCTTCTATGATATAAAAGGGGGAGAGTTGCCAATACTTGGCGAGGTCAAAACAAAGGTTTACGAGATATTCGATTGTGATTATTTCACTGTCGCCTGTTCCTCCACTGTAGGTATTGTCTCCTTCTCCTTTGGGCCAAAGAACATCATAATTTCACCGGTGATCATTAAAAAATCATACGGGGTGAGCTGTTCAACAGAGCTTGGTGTAACGTTACCTAACGCAACAATGTAATCAGCCACTTTTTTAGGATCTCCAATCATCTGGCTATCAAATGGAAAGCCTAATTTTTTGATATCTTTGACTGTTGGCTCTTTTAATTCCAGTACATGTAACTCATTGCCGTGTGCCATAATCGGCTGTGATAATTTAATTTCTTTCATTATTGATAAAATCCTTCTTCACCATGAAATTCGATTTCTGCTGTACCTTCTTCGGCATTGTGATTAACTTCACCTTCAACCCAAGCATTAGATAAAACGTAAACTTTGCCGTTGGCCAGTTCTGCGGTAACGGTCATTGAATCACTCGACACCAACTTGTCGATTGGAAAATCGCCCGGTACTTTAAATGTCCCTTTAATGTAGGGTGCACGGAATGTTTCTTTATAGTGAACGCTATTATCTAACCCCAAAATACTTTCTTTAACGTTAGTATTCATCGGGACTTCAATACCGCCCGTTAATGATAGTTGGTTGGAATCAACTTTAATATAAGTTGTTCCAGCGATACGTCGTTGTGTCATTAGTTTTTCTCCTCTTGATATTGCAATCTAAACTGTGCTAACACAGCAAAAACGCGTAGTTGATTAACGAGATCGGGTGGGAATAACACATCCAATCGATTTGGATCGTTGACATTTCGTTCAACAATTAAGTTCTTTTTAAATAAATCAAAGTTTTCAACTAAGCCTAATAATTCTAATTGACGATAAGTGGCATTGATTTCCGCCTTAGCTACTGCGGGTGTAATAATTGCCTGTCCTGCCCCAAATCTGGTTCCGTCATTAGCCAATTTATGCCTTGGGTATTTAGATGTGATCACACTACGTAATTTACGTAATACATAAGCGAGTGTATGAAGTGTTTCACTATCAAGATAGCTATTATCCGCAATGCCATAACTGTTACGTTGATATGTGGTGATATCTCGCTGAATTAATAAATTACCGCTAGAAACATATGCTGTCGCAATGCCGTGGCTTAATAATGATTGTTGCTCTGTTAGTGTAAACAGATTGCTATCAGATGCAGGTAATGCACCATTTAATAATCCAGTTTGCGTTGGTCGAGCCGGATCATTACGAATAAATACAGCATTACGAGCAGTTCGCATCGCAATTAATTCATCAATACCCGTTTGAATAGTTTTTTCATAACCTGCAACGGTAATATGTTGGTAATTTAATTTATCGCCAAACTCTATAAGTTCGGATAAATCACCTTTTTTAGCGGTATAAGCATGTCCATACAATTGGCGCGCATAGCTCCAACGTCCTGTAGTATCATCCATTTCATGATTAAATGTTGCCAAAGATGATAAGTCATTAAATGGGAATGCGATAAAATCAAGGAGTTTGTCACCCATAGCGGCAATAACTGGCGTTAAATCTGGAGTGCCAGTTCCACCATTCATTTGAGTGATAACAATATTTAAACCGTCTGGGGTTTCTTCTCCGCCGATTGTGCCATAGTAGTTAAAGCACAGAGGAATATCATTACCGCTCAATCCTTTGTGTTTGGCTGTTAGCGTTATTGTGCTATTCGTCACGGTTGCGGTAACGGGTAAATCAGGATGAGCATTAATCGCATTATGTAAACCGTTTGCTATGCTTTCTGCAGTATCAGAAACGGTTACTCTCGATTGAATTTTACTGTTACCGATATAGAGACTTAATGTGCCTGTTTGTTCTGCTGTACCCGATATTTGGATAGTACCAGATGCATTCGAGCCAGCAGTGGGTTCATCTACTGCAATCACAAAAAGTTCGCCAAAATTATCGATATTGCGATAGGATTCAACCATTCTAGATAATTGACTGCCTCGGCCTGCGAGTTTTTTAGCTTGATCTACAGACGACATAATAATGAGCTTATTACGTTCAATGGTACTATCCGCTAGCGGATAAGCAATAATTAATGAAGCACCACTATCTTGGATTGTATTCGCTGCAGATGAATCCACTTCCGCATAAAATAGAGGGACTTTTATATTGTTAGGAATATTGTTAAAACTAATTGTCATTTTTAGCTACCCTTTTTTCTTGTTTTACTTTGATGTTTGTAACTTCTTCAACATCATTATTTGTTAGTCGTCTAGCCCAGTATTGGTTAAACTCAACATTACGACCGTTAGTTGGTAAATAATCCCCATTATCTGGATCATATACCTGTTTGTTATTGACAGATTTAATTATCATTGTCTCTCTCATAGATATTGTTATTTTGAAAATTCACAGTTACCCCCGAATCCCGTTCATTAATAACCCCTGATAGGGTATCGAAGTTGCCAATGTTTAACGGGTTATACTGCGGAGGTTCGGTAATATCGGGGTTATTTGGATCGGGTTGCCAATCAGGATCGGGGATTGGGTTATCAATAGCGTTTAAATCAAAATATTGTCGAGTATCCTCAAACCCAACTTCCCGCACTGAACTAAAATTAAATTGATAAAAAATTCTCCCTCGATCTAAATCAAGTAAATCACCACCATCATATTGAATAGGATAATGCGCAGGTGAAGGTTCATAGCCCAGCAATGCTCGCCAAAGTTCGGTTTTTATATTTTCGACAATGTCGTATGCTTCGTGTTGTCCTCGCTCATCAATAGGCTTTAATACAACAATAACCCCAAACCTCTCTGTCACATTTTGCCAATAATCTGTTTGTGACTTGTTATCTTCTGCTCTATCATCAAGCGGAACCACATAAGCGGCAGGTAATTGCAAGAATGCCGTATCTTTGATAGCTGAAAATTCAGCAGCACCCCCAACACGACCTTCAAAGCTAGGGCTAAAATGGCGCAATATGTGGACGATATGTGATAATTTCATTGTTTAACCTGCTTCATTAATTTACACGGATAATGCTGGCGACTGATCAACCGTAGCGACAGCATTGCGGAATAATATTATTGCTTGGTCTTTAGGTATTAAGGCCTGTTCAAATTTATTCGGAATGATGTGGTCTACTACGATAATGCGTTCATATCTGCTTTACTTTAAACATGTAACATAGAATATTTTAGTTGGAATTTACACCATCTAGTGTTGTTGTATACGTTGATGATTGTGATAATCTAATCACACATAAACTCAGTATTATTCTTTGGTGCAATCTCTTTACAATAGTATTTCTGCCACCCGTCAATTATTACTTTATTGTACTCGATTGCATTGGTGAGATTGTAATAATCTTGTTGAGAAGACTTTGCAAGTCGTAAGGCTTTGTTAGCAATACCGCTGGTGGTGGCACTATCCCGCTCGATGGATTCGACTTTGACGCGCAACTCGACAAGACCATTATCGATATCATTACGTAAAGCATTTGTTTTAGCTTGACCATTTTTTATTGCCTCGATAATATTTGATTCAATTTTTTTAACTTCATTGTTATCTTGTATGTACTTTTCATACTTTTCTTCGGCTTTATTTACTCTCATTACCGCAAGCCTTTTATCTTGCCAGCAGTTGAATGCAAAATAACAAGCAAATATCAACGCGCTAATCAATGCTACATTTGTTTTATTCATAGATTTCTATAATTTCTAACTTAAATGACTGTCCGTTAAGCTCATTCATCAATAGATTTAATGCCTTTCTGCTTCCAAATAACTGGGAATCGTTATTGCTCATACCGACTAAAATACAACCCAGTGTATTTTTGGTCCAATTGCCGGCGTGAATTAAAATATGAAAGCGATTAGGAACATTTTTAACTTGATATACTCGACCAAACTTTGGCGAATTAACTATGTCACATTGATAGATTGCAGCTGGAATACATGAAATTTGACGTTGATTATCTTTCCATGGCAGTTCTAAGGTTGATAAAATCTTACCAGATGGCAACTGAATTTTACCAAACGTACCATGTTCACTGGTTTTTAACCTTGTTAGCTTCATCTGCCATCTCCTTTCGCTTTTTTGATTAACCTCTCTTCTAACGCTTTAATAAGAGTAGCGCCAGACCAACCAGCTAGACCGGCTACACCTCCAGCAAATTCAAATTGCCAATTAAAATAGCTAGCAGCCAGTACAACTAATGCGCCAGCAAATGTTGAGATAAATATCTGAGCAATTAACACCCAAATATTGAATTTGCCACCGTTCAGCACATGGTAGCAATAGCTAGCTAATGATCCGAGCGATGTAATGATAAATAGATAAATGACAACAACCCAGTTGACATTATCAGGGTCTTTTATCGGCATAATTAAATCTTTTTATTAGTTAATGATATGACAGCGTACTAGCTATTGTGTAGTTATGTGTGTGTCTAGCTTTGCTGTCGATTCTGTAGAAATAAATGGACCCAAACGTACATGATATGCAGAGCTTATGGGCACGGTTTAGATATCAACGACATCAATGTCGCTGACATGTATAAAATTTAGATATAAAAAAACCGCTATTAAGCGGCTTCAATTAACAAAATTCTATTTTGATAACAAAAAAGCCTCTTAATTGAGGCTTTCTTTTAAACTCAGTAATGAGCGATGTTCCTGCAATGTTAACTCGTTGAGATATCGCCTTGGGTTTTCACACATCCAACAAGAGCAAGCTGCTGGTGTTGTTACATGTTTTTTAAGTGATTTTCAAGAACCGCCAGAATAAAAATTATTCTTTCTATTATTTAGACATCGTTTAACTTGATGTCGTCTATATGCCCGTGTTCTCATAAAATTACACACATATGGATAGCAAAAAAGCTCAACTATTTTAGCCAACTTAAATTCCATGCGTTGAAAACCGCATTTTGATATAATTATACATGCGCATTTGCGCAAAGTCCAGTTTTTTTATCTAAAAATTTTGCATTTTATGCAATTTTTTTGAAATGTACGTAAATATTTCCCCTTATAAACATCTCAGCTTGATTTAATAAATTAATAATATCATGTGGACGCTTCCCTATCGCTTTTGCTTGAGCGTTACACGAAACTCCCCGCAAATAATATGCGGTTAAAACAATCCACTGAGAATAATTATCATTTTTTAAAATCAGCACAGCATCATCAACAATTTCTGCCTCATCTTCGGTCAAATACTGACGATAATCAAAATCTATTGGCGCACCATTAAAGCCAGCCGATTTTGAAGGGTATTCTGTTCCCATTCTTTTTAATATACGAGTGTTTTTCCATGCTGTTAAAATTTCTTTAGTTTCTCTCATCATTACTCCAATTTGTTTATAACTAATTCTATTTTTTCACTCTTTACCATTTTTCTGCTTTCGCTATGCAATACATCTATTTGTTCATCGTCTAAAATGACACCGCTATGAATTAATGCATCAAAAACGGCATTATTTATATTATCTAAATTTGGCTTTCTTCTATCTACCATGTAAGATCACCCTTTCAGATAACTTATTATTAGCTTTATTTTGCAATACAATAGCAATAACGATATTTCTAATTTAATGTCATCAGGTTTAATATAACTTTGCTTTCTTGCCGTTCCCCTCAAATAATGATTAACCGTTGGTGAATAAGGAAAAATTAGATAAATCATATTTTAATTTTTCCTCCCTAATCAATATATCTTGAGTTCTCATCACTACGCCAACAGGAGCCAGCTAATCGACGATAAGCTAATACCGTGGTTTCTGGATTATTATTACAGCACGGCAAACTTACTCAACGCCCTCAACTCTATCCTTCTTTAGTTAGCCTAATTATTGTTTCGCCCTAATTTTATTCATATAAAACTTACCACAAGAGCCTTTTACTCCACTGTTACCATTGATAAGAGGTCTATTGCAAACAAATAAGTCTAAATCAACGTTATATAAACACTCTCCACCACATTCTGGGCATTTAAAATCAGTTTTAATTAGTTTGTGTTTCTTCTGCATCATTTCACCTTTGATAATTGTTCTTTATACTGTTCTGCTAATTGTTGCTTAATCTTTACTGTATTCTCACCACACTGTATTCTCGTTCTAACATCCTCATACAACATATTTTTGAATATGTGATGCGACCTTGTGGGCTGTGATTAGCTCGCTGTAACACAGACTCTACCTGTTTTTAACATCTGTTTAATACTAGCAATATGCATCATGCTGTTATTTGATGCTCCCTGCTTGATTTTACATTCAAGCATTGCAAACGAATTCTCTGGTTTCGGCAGATAATAATTAGCTCGATCTTGCGTTAACAACCCTGTAAAAACAGCATGATTTATAGCGTCAGTACGTTTTTCTTTATCACTACCTAGCGAAACAAACACTTCAATGGTACGTCCATACATCATTGATTCATCAACCATTCGCTCATATGCATTAATAAATGTCCGCCTTGCTCCAATTTTGTCGCCATTTCGGTAGACAATCTCAGCTTGTGCCCACGCTTTTGCTATTTCATTAGTCCAAACAACCGTATTGTTTTCATTGCTAGCAAGTATTGCAATCGACCACGCTTCATCTGATGACAGATGATTATTCGAACCATCCATTAGCTTGATTAAATCCGCAGGCTTCGGCATAAATTGACTTTTACGCACCCATACATTAGCAGCTCTTCGTAACGACTCGATGGGATATTGCCCTACCGTTGACCAATAAATATTAACTTTGGTAGTGCTTGCTTGCTGTCCATAGAGGTCAAGTAATCCCCCAATAACAGCTAAAAATTCATCTGTGATCTTCGCCATTACTAACTCCTCATGCTCTCAAGCACTTGCCTATTTCGCTCAGCAAGGCTCGTAAAATTGGATTTATTACTAGATGGATTATATCTTTGATATTTCCCAGCATTGCGTAACCAATTATTAAATGCGGCATCCCAATCAATGTATTTTTTCCCACTAGCCAAACAATAATCGTTGAACTTCACAAATTCATTATCCAAATCGATATTTTCATTTTGCGCAATATAACGATGATGACTGTTAGGTTTAAAACCATCAGGCAATTGGCGTGCTCGTTTTGGCTTTTTAGGTTTATCCTCAATAATATTTGTAGTATTCTCTGTAGTACTCTTTGTAGTAATCTCTTGATATAACGACCTTAATTTTGTAGTCGTCTCGACATCTACATTGTAGAGATCGGGGCAACTACTTTTCATTTGTCGTGATGATTGAGTTATAGAGTTGGCGAAATCGCTTAAAACTTGATTAACTTTTTCATTGTCAATCTTGTAAAAAGTTTTATGTTCTAACCTCTTTTCTGTAACAATTAAAACACCTTTTTCGCATAGTTTTTTTATTGCAGTTCGTTGCTCGTTATGTGTTAAGCCTGTTTCATCTTCAAGTTCATCCCGAGTTTTATACACACCTAAATCAGACGTAGACTTATCTTGCCAATAAAATAATTGTGAGAATAAAACAGCAGAACTAACACCACCTAAAGGTTTTGCTAATTTTGGATAGTATGCATTCGGACGCCCTATTAGTTTTAGTTTTTCAACTGCGTTCAATTGATTATCCTCATAGAATATTCAGCATATTTCTTACCGTTTTCTGCTTTTGTCATTCGGCTATCAATGTTATATCCGCTCTGTTTTAAATCATAAATACGCGCACCCAGTCTAAAGCAACCATATTCATTCAATGCTTGTAATGGATTAATGGTTTTACCACTTTGCAAATGCCGTAAAATGTTTTCGCATTGGCTCTGCGTGCGTTCATTGTTTAATGTACTCATGCGCACCTCAAATTAACTTCATTTCCGTAATATAGCCATTCAGCAGAACAGTTCAAAGCTTCAGCTATTTCTACGATATTCCTTGGTTTTCTATATTCCCAGATTCTAAATCGCTAATTGACTGTTGTTTTATGCCGACCAAATTAGCTAAAAAAGATTGGTTTATATTTTGCTCAATTCTTTTTTGTTTAACTCGTTACCCCATTGTCATATTTGCCCTTATTAAACATCAACAGTTATAACTGTATTAAATAACAGTTTATACTGTTTGTCAATTACAGATTTATCTGTATTATTTTTTTAACACAATGGAGACTTTTAAAATGAATAATCTTGGTCAACGAATCCGAACCAGACGAGAAGAATTAAATTTAACGCAGGAACAAGTAGCTTCGCAAGTTGGAATAAAACAACAATCTTATCAAGCGATTGAAAGTGGAGATGTAAAAAAACCTCGCTATTTATATGAAATATCTGTTGCTCTTAAATGTGATATGGCATGGCTCTTAAGCGGGAAAGAGAAAGAAGTAAAAAATATAGAATCCATAAATCTAAAGGCTCGCCAAGTGCCTTTAATTAGTTTTGTTCAAGCTGGAGTCTGGACAGAATCTTGCGAATTAAGAGATTCAACAGGATTTGAATACATTATGACATCATTGGAATTATCAGATAAAGCGTTTGCACTAAAAATAAAAGGCGATTCAATGGAGCCAGAATTTAAAGAGGGCGATGTTGTCATTATTGATCCTGCGATTAAACCAATACCCGGTGAATTTGTGGTCGCTATGAACGGTGAATCAGAAGCCACTTTTAAAAAATACCGAGAGTTGGGATATGATGAGCATGAAAGAATGCAATTTGAGCTTATCCCTCTTAATCCCGATTACACAACAATGAGCACATTAAACCAACAAATAAGAATTGTTGGCACAATGGTTGAACATAGGATATTTAGACGTAAAAGATAATTGTTCTAAATAAAATATAGCTAACCGCTTTGGGATTTTTTATAAAAATTATATAACAAAAAAATTGTCTATAGCATAAATGCCGTTAAAAAAGAGCTTTTATTTAAAAATAATGAAATAAGTGACTGGATAAAAAATACAGTTCCAGATTCATTTATTGAAGATGAGATGTCTTCAATAAATTGTTACGGAATATTAATGAACTGGACTCAAAACCAGAAAATAAAGGAAAAAGCAAAAACTGACTTTGCTAATCTGGATAAAGCTGATGCATTCTTAATTGCTCACGCAATGAAAAACAACTATGTAATAGTAACAGATGAGTACCAGCTGCAATAAACAAATATCGTAAAACGATATTGGGAGCGCTTAGTCTAGATCATAAAAACAACTGGATCAGCTCTATGCCGTATGTTGGAAAACAAAAAGAGCCAAATGTTAGGGTTAGATGGATCACAAAACAGCAAGCTCAAACATTGCTGAACAAGATATCAATTAATTGGTTGAGAGACGTTTGTTTATTTGCATTATTAACAGGTGCAAGGCGAACTGAAATTTTATCTATGACATGGGATAAGATAGATTTTCAAAACAAAATAGCAATAGTAAGTAATGATATTGCAAAAAACGGTAAGGCAAGAGCATTATTATTAAATAATGAAGCTATTGAGCTTTTAAAAAACAGAAGACTTATCAATAGCAAGTATATTTTTGTAAGTGCAAATAATAACCCATTAAAAGATATTGATCGACGAGCTTTTAATCATGCTACGAAAATTTGCAATATTGATGATTTCCATTTTCACGATCTACGCCACACACGGGCGAGCTGGCACGTTCAAAGCGGAACACCTCTTTTTACACTGCAAGAATGGGGTGATTGGGAAACGTTGGAGATGGTAAAAAATACGCGCATTTAAACGTTGAGCATTTAAGCCATTTTTCAAATGCAGTCACAATTTGGTCACAAAATAAAAATAAAGGCAATCAATCTTTGACCTTAGCAGTTGTAACTAATTGATCTTCTTATATTTTAATGGCGTCCCCTACAGGATTCGAACCTGTGACCTACGGCTTAGAAGGCCGTTGCTCTATCCAGCTGAGCTAAGGAGACTTAGATAGGAATTATCGATTAGGGAAGTATTATATAAAGCTATTTTAATCCGTCAATGATTTTTAATGGTTTATTGCATTAGATTGATAAAATATCATCAATTTTGTTTTTTATTAGTTTGATATTGTTAATGAATTTAAACCTTATCATTAATTTAATTATCAACTCGATATGTATACCATTTTTTAATAACTTTTATCTTATTATTTATTAATAGTGTTATGTTTTAATAATTCGATTCTATTTTTTACGCTATTGCTGAGCTTTTTGGGCGGCTATTTAGCCTTGGCAATTTGCGCTTTTAGCATGGCTAGGCGGCTTTGTCCTTGTTGCATTTTTTTTTCGGGAGATAGTTCGTTACGTTGATCTTGCCAGACTAAGTCGTCTTGTGGCAGTTCTAATAAGAATCGACTTGGTTCAACTTGCATTGTTTCGCCAAATTGTTTACGTTGTCGGCTAAATGAAAATGTGAGCTCTTGTTGGGCTCGAGTGATGCCTACATAGGCTAGGCGGCGCTCTTCTTCAATATTGTCTTCATCAATACTGTTTTGATGTGGTAATAGTCCTTCGGACATGCCAACTAAATAGACGTAAGGAAACTCTAGCCCTTTTGAGGCATGTAGTGTCATAAGCTGAACTTGATCAAGCTCTTCTTCGGCTTCGTTACGTTCTAGCATGTCTCGTAAGGTGAATCTGGCAACAGCTTGTTCAAGTGTCATGGCTTCATCAATGTCATCGCCTTTTAACATGTCATTTAACCAGCTAACTAGCTGTTCGACATTGCGCATACGCATTTGCCCTGATGCAGGGGATGTGGATGTTTCATAAATCCAGCTTTCATAATTGATACCATGCAGCAGTTCATAAATCACGTCCATCGGTTCATGGTGCGATTTTTGAATAAGCGTATCAAACCAATGGATAAATACCTGTAACGATTCCATACGCTTACCAGAAAGCAGTTGTGTCAATCCCATATCATGACTTGCTTGATATAGGCTGACACCGCGGTGATTTGCCCACTCCCCTAGTTTTTGGATGGTTGCTGGGCCGATTTCTCGTTTGGGGGTATTGATAATGCGAATAAACGCATTATCATCATCAGTGTTAGTTAATAACCGCAAATACGCCATTAAGTCTTTAATTTCAACTCGCGCAAAAAACGATGTTCCGCCGGAGATTCGATAGGGTATGCGATATTGCATTAACATCTTTTCAATTAGCCGAGCCTGATGATTACCGCGATATAAAATAGCATATTGACCATATTGACCGTTATTCGCAAAGCGGTGACCAATAAGATCATTAATGACTTTTTCGGCTTCGTGCTCTTCACTATCAGCAGAAATGACTTTTAATGTTTCGCCATAACCTAATTCTGAAAACAGTTTTTTTTCAAAGATGTGTGGATTATTTTCGATTAAAATATTCGCCACTTTTAAAATTCGACCCGATGATCGATAATTTTGTTCTAGTTTGATGACTTCTAATGTTGGAAAATCTTGTTTAAGTAATACTAAATTTTGTGGCCTTGCACCTCGCCATGAGTAAATAGATTGGTCATCATCACCAACGACGGTAAATTTGGCTCGGTTGCCAACTAGTAATTTGATAAATTCGTATTGGCTAGTGTTGGTATCTTGATATTCGTCAACTAGCAAGTAACGAACTTTGTTTTGCCACTTTTCGCGGACTTGTTCGTTGTTTTTTAATAATAGCGTAGGTAGTAAGATGAGATCATCAAAATCTAAAATACTACACGCTTTTAGTTGTTTTTCGTAAAGTTGATAGCAGTGTGCAAAGAGCTTTTCTTTGTTAGTTTGTGCCCTTGCCATGGCAGTGGTTGAGTCGATAATGTCGTTTTTCCAATTTGATATAGTGGCACGTAGTTGGTTGATAAGATCTTTGTCATTATCTAACCATTGTTGTGTGAGCTCTTTTAATAATGCTGTTTGGTCGTGATCGTCAAATAATGAAAAGTTCGACTTAATACCAAGGTGTTTATATTCTTTGCGAACGATATCTAATCCTAAGGTATGGAATGTCGATATTTTTAGCCCTCTGGCTTCTTGTTTGCTAAGCGATTGGGCTATGCGTTCTTTCATTTCGCGTGCTGCTTTATTGGTGAAAGTGACGGCAATAATATGGCGTGGCAAATATTCTTTAACACGAATTAGATAAGCAATTTTGTTGATGATAACCCGAGTCTTTCCCGAACCTGCGCCCGCCAATACAAGGCAAGGTCCTGAAACATATTCAACGGCTTTTTGTTGACTTGAATTTAAACGCACAGAATAAAACCATTAAGAAAATTGTCGACTAGTATATAACGATATACTAGCTATGTGCAATTAGCGCCATTATAAAGCGAATATGATTGCTTTTTTATAGAATATTATTCGATGAATGTTAAAGCCTGTTCCACTACCTCGACCCCAGCCCCTTTTTTATGGGCATTCTCACTAAGATAACGTCGCCATTGCCTTGCCCCTTTACGTCCATTAAATATACCTAAAGTATGGCGCATAATATGGTTAAGTTGTGCACCTTGCATTAGCTGCTGTTCGATATAAGGGTAAAGTTCACGAATGGCAGATAGAGGGTCGATGACGGAAGTATTTGTGCCAAAAATTTGCGTATCAATTTCAGTAAGTAATAGTGGGTTTTGATATGCTTCTCGTCCTATCATCACGCCATCAACATACTGTAAGTGGTATTTTATTTCCTCAATCGTTTTAACACCGCCATTAATGGCTATCGTTAAATCGGGATAATCTTGTTTGAGTTTATAAACACGTTCATAGTCAAGCGGAGGGACTTCCCGATTTTCCTTTGGACTTAATCCCGATAACCACGCTTTGCGCGCATGTACAATAAATGTTTGGGTATAAGGCATAACCTTTTCAATAAATTGACACAAAAAAGCATAGCTATCTAAATCATCAATACCAATTCGGGTTTTTACTGTGACTGGGATATCCACCTGATCTTGCATTTGTGCAACACAGTCTGCAACTAAATCGGCTTTTCCCATTAAACAAGCACCAAACATACCATTTTGTACGCGATCGGATGGACAACCTACATTTAAATTTATTTCATCATAACCACGTTCTTGTGCTAATTTTGCACATTGTGCTAATGCTTTAGGATCGCTACCACCTAGTTGCAAGCTAACTGGATGCTCTTCATGATTGAAAGCTAAATAATCACCTTTTCCAAATAAAATCGCGCCTGTGGTCACCATCTCGGTATAGATCAATGCTTGTTTGGTTAAAATTCGATGAAAATAACGGCAATGCTTATCGGTCCAATCAAGCATAGGGGCAACGGAAAATTTATTTTTTGTTGAATTCATTGATACACCAATGTTTATAAATATTTTTATTGATTATCTTATAAGATTATTTTTGCCTATTTTGATATATTTTTCATTATCAGGTTCGCACGCCGATGGGACGAATAATTTAAGGCTATTAATTTATGGCTTATTATATCATAGATAAACATGTCCGTGCAGACGGAACACCTCGCTATCGCTGCACCGTTGAAATAAAAAAGCCAAGATCATTTATCGTGAGTCAAAGGTATTTAACGAGCAACAAATAGTAAAAACATGGGCGACAAACCAATTATCGAAAATAGAGCAATTCGAGACATTATTAAAAACAATATGCTATGTAAATTTTCATCAATAGTGATATTGCAAGTATGAAATCGGGGGGCTTTATTCCTTTTTTAAATTTTCCCTTTTCTTTACTTATATTATTACTTGTTTCAACAGCAATACAGCGACTGTCGTCAAATATGCAATCCGGCCTGGTTTTTACATTTTAGTGTAATTTTATTTTGAAATATAAAAACAATTTAGTTGTTTTATAAAATAAAAGCTTTTATTGGAATATTTTAGTTTATGCTAGTATTGCTCAGGATTTCAATAAGCACCCAAAAACCCTTTTAATAAAAGGTCTTTACGTCCTATCGATTATAGGAACAATAGAAAAACGATTTGAACTAGAACCAGTATGCGAAAAACACCTAGACATTGATTAAAAAGCTGTTATTCTATCCGCGCTCTTTAATAGAGCAATAATATAAGGAATCAAAATGAATACAAATCAAACAAATACAATTACTTTTCAAACAACTGAATTATTAAAGAAACATATGCGATTTATTGCGACTATGCAACAAATTTTTGGTGTTATTTTTATAATTGCGGGCTCTTTTACCTGTCTAGGAATAATCTCTGCGATTATAGGCATTCCACAAATTATTGCTGGCGTCAAACTTTTCAAATCGGGAAGCGCATTTAGCTTAGCTGCAAGTCTTCAAAAAGAAGACGATATAATTGCTGCTATTGAAAATCTATATGGCTATTGGAAATATTTTCTAATTACATTTATCGCTTCAGTTATATTTCTTATATTATACATTGCAATTATTATCACAATTTTTTCTTCCTTAGCAAATGGCTATTATTAACAATTAAAATTGTAATTTTTTATGTATAAATAGTATAAATCAAAAAACCTCGTTTTTAAGCGAGGTTTTTGTTTTGATTAAGATTCAGAATCAGAATCAGAATCAGAATCAAAATTATTATCTTCAGACTTAGTATCAATTGGGTCTGATATACCTTGTTTATTCATTTCTTCTAATGACTTAGATCCTGCTAACTCTGAATTTTTGATATCCTTTACAATGCCCATTTCATCAAAATATACAGCATAAGTTCTTTGGCTAACAGCATCATGCTGCGGTTGTTGACGAAAAACATAATACCAAACGTTATCACCAAAAACAGAAGTTAACATTGGCGATCCCATAATAAATACAACCTGTTCTTTACTTTGACCAACTTGTAATAGCTCAATGGCATCTTGTGTCACATAATTACCTTGGTTGATATCAGGTCTATATACCCAACGCTCAACAACCGAACAACCAGTTAATAAAACACTCGTTACAATTGCAAAGGCGGTAAATTTACGAAACAGCATCTAACTTTATCCATTAAAAAAATAATAGGCTATATTATCGCTGATATTTTGCCTGAGTGCTAGCCAAATTGATAAATTCTTTAACAATTAGCTAATAACCAAGTTATCGTCAAGCAATGATATCAATTATCACTTGACTTTTATCCTTGTATCCACCAATTTAATATAGTCAGAATAGACGTTTTTTTAAACAATTAAGGTACAAAATGAAACTAGAAACAATAGATCAAAAAGCAAGTTATGCTATTGGATTACAAATTGGGCAACAATTGAAAGAATCAGGCTTAAATAATTTAGAACTTAATGCGTTAAAACAAGCAATGGAAGATGTTTTAGCCGGTAATCCGCCTGCACTACCTTTGCAAGAACTACATGATGCACTACGTCATGTACACGAACAAGCAACAAAAGAAAAAGCCAAACAAGCAGAAAAAATTGCTCAAGCAGGTAAAGATTTTCTTGCTAAAAACCTTGATAAAGATGGCATTAAATCGACTGAATCTGGTTTACAGTATGAAATCATCCAACAAGGTGATGGCGCTTTACCTAAAGCAACAGATCGTGTCCAAGTCCATTATACAGGTCAATTGATTGATGGTACTGTATTTGATAGCTCAGTAGAGCGTGGACAACCAGCTGAGTTCCCTGTCAATGGCGTAATTCAAGGCTGGGTTGAAGCGCTACAACTGATGCCTGAAGGTTCAAAATGGCGTTTATATATTCCTCAAGAGTTAGGTTATGGTGCTCAAGGTGCTGGTGCATCAATTCCACCATACAGTGCATTAATTTTTGATGTTGAATTATTAAAAGTTTTGTAAGCAAGAATGGACGCGACTTGGCGTCCATTTGTTTTAAGCTATTATCGTTTGGGAAGAAGATAGGCGCTAAATGCCGCTAGTAACAATAAAATACTTGCCGTACCAAACGCAACTAGATGAGTGTGTAAGTGATCGTAAGCCCATCCACCTAACCATGAACCAATCATCGCACCAATTTGATGCCCCAAATAGGTTAATCCAGAAAGTAATCCCACAATTTTTACACCATAAATATCTGCTGTAATAGCTCCAGACATTGACAAAGCGCCAGCCCAAACCAAACCACCCACTGCTGCAATAGTAAAAAGCTGCCATTTAGTTGATGCTAAAACAAGAGCAATAAAACCTAAGCCTCGTATTAAATAAACCATCATCAAAATGTTTTTTCGTTGTACTATATCAGATAGATAACCCAAAACTAAGGTACTAAAAATAGCGACTAAACCAATTAAACCAATACCATTAGAACTGGTGATAGGATCAAATCCATGATCGATAAGCATTGGGACACCATGTGTCCCTAATAAATTCATACTGAAGCCACAGGTAAAAAGCCCAAAACTCAGTTGCCAAAATGGACGTGTTTTTAGCACATCTATAAGTTTGATATTAGGCTCTATTTTTTGATTGATAACAGGCTCTATACTAGAATTTTCGATCTCAGATTGATTATCTTTCATAATAAACAAAGCAATAGGTAAGGCGATAATCATAAAAATCACAGCAAACGAAATTAGCGTTGTTTGCCATCCATAAATAGGAATGAAGAATGCAAAAACAGGTAACATCACCGCAATACCTGCCATACTTCCTGTTGATAAAATAAATAAGGCCAATCCTCTGCGTTTAATAAACCAACGCGCTACAATGGGCGTAAAACTAACTGACCCCACAAAAGAAGTACCAAAAGATAATGCAATACCGAAAGATAGTAAAAAGCTCCAATAATCAGTTGAGTTAGCTGACCAAACTGTCGAGAGAATAATAATGATCGTGCCTAATACTAGGACAAAACGAGTGCTATATTTACCCACTAAATATCCGGCTATTGGCATTGCGATACCTGAAAAAAGCATACCTATAGCAATAATTCCAGAAAGGACGCTACGGCTAAAACCGAGATCATTTGCAATGGGAAGAAAAAAGACCCCCATACTCATTCTCAACCCACTGGAAAGTAAAGTAAGAAAAGAAGCTGCAATAACGATGTTCCAACCAAAATACCACGGAGATCGCATAATAACTCCCGATTATTTTTTATAGAAAACGGATCAAAAATTGTAGCATTAAAGTTTAGCTTATGTGTATAAGTTCTTTATTTTCCGTTATAATATTTATTTATCTACATTCACAAAAAGTTAAGGAAAGTTATATGTCAACAAACATGATTCGTATCGCGATCACTGGCGCTGGTGGCAAAATGGGACGGCAACTTATCCAAGCTGTTTCGCAAATCGAAGGGGTTACCTTAGGTGCAGCATTTGAACGAGATGGTTCATCATTAATTGGCAGTGATGCTGGTGAACTTGCTGGGATCGGTACTTGTGGTATTACAGTCACCGATAATCTAGAACAAGCTAAAGACCAATTTGACGTATTAATCGATTTTACTAGACCTGAAGGCACCCTTGCACACTTAGCTTTTTGTGTTGAGAATAAAAAAATGATAATCATTGGCACAACTGGTTTTGATGAGGTAGGCAAACAAGCTATTGCTGATGCAGCTAAAAACATTGCTATTGTTTTTGCCGCAAATTTCAGTGTCGGTGTTAACTTAGTGCTAAAATTATTGGAAAAAGCCACCAAAATTATGGGCTATTATACTGATATCGAAATTATTGAAGCGCATCACCGTCACAAGGTTGATGCGCCGTCTGGTACAGCATTAGCCATGGGTGAAGCAATTGCAGAGGCTCTTGATTGTAACTTAAAAGATCGTGCTGTTTACTGTCGCGAAGGTCATACAGGTGAAAGGCCACAAGGCGCTATCGGCTTTGCAACTATCAGGGCCGGTGACATAGTAGGAGAACATACTGCTATCTTTGCCGATATTGGCGAACGTGTTGAAATTAGTCATAAAGCATCTAGCCGTATGACATTCGCTAATGGAGCTGTAAGAGCTTCACTCTGGCTTGCCAAACAACCCGTTGGTTTATACGACATGCGTGATGTTCTAAATCTCAATAATTTGTAATTTGAAAATGTCAGATGAAATTTGGATGCGCCGTGCATTAATGCTTGCTAATCGTGCCGAATCGATAGGAGAAATCCCGGTCGGTGCGGTGATTGTTGATGAAAATAATCAAATTATTGGTGAAGGTTTTAATCAATCCATTAGTAAGCATAATCCCACTGCTCACGCTGAAATAATAGCTATTGAACAAGCGGGTAAATTTTTGAATAACTATCGCATAATTAATACAACTTTATATGTCACTCTTGAACCTTGTATTATGTGTGCTGGCGCCATTATTCATAGCCGTATTAAACGTGTAGTATATGGTGCAAGTGATTACAAAACTGGCGCGGCAGGTTCTTTTATCGATATTCTTGCTCAGCAAGGTATAAACCATTATGCAGAAATTAAAGGCGGAGTACTAGCTAACGAATGTAGCGCTATTTTAAGTGAGTTTTTTAAAAAACGACGTTTACACAAAAAAATGATTAAAAATAGTTGTCAAAAAGTTTCAGGTAACTAGGTGTTTGAGTATAAAATATTAAAATCCATTCGCATGTTAGTTTAATAAAAAATGAGTTCGCTTATTCTTTTTATCAAGGAATATTGCTAGAATCTCATTTAATTTTTTAAAAGTTAATTTGAGTATTATTAATGAGAAAACACAAATTAGACATGATGATATCTACTGATGATATCCAAAAGCGCGTAATCGAATTAGGTCAACAAATAAGTCAAGACTATAAAGATAGCCAAAATGAACTTATTTTAGTTGGCCTTTTGCGTGGTTCTTTCATTTTTATGGCCGATTTGAGCAGGGCAATTACGGTCGGACACGAAGTTGATTTTATGACAGCATCAAGCTATGGTAATGCTATTATTAGTAACCGTGATGTTAAAATATTAAAAGACTTAGACGAAGATATCCGTGATAAAGATGTATTGATTATCGAAGATATTATAGATACGGGAAATACACTCAGCAAAGTTATGGCTATTTTAAAATTGCGACATCCACGTAGTATTGAAATTTGTACACTACTAGATAAACCTTCACGGCGTGAAGTAAACGTTCCTGTTAAATATATCGGATTTTCCATTCCTGACGAGTTTGTTGTGGGTTATGGTATTGACTATGCTCAACACTACCGTCACTTACCCTATATTGGTCATGTCACTTTACTTGAATCTTAATATTATACGAGGTGTATGTGTCGCGATTTTCCTGTTCATTAGGTTTACTTTTAGCGATGGTAGCTACAGCAAGTTATGCTGATATGAAATTATCCATTAAGGGATTAACAGGAGAACTTGCTGATAATGTGGAGGCGCGTACTTCATTAATTACACCAGACAAAGTTAGTGATACCCCAAATTTTAAGCGTTATTTTGAAAGTGAAGCCCAAAAAGCACTACGCGCTTTAGGTTACTACTCCCCTACTTTTGAATATAACGCACAAAACCCTAAAGTGCTTGTTGTTAGTATATCGCCTGGCGAACCCGTATTAGTTGAGCAGCTCAATGTCAATATTACTGGGGACGGACAAAAAGATCCCGATTTTGAATATTTGCTAAAAAATAATTTACCCAAAATTGGCGATGTGTTAAATCATGGTATTTACGAATCATTTAAGAAAAGTCTGCAAAATTTATCATTAAAAAAAGGTTACTTTGATGCAAATATGCCTAAACATCAGTTAGCTGTCTTAATGTCTAAGCATCAAGCCTTCTGGAATATTGATTATACGACAGGTAGACGCTATCGATTGGGTAAAGTTACTTTTCATAATGCCAAAATCCGTGATGATTATTTAGCTAATATTGTGCCATTTAAAGAAGGTGAGGAATATACAGCCGAGCAGTTGTCATCATTAAATAGACGCCTTACCTCAACAAATTGGTTTAATTCGGTGGTGGTTGTCCCGGATTTTCCTCATTTAACAGAAGATAAAGTACTTCCCATCGATATAGAAACTTCACCCCGTAAAAAAAATAATATGGATTTAGGATTAGGCTTTTCAACTGATAACGGTGTGCACGGTAAAATTGGTTGGAATAAACCTTGGATCAATAGCCGAGGACAAAGTTTTCAAAGTAACTTATCGCTATCTTCACCAGAACAACTGGTCACTATGAGTTACAAAATCCCGTTAAAAAAATCGCCTTTAGAGCAATATTACACTATCCAAGGTGGTTATAAAAAGATTGATAACAATGATACCTATTCGCGATCTTATACGTTCGGAGCTTTACGCAACTGGGATAATTTTTATGGATGGCAAACAGCATTAGGTTTCAATGTGTTACAAGATGATTTTACCCAAGGTGATGCAAGTTTTAAAACATTTTTGTATTATCCTTCGCTTAGCTTATCAAGAATCCGTTCCGATGGTGAATTATTAGCGATGTGGGGCGATTCGCAGCGTTACTCTGTTGAAGCAGCTGGAAAGGAATTAGGTTCAGATATTAATTTTGTACGCTTTCAAGCACAGCAAACTTGGATTCGATCACTAAAAAAATCGCACCGATTTATAGTCCGCGGTAATTTTGGCATTATACAAGCAAACAATTTTGACCGAGTTCCACCTTCATTCAGATTTTTTGCCGGTGGTGAACGCAGTATTCGAGGTTACAGTTATCAATCTATTTCACCTAAGGATAAAAAAGACAAGTTAAAAGGTGCCTCTAAACTCATTACCGGTTCGCTTGAATATCAATATAATTTATCTGGATCATGGTGGGGAGCTGCGTTTGTAGATACAGGCGAAGCTATAGACAAAGTTGATAAAACCAAATTTTATACTGGGACAGGATTGGGTATCCGTTGGGCATCACCTGTTGGACCAATAAAAATTGATTTAGCAACACCGCTCAACAAAGACACTGGTTCTATTCACCTATACATTGGCCTAGGAAGCGAATTATAATATGACAACAAATTCTGTTAGAATAAAAAAAATTAAAAACCTGAAACGGATATATAAATGGAAAAAGCGAAGCGTTGCCATTTTATCTGTTTTCGTTTTTCTAATTGCCTTTGTTATTCTATTTATATACACAAGTATAGGGGTCAGACTAACCACTTATGTTTTAAATAAATTTTTACCTGAGTTAAAGATAACACAAGTTGAGGGAACCTTCCATAATCTGCATATTCAAGGTCTTTCGCTACAATTACCAGGTGTTAATGTTCAAGTCAATGATGCCTCACTTTCACTTACTGGACTTTGTTTATTAAAAACCAAAATCTGTATCAATCAATTTAATGCCAATGGTGTAAATGTTTCAATTAATACCGAACAAATAGATAGTTCACCTAGCGAAGAGCCCAGCACAGAAATACGTTTTGAACTTAAAACACCGTTACCTATAGATCTTAAAAATACCCACCTAACAAAGATAAAAGTCACCGTTGATGATATGCAATTTGGTATGTCAGACTTTACTGGTAAAGCAACGTGGGTTAATAATCAAATTTATGTTTATCCGGCTGTAGCAACAGATTTAAGCGCTATTTTTGCGGATAATAAAATAACCAATGCACCCGTTAAAGCAACAGTTGAAGATATCTCGCTTAATGAAAAAATCAGCCAACTTTTTAATCAACCACTGATTGACTCATTACCTCAAGTTAATATTCCATTAAATATTAATGTGACAAGTTTAACTGGTAATAACTGGTTATTACATATGGGGGGGCAAGATTATCGATTCAATAACGTTGTCATTCAAACTAATATCGTTAATAGTCGTATCATTGTAAAACAAGTCGATACAGATGCTACCACCCCTTACGCAAGCGGACATGCTTCGGTTTCGGGCGAAATCACATTATATGACGATTGGCCAGTACTAGCGTTAGTGAAAGCAAGTACCGAACAAAACCAATTTGATGCACAGTTTTCAGGAAAATTGCTGGGTGAGTTGTTAGTCAATACAACCATGAACGGTTCAAATCAGATGAAACTAAGTGGACACATCAATTTTATTGAAAAATACCTACCTATCATGACCCAATTCGAAGGTAAGCATATTCAATGGCCAATGGAAGGGCAAGCGCAATATGAATTAAATGATTTTGATGCATCAATAAATGGTAACGTGCAGCAGTATCAAATGTCAGCTAAAGGTCATATAAAAGGAGAACAATTAGCCAATACTATGTTTGATATTGCTGGTACAGGCACCAATCAAGGTGCAATAATCGACCATGGCATAATTAAATTACCTCAAGGTGAAATTAATATAGCAGGAACTGCAAATTGGCAACAAGCCCTGCAATGGGATACCGACATAAAACTCAATAACGTTGATATCACCAAAGAATTACCAAATTATCCAATTCGATTAAACGGACAATTGAAAACAACCGGCTCGCTAGAGAGAGACAAATGGGCATTTAATTTGTCCAATTTACAGTTAAAAGGTAATATCAAACATGCCGATTTTTCGACATCAGGTAATCTATTTGTTAACTCTGAAAATAAAGCCACTGCAGATGATTTTGCGATTAAATGGGGGAAAAATCAGCTCAATTTAAATGGCTCAAGTGAAAGAGGCAGCTTACTTGCGAAGTTAAATTTCGAATCACTATCGCTATTGATTGAGGGCATGCAAGGATCAATTGCGGGCAATATTAAACTCAATGGCGCTGCTAGCAATACCACTATTGATACCAATTTGTTGGTTAACTCACTTTCTTTTGACACGATCAAAGTTGCTAAAGCCAATCTTGTTGGCAAAGTTGAATATAAAAATCAAGTCAGTGGTAACATCAAACTAACCGGTCAATCAATAGAATTGCCAAGCAAAACCATCAAAAAAGCAACTATTGATCTATCTGGCAGTGAAAGGCAGCATACTTTAACCGTTAATATTGATGGTGAGCCAGCATCATTAAAGACCTCACTAACTGGACAGCTTGATAAAGCACGCACAAAATGGAGTGCAACCATTCCACATGCCCTACTTAATTTAGGCAAGAACAATAATTGGCAACTCGCTAAATCTATGGATTTAGCTTATGATGTGAATAATCAAATTCCAACCATTAATTCCCATTGCTGGATAAATGGAAAATCAACTATTTGCCTTGATAAACAATTTTCGCTAACTAAAAACAGCGATACGAGTATTACTTTAAAAGAAATTAATCTATCTAAACTACCGATACCTAATGATGGTGAAACCAAACTTACTGGTAATGTAAATGGTAAAGTCATCATCCAATTTAAAAATGACACTGAAATACCATCAATAAAAGCAAATATAACCAGTCATGATGTTTATATTCAACAAATGGTGACCTCGCAGTCGTTGCCACTTCCTTTCGATCTTTTTAAGATTGATGCAGAATTTAATGAACAACAAGCTAAATTAGATTGGATTTTTGGCCTAAATAAACTAGGAAAAATTAGCGGGAATATCGTTATAACAGATCCAATTAATCAAAAAGCATTAAGTGGCCAATTAAATATCGATCATTTGGCGTTAGCAATTATTAATCCGTTATTAGATAGCAAAGATTATGCCAAAGGAGCCATTAATGGTAAGGTTAAATTTTCTGGATCACTCAATGACCCATTGCTTACAGGTAACATTAACTTACAAAATAGTGAAATAAAATCAAGCCAATTACCAATTGATGTAAAATCAGCTAAGTTTGATGTCAATTTCACGGGTAAATCATCTACTTTAAAAGGTATTTTAGCTACACAAGCTGGCAATGTTAATATTAATGGTAATGCCAGCTGGAACACTTTTGATAAATGGCAAGCCTCGTTAACGGTTAATGGCGCTGCCATGGAAGTGTCTGTGCCACCAATGATTGCTATGACCATCGTTCCCGATATTAAAATCAGTGCAACACAAGATGAACTAGCATTATTAGGTAAAGTGAGCATTCCAAAAGGTAAAATAACGGTTGAATCACTTCCATCATCGAGTATTGATGTATCACCAGATGAAGTAATGCTCGATATAAATCGAAAAGAAATTAATCCACAAAAATTTGGTATGAAAATCTTTAGCCATCTTGAAATTGCTATTGGTGATCAAGTTATGGTCGATGCTTTTGGATTAAAAGCCTCACTTAAAGGCAACTTGATTGCGGCACAAACCAATAAGGGGCTTGATCTGCATGGCGAGGTTTTGATTCCGACAGGCCGATTCCATGCTTATGGACAGGATTTGGTTATCCACAAAGGCATAATTACATTTTCAGGCTCGACAGATCAAGCCATGCTTGACATTGAAGCAATCCGTAATCCTGAATCTATGGATAATAGTAATATCATGGCGGGAATTCGGGTTACAGGATCCTTGGAATCGCCTAAAATTGAAGTGTTTTCAGATCCGGCCATGTCACAGCAAGAAGCCCTTTCCTACTTAATTCGGGGTCAAGGACTTGATAGTGCGGAACAAAGTGACAGTGACATGATGACCGCATTACTCGTTGGTATTGGCACAGCAAAAACCGGTAAATATATTGGCGATATCGGTAATGCATTTGGTATCAAAAATCTAACACTTGATACGCAAGGTGCAGGTAATAACTCTAAAGTTGTGGTGAGTGGTTACATATTACCTAACTTACAACTCAAGTATGGCGTAGGCATATTTGATTCACTGGCCACTTTTACTTTGCGTTACCGCCTAATGCCTAGTCTCTATTTAGATGCTACATCAAGCTTAGCACAAACATTAGATCTGATTTATCAATTTGATTTTTAAACCAAATAAAACTTATCCATCGTTTTACCTTGCCAATTACCTTGGCAAGGTTACACATCTTTATACCCAATTAACATTTCGCGTTTTACCCCAAATCCTTTGCGTTTGTGCACTTTGAATCCAGCATTCAGCAAATTTCGTCGCACAAATCCAGCCGCAGTAAACGTGGCAAAAGAACCATTTGTTGCCGTCAATGCATAACAATCTTTAAATAATGGTTCTGACCACATATCAGGATTTTTAGCTGGAGAAAATCCATCAAAAAACCAAGCATCAATCAATACATTTTGCTTCGCTAAAAAATCAGAAAAATAGCGAATATCATCATAACATATTGTTAAACTAACGTTTTCAAACCGGCAAGTAGAATCAATCAAACTAGCCTGAAGTTGTTTTGCTAACGAAAATAACATTTCATTTTTATAAATCACATTATCATGCACCTTTATAAGTTCATCTAATGATAATGGATACTTTTCGACACTGAAAAAAGCAAGATGTTTAAGTATATGATGCGGATGCTGACTCCTAAAATTTAAAAACGTTTGCCATAAAATCAAAAAACTTAGTCCCGAACCAAAACCTGTTTCGCCAACAATAAATGTATTTTGCTTATGCTCTAAAAAACGCTGAGTTAAATCATTACCTTCAATAAATACGTACCTTGTTTCGTCAATAGCGCCTTCGGTATTAAAATACACATCATCAAAATGAACAGAAACAGGCATCTGATTTTCATTCCAAATAATCGTCGATTTATGCATAAATTTCCCTTTAACAACAGTATTTAACAAACTGTATATTAGTTTAGATTATGTATATAATACGTGAAGTTAACTTATGAGGTAAATTATGGTATTTCTCTTTCGCTTAATTAGTGTTGTTATTATTGGTATTGTCATTTGCGTGTTAGGCACTCTATTTTGCTTATTCAATCCAAGAAATCCTAAAAATGTGGCAAGATTTGCACATTTATTTAGTTTTTTCTTTAAACCAATATTCGGTGTGAAAGTTGATACTCGCCTCTCCCCTGATATTAGAAAAATGGGTAGCTGCGTCTATATTGCCAATCACCAAGATAACTATGATGTCGTTGTAGCAGGTGATGTGGTACAGCCTAAAACAGTCACGGTCGGTAAAAAAAGTCTGGCTTGGATTCCATTTTTTGGGCAACTTTATTACCTTACCGGCAATATTCTTATTGATCGTAATAATAAATCAAAAGCTCGCGATACAATTGAACAAGTTGTCAATGAAATCAAAAAACGTGGCATATCTATTTGGATGTTTCCAGAAGGTACTCGTAGCCGTGGACGTGGATTGTTACCGTTTAAAACAGGCGCATTTAAAGCCGCAATTGCAGCTGGTGTACCCATTGTGCCAATTTGTGTATCACAAACCAATGATATCAAGCTTAATCGTCTAAATAATGGGTATATTATTATTGAAATGCTAGATCCTATCGAAACAAAAGATCTGGGCAAAGAAGATGCCAGATCCTTAATGGAACAGTGCTATAGCCAGATGGCAGCTAAAATAGCACAAATAAATGATGAAGCAAAACAGTTAAACAATCAAAAATAACTCATGAATAAACAAGATCGTAATTTTGATGACATCAGCAATAAATTTGCACAAAATATTTATGGCACAACCAAAGGCAAAATTCGCGAAGCGGTAGTATGGAAAGAACTAGAAAAAATTTTATCAACTTATCCAACCAATAAGCCACTAACCATACTTGATGCCGGCGGTGGGCAAGGCCAAATCGCCTGCAGACTTGCCAAGCTTGGACATCAAGTAACACTCTGTGATATTTCTGAACAAATGCTGGCAGTGGCAAAACAAAAAGCTCAAGCAGAAAAGGTAAATATAAATTGTCTTTGCTGCCCTATTCAACAGCTCGATAACTTAATTAGCCAACAGTTTGATTTAGTCATTTGTCATGCAGTTTTAGAATGGATAGCTGAGCCAATTGAATTAATAACATCATTAAAAAAACATCTAAACCCTGAGGGTTATTTATCGTTAATGTTTTATAACTATCATGCGCTTTTATTTAAAACCGTTACATTAGGCAATTTTGGTTACACGCAATCGGGTTTAGCTAAACGCAAAAAAAAGACACTTTCTCCTGATTTTCCAAGAGTTCCAACAGACGTATATCACTGGCTGACACAGTTAGATTTTACTATCTTACAAAAAACAGGGATTCGCATTTTTCATGATTATCTTACCAATAACTCCAAGGCCGAAACTCACTTTGAGCAGTTATTAGAACTTGAACAAAAGTATTGCCAAATTGAACCTTATCTTAATTTAGCAAGATATATATTAGTTACCGCAAAAAATAAAATAAACTCATAAATAAACCCGTACTCACCATGCATTTTTAAATGATTACTCGAAAATTTTGCCATAAATCGGTATGATAAGCAGATTAATTTTATTGGTTAAGGAAAATAAGCATGATTGTTGTAACTGGCGGTGCTGGATTTATTGGTAGTAATATTGTGAAAGGTCTAAATGATCTAGGACATAAAGACATTTTAGTTGTTGATGATTTAACCGACGGCACTAAATTTGCCAATTTGGCTGATCTAGATATTGCCGATTATATGGATAAAGACGAGTTTATCGCAGCTATTATTAGTCATGAAGATCTCGATATTGATGTTGTTTTTCACCAAGGTGCTTGTTCATCAACCACTGAATGGGATGGTAAATTTATGATGGAAAACAACTATGACTATTCAAAAGACTTACTGCATTACTGTTTAAACTTCAACATTCCATTTTTATATGCATCATCTGCCGCAACTTATGGTGGACGCAGTGATAACTTTATTGAAGATCGCGCTTACGAAAAACCTTTAAATGTTTATGGATATTCTAAGTTCTTATTCGACCTATACGTAAGACAACTATTACCCCAAGCTAATTCACCAGTTTGCGGATTCCGTTATTTTAATGTCTATGGACCTCGCGAATCGCACAAAGGTAGCATGGCAAGTGTTGCATTTCATTTAAATGAACAGATTAACAAAGGTGAAAAACCAAAACTCTTTGCTGGTAGTGAGAATTTTAAACGTGACTTTATTTATGTTGGTGATGTCGTTGCGGTCAATTTATGGTTCTGGAAAAACAAAATCTCGGGCATTTATAACTGTGGAACAGGTCGAGCAGAATCATTTCAAGCTGTTGCTGATGCGGTACTTAACTATCATAAAAAAGGCGAAATTGATTATATTCCTTTCCCTGAGCATCTAAAAGGGCGTTACCAAAGCTATACTCAAGCTGATATGACTAAATTTAGACAAACAACATGTCCAATCGAATTTAAAACTGTTGCTGAAGGAACTGCGGAATATATGAAATGGCTCAATGAACAATAAAGGGAATTAATTAAATGAAAACACTCATTATTGGTCCTTCATGGGTTGGCGATATGATGATGTCGCAAAGTTTGTATCGCACATTAAAACAACTTGATTCTAATAATCGAATTGATGTATTAGCACCGGCTTGGTGTCGAGCGCTGTTAAATAAAATGCCAGAAGTAAATCAAGCAATTGCAATGCCATTAGGCCATGGTGAGTTTGCTTTAGCAAAACGTCGCGAAATAGGAAAATCACTGCGTGATAACCATTATGATCAGGCAATTGTGTTGCCTAATTCTTTCAAATCGGCAATGATTCCATTTTTCGCAAAAATTCCTAAGCGCACAGGCTGGAAAGGTGAAATTCGCTATGGATTATTAAATGACCTGCGAAAACTCGATAAACAGGCATTTCCGTTAATGGTTGAACGCTATATTGCCCTTGCATATCCCAAAGATAAAATTCATTCGTCTTCTGATTTACCACAACCCTTGTTATGGCCAAAACTCAATGTTGAACAAGACGAAATAATTCAAGCCCTTTTAACCTTTGCAATTACACAAGATGAACCATTAATTGGCTTTTGTCCAGGGGCTGAATTTGGACCGGCAAAACGTTGGCCCGATTATCATTACGCCGCTCTTGCTGATATGCTAGTTCAACAACACGCCAAAGTTATTATTTTGGGTTCCAAAAATGATCGTATAGTGGGTGAACAAATCCTTGCCAAAATGATACATCGCGATAAGTGCATTAATCTAGCCGGTCAAACCGAATTAGAGCAAGCAGTTAGTTTAATTGCAGCTTGTAAAGCCATTGTGACTAATGACTCAGGATTAATGCATATTGCTGCCGCTTTAGACAGACCTCTAGTTGCACTTTATGGACCAAGTAGCCCTGATTTTACCCCACCACTGTCTGATAAAGCCAAAGTTATCCGCCTAATTACCGGATACCATCGCGTCCGTAAAGGCGATGCCGAACAAGGTTATCATCAAAGTCTAATCGATATTAAACCCGATATTGTATTTGAAACCTTGATGAAACTTATCATACGTTGCCAAAAGAGTAATGAATAATGCGAGTATTAGTGATTAAAACGTCATCCATGGGGGATGTGCTCCATACTCTACCGGCATTAACGGATGCTACTAACAACTTACCTGATATCACTTTTGATTGGGTAGTAGAAGAAAATTTTGCCCAAATACCCAGCTGGCACTTTGCAGTAAATAAAGTGCTCCCTGTTGCAATAAGACGCTGGCGAAAAAATTGGTTTGCTAAATCAATTCGCCAAGAGCGACATGATTTTATTAATACCTTAAGACAACAACAATATGATGTGATTATTGATGCGCAAGGACTCATTAAAAGTGCATTTCTTATTACTCGTAAAGCTCAAGGCATTAAGCATGGTTTAGATCGAAACAGCATTAAAGAACCCATTGCCAGTTGGTTTTATGATGTAAAACACAATGTACCCAAACAGATGCATGCCATTGAGCGTATTAGATTACTGTTTGCGCAAAGTCTACAGTACAAGCTACCTAATTCAATGGGTGATTATGCCATTGCGCGCCACTTTTTATCTTCACTACCTAGCGATAATCAGCAGTATCTAATTTTTTTACATGCAACAACACGCGATGAAAAGCATTGGAATGAAGACGCTTGGCGAAAATTAATTAAATTAGTTGAACCGACAGGATTAAGAATAAAGCTACCTTGGGGGGCGCCACATGAACAAGCACGAGCAATTCGCTTAGCTCAAGGCTTTCAACATGTCGAAGTTCTTCCCAAACTTCCACTTTCTAACATAGCAAGGATTATTGCTGGAGCAAAAGCGGTTGTTTCGGTTGATACAGGATTAAGTCACTTAACTGCCGCATTGGATCGTCCTAACATTACTTTATTTGGCCAAACCGATCCAAATTTAATCGGTGGCTATGGAAAAAATCAATTCAGCATTATCTCAAAAGAGAAAAGCATGCAAACCATTCAAGCTGAGCAAGTTTATCAGCGCTTAACTAACTTTTTATAGGTGGAATCAAAAAATGAAGTTAATAAATCAATATAGCGCACTTATTTGTGAAAAATATGCGCAAATTGGCAGTAATGAACTAGGTTATATTGAAGATGCCTTAGGCGCTGTCATGCAAGTGTTGGACGACATTGTCCGTAACGATCATGTACCGCAAGAACTAAAAGAAAAAGCTGCTTATACAGCAGCTAATTTATTGATAAGCGACTTTGATGTTAAATAGCCGTTGGTAAATTAATAATAAATCTCGTAGATTGCTCATCAGATTCAGCATAAATAGAGCCTTTATGTGTTTCAACAATGGATTTAACGATCGCAAGCCCTATGCCTGTACCCGAACGATCTTTACCATTACGGTGACGTGATTCATCAACCCGATAAAACCGCTCAAAAAGATGTGGCAAATGTTTGCTATCAATTTTTTTACCCGGGTTAGCTATAATAATCCTAATGCGTTTCTCACTGACTTGGTTTAAAGTTATAGTGATAATTTGGTTTTCTGGTGTATAACGAATTGCATTGGATAAAATATTACTAATTGCTCGCCCTAACATCATCTTATCCCCTTGAATATGGGAACAATTACCTTCAAGATTAAAGATAATATTTTTCTCATCAGTAAGTGGTTCAAAATACTCACACATCATGGTGATCATATCATGTAAATCAATATCAATTAAATTAGGTACCAGTTGACGATTATCTGCTTGAGCTAAAAATAGCATATCAGAAATCATCTGCGACATTTTTTCGTATTCTTCTAAATTAGAATATAAAATCTCACGGTATTCATTCGTCGATCTAGCATTACTCAGCACAATTTGCGTTTGAGTTGTTAGATTGGTAATCGGTGTTCGCATTTCATGGGCAATATCTGCCGTAAAATTGCGTTGACGCTGAAACACATCCTCCATACGATTAAGCATATTATTAAATGCTTTGACTAAGCTAACGTATTTAATGGGAACCAGCGATGTAGGAATACGGTAATTCAAGCTTTTAAGATTAATTTTTTCGATCTTTTTAATCAATCGATTAATCGGTTTTTGGGTAAAATAGATACTAATAAAAGAACCAATTAATGCCAAAATACAAGCAATACCAATAAGTAATCCTAAACCATCGTGTAATCGCTGAATAAATTCAATATGTAAATCACGACCAACAGCAGCTATAGTTGTATATTGTTTACCATTTTCAATAACAACGCTTGATGCAGCAACTCGATATGATGCTTTATCTTGATTCCAAACATCAGTGCTATGATTTTTAATAATGGTGTCAAAATCAATCTGAGTTTTAGCAAATGCTAAATTTGGTCCACGTGTTCGGTAAACAATTTTACCTGCATCATCAATGATATAAACAAATAAACGATGATGCCCAGTTAGAATTAATAACAAATTCTGAATAAATTCATCACGATTATCGTCTGGAGAATAATACACAAGTTCACGTTCAATGGAGTCAATAACCGAATTTAGCTCAGAGACATTTTGTTGAATTGAAAGTTTTTCAAAAGAACGTTCAATAAAAAAACTAAAACAATAAAGCAAGCCACAAGTTAACAAACAAACAACAAGAGGCAAACGAAATGAGATTAACTTATTCGTTTTCATCCAAGACATCTAACTTATACCCCATTCCACGGACTGTATGAATTAATTTTGGCTCAAAATCAGCATCGATTTTATTACGTAATCGACGAATCGCAACATCAATTACATTAGTATCACTATCAAAATTCATATCCCAAACTTGAGAAGCAATTAGCGAGCGTGGTAACACTTCGCCCGGATAACGTAAAAAATACTCTAATAATAAAAACTCTTTATTAGTTAAATCAATACGTTTATCACCACGTGTTACCGTCCGTTTAGGGAGATCCATGACCAGATCAGCAATACTCAATTGAGAATTATTAACTTGAGGCACATTACGTCGAAGCATTGATTTAACTCGTGCCAATAATTCAGCAAATGAAAAAGGTTTTACTAAATAATCATCTGCTCCTAAGTTAAGGCCTTTTACTTTATCTTCTACACGCCCCATAGCCGTGAGTAACATGATTTGGGTATCTTTGCCTGCTTCACGCAGCGACTGAACAATTTTCCAACCAACAATATCTGGCAACATGACATCTAAAATAATTAAATCATAATCCTCAGTCATTGCCTTATGATAACCATCAAGACCATTGTTTGCCAGATCAACAACAAATCCAGATTCAATTAAACCTTGGCGAAGATACTCGCCTGTTTTTTGCTCATCTTCAACTACTAACAATTTCATGTTTGAATACTTCCTTTGTTATTTGTCTGTTGTCGAAATTGCCTAATATCACAACAGAATAAATGATAGACGCCAAACCAAACATGATAGTTTAATGACTATTTTGTAATGATCATGTCATTAATAAGTTTGTTTGTCTTTGCTATAGTAGCTACACAATGATTCATGAGGCTAGACATTATTGTTTCATTGTTTTATTTCCTTTCATCCATTCCTTGCAATTTAATGCAGCCCTAGTTTACCTAGGGTTTTTTTTATTATAAATCTATGTAACTATGTATGTATACTTGAAACAATAAGTAGTAAGGTATAAATATGAGGATATTTTAGCAAAAATATCCTATTTTGAATATTATATCCTGTTATTTTTTACACAACACAATACCTGTTTCGATATGTTCGGTATAAGGAAACTGATCAAACATAGCCAAATGTTGAATTGAATGTGTCTTGGTCAATAACTGCAAATTATCACGCAATGTATAAGGATTACACGAAATATAAATAATAGTTTTATAGGATGTCAATATCTCAATGGTATTTAAATCCAATCCACCACGGGGTGGATCAACAAGTACCGTATCACACTGATAATCATCTAAATTAATTCCTTTTAAACGATTAAACTCGCGTTCTTTTTTAATTGCACTAGTAAATTCTTCGGCCGATAATCGTACAACAATAAGATTATCAATGTGGTTAACTGCAATATTATACTGAGCTGAATAAACCGATGCTTTAGCAATTTCGGTTGCCAACACTTTACGAAAGTTTTGCGCCAACGCTATTGAAAAGTTACCATTACCACAATAAAACTCAAGTAAATCACCCGATGAGTTTTTAGTAACAGATACAGCCCACTGTAGCATTTTAATATTTACCGCAGCATTAGGTTGAGTAAAACTATTTTCAACTTGGCGATAAAGAAACGTCTTATCCATTACTGGCAAAGCTTCATCAATATAATCAACATCAATCGCTATTTTTTGATTACTAGCTCGCCCGACAATACTGGCATCTATGCCCTGTTCAGCTAATTGCTCTTTTAATTTTTTTGCTTCAATGATCCACTCATCGCTTAATTTTTTGTGATACAAAAGCGTAATTAATAACTCACCACTTAATGTCGAAAAATAATCAATTTGAAACAATAAATGGCGAAGCAACTGATTATGTTGTAACAAAGGTAAAATCGCCTGCATGGCTTGATTAATGAGTTTAGTTGCGATGGGAAATTGATCAATCCTAACCCTTTTTTTTGTTTTTTTATCATACATAATATGATAAAGATCTTCGCCATCATGCCAGATTCTAAACTCAGCACGCATACGATAATGGCTAATAGGCGATGAATATACAGCTAATTCGGGAAGTGAAAAGTCTGATAATAATGCTTTTAAATTATCTATTTTTTTTTCTAATTGTCGATTATAGTTATCATTCGAGAAACATTCAGTCATAGTCATTATCTGATATTGATTATAGGCGTACTATTTAATATGGAATTTTAAGTTAATTTGCGTTAACTGACAAAATGGTTAAGCACCAAACTAATTAAATTAATTTCATTTCCACTGTGTAAAAAATAATCGTTTTGCATGATATAATAATACCCTTAATCTTACCATAAATAACCAGCGATGATAAGTTTTGCTGAAATAAAGCGTGTAATTATTAGACACACAAATAGACTGTTAAATCACAACAAATTGCATACAATGAAACACCCCATAAGGAACGAATAATAATCCATCACACTTTTATTGATTGTAGTTATAACAATTGCCGTTATAATGTGCCCTATAATTTTAGATAACAAGAACACTATGACAGCATACACTTTTTCTGATTTAGAATTAGATGATATATTAATTCACAATCTTCAAGCACAAAATATAAATACTCCAACAGTTATCCAAGCGCAAACCATCCCCGTTGCTTTAGATGGCAAAGATATTTTAGGCTCCGCGCCTACGGGTACCGGTAAAACACTGGCTTTTTTAATTCCTGCTGTACAACATTTATTGGACTTTCCACGTCGTAAACCAGGTCCACCACGCATTTTGATTTTAACACCAACGCGTGAGCTTGCTATGCAAATTGCCGAACAAGCAAAATTAGTAACCGAATCCACCCATTTAAGTATTGCAACTATTACCGGCGGTGTTGCTTATATGAATCACGCCGAGGTATTTAGTAAAAACCAAGATATCGTTATAGCAACAACAGGTCGATTATTACAATATATAAAAGAAGAGAATTTCGATTGTCGAGCTGTTGAAATGTTGATTTTAGATGAAGCGGATCGCATGCTAGACATGGGCTTTTCGCAAGATGTCGAAACCATATCAGCCGAAACTCGCTGGCGTAAGCAAACTTTATTATTTTCAGCTACACTTGAAGGCGAAGGGCTGCATAATTTTGCCAGTCGTATTTTAAATACACCAATTGAAATCAATGCCGATCCATCACGTAAAGAGCGAAAAAAGATCTTACAATTCTATTATCGTGCTGACGACTTACCCCATAAAGTGGCACTACTTACTCATTTATTAAAACAACAAGAATTAAAAAAAACCATTGTATTTGTTCGTAAACGTGAACGTGTGCACGAATTAGTTAACCTACTGCATCAAGCTGGCATCCACAGTTGCTATTTAGAAGGCGAAATGGTACAAGCAAAACGCAACGAAGCAATCAAAAGAATTAGCAATAATACTGTTAATGTACTGGTTGCAACTGATGTTGCAGCACGTGGAATTGATATTGACGATATCACCCACGTTATTAATTTTGATGCCCCGAAAACCGCAGATGTTTACTTGCACCGCATTGGTCGCACTGCTCGCGCAGGGAAAAAAGGCACTGCAATAACACTAGTCGAAGCACATGATAACGATTTGTTGCAAAAAATTGAGCGCTACATTCAAGAACCGATCAAGTTAAGAACAATTGACGAATTGCGTCCTAAAACAAAAGCGCCAAAACCGACAACTAAGAAAAAGCCCTCACAAAAAGCCAAACAAAAAAGCACAAGCAAAAAACAAGAGCAGGCAAAAAAGAAAAAAGTAAAACAGCGCCATCGTGACACTAAAAATAAAGGCAAACCCAAAAAATCAATTACTAATATCAAATGATAATTGAATATTCAATAGCTAAAACTTATGATATCGATTGCTTATAACAACTTGGACAATAGGTTTTAATTGCTATAATGCTACGCAATATGCTTTACATTTATTTATTAAGGAGAACCACTATGACATTAGTCACCCGACAAGCCCCAGACTTTACATCAACCGCTGTTTTAGGCTCTGGTGAAATTGTTAACAACTTCAATTTATCACAACATATTCAAGGTAAATATGCCGTTATCTTCTTTTGGCCAATGGACTTTACTTTTGTTTGCCCATCAGAAATTATCGCATTTGATAACCGCCTAGAAGAATTTAAAAAACGAGGGGTTGAAGTCATCGGTGTTTCTATGGACTCTGAATATGTACATAATGCATGGCGCAATACACCTCAAGAAAAAGGCGGTATTGGTGAAGTCAAGTTCCCAATTATTGCGGATATCAAACACTCAATTATGCAAGCTTATGGCGTTGAACATCCAGAAGCTGGTGTTGCACTACGTGCTTCATTCTTTATTGATAAATCAGGAATTGTACGTCATGAAACAATCAATGATTTACCAATTGGTCGTAATATTGACGAAATGATCCGTATTGTTGATGCGTTCCAATTCCATGAAGAACACGGCGAAGTTTGCCCAGCACAATGGGAAAAAGGTAAAAAAGGTATGCAAGCAAATCCTAAAGGCGTTGCAAGTTTCTTAAAAGAGCATGCTAACGAAATTTAATTTCATTTTTATTCATTCATCCTTATCTTACTTACGCTTTGCGTTACCGGAGTTTATCTCCGGTTTTTTTATTTATTAATTCAGTCATAACTCATTATAAAGTAGAATGTAAACCCACAACACCTATGATAATAATAGCCAGCCCAAATAACCGAGGTGTGTTTTTAGGTTCATTAAATAGCAGCATATTAGCTAGCACCGCTCCCGATGTACCAAGGCCAACCCAAACAGGGTACACAATGCTCAATTCAAGATAATGAAGTGAAAAGTAAAAAAGTATAAAAGAAACAAAAAACCCCCCCCAATACAAAACAAGTCTAAGCAGACTTTTTTGCTCTGCATATAGCTTAAGGCCAATTGCACCAATTACTTCAAAAACTGATGCAATTAATATCAATAGCCATCCCATGATTAAAATTGTCCTTATATTATAATATTAACTATCAGCTCGTTTGAGTTGTACAACACCAATAATAATTAGTGCCACAAAAAAAAGCTGAATTAACTTAATTTCTTTGTCAAAAAGCAATATATCAATTACTGTTGCACCAACCGCACCAACGCCCGAAAATATAGCATAAACCGTGCCTGTGGGTATTGTCTTACAGGCATTGGTCAAGAATGTAAAATCAACAATAATAAGAGACACAATAATAACCCATTGCCAAAGTTCTGTTGCGATGCTAAACCCCAAAATCCAACACAATTCAAAAAAGCAGGTCAGCATCACAAATGCCCACTCTTTATTCACGCTAAACATAGCTACCTCGCTTTTGCTATTTTATCTTTTGCTGTACTATATTTTTTAAATATAATGCTTGATTATGCTCTATTGCCGATAAGCAATGGTTAAACAAAAGATGGTTCGCAAATAGAAAATTTGCCACCAAAAGATCTTAATTGCTATATATTTCTAACCACTAAATCAGAATGGTCTAATGTTTATGAAACATCGTCATGGTTTTTATTATTATTTTTCAATTAAGTAGATAATTTTATACTGATAAAATATAAATGACAAGGACCAAATAGTATAATTCAATATTTTACATATTATACAAGTTGGCTTACTAACTCCAATATATTATCGCATCGTATCTTTTTAGCAAGATATAAAAAAAATAGATGAATTATTAGAAAAAAATAAAAATAGTTATACTTTTCGATTTTATTTAAAATTGTTATAGAATGCTAAAATAGCACTTTTAGACTATTTTTTGACTGAAAAATAGATTAAACGCTTTTCGCGCTTATTAAGTATCGCTAATTATAGGATATATCAAAAAGTTAAACATAATAAAATAAAAGGAAGATAGCATGTCAAAAAACTCAGATAATGAATTTAAAGTAGGTATAAAAGCTTACGTGTCATTAGTGGTAGCAATTTTGTTTTTTTCAGGCTTGTTTTTTAATGTAGAAGGTAAAGAATGGTTAGGCGCATTTGATTTTACTAGCTTAAGTGGTAAATTTGGTACCATGCTCCATCCCGAAAAAAACACCTTTGTAGGCGAAGGGGGTAACAGTGCAAGAGCTGGATTTATTTTTGCTTTATCTCTTATACCAACAGTTATGTTAGCGTTAGGTGTGTTAGAGATCTTTACCCATTACGGCACAATCCGTGCAGCACACAAATTGTTAACGCCATTATTAAAACCAATTTTAGGCGTTCCAGGCAAAACAGGACTTGCACTAATTACCGATCTACAAAGCACTGATGCAGGTGCGGTATTAACCAAAGAGTTATATGACGAAAAGCAAATTACCAAAAAAGATTTGATCATTATTAGTGCTTGGCAATATTCTGGTGCAGGTTTAATCAATAACTACTTTTCGATTGGTTCAGCATTATTTGCCTCAATGACTGTGGCAATTTTTATTCCTCTTGTTATTATGTTAGTGCTTAAATTTGTTGGCGCCATACTGGTCCGCTTGGTATTAAATTCAATTTATAAAAAGGATTTTATCAATGAGTAATTCACAAAAACAAACAAATAATCCTTTAGATATTTTTGTTATTGGTGCACGCAAAGGATTCAATATCGCCATTAACAATTTAATGCCAAACATCTTAATGGCATTTGTGATCACCGAAATTTTAAAACGTTTAGGTATAATGCAATTAATTGGAACTTATTGCGCACCAGTCATGGAAATTTTTGGCTTACCTGGCGAAGCCATTACCGTACTATTGACCGCATGGTTATCAGCATCAGCGGGGACTGGTGTTGCCGTTAACTTATTTACTAGCGGCACACTCAATACAACAGCAATAACCATTCTTACTCCTGCTATTTTCTTGATGGGCTCACAATTGCAATATATGGGGCGATTATTAGGCGTTGCCGATGTACCTAAAAAATACTGGCCGTTGCTTATGTTAACCAGTATTTTTAATGCACTTATTGCAATGATTATTATGCGATTTATTGCTTGATCGAGGAGATCTCAATGTCTAATGTATTAGAACATTATCAATATTTACATCAAATTCCTGAATTGGGATTTGAAGAACACAAAACATCGGCATATATTGCACAGCAGCTTGAACAAGTCGGTTATAAGGTAAGCCGTAATATTAATAATACAACTGGGATTGTAGCCCAATATGATAGCGGAAAACTAGGTCCAGTACTTGCTTTACGGGCTGATATGGATGCATTGGGTCATATCATTGATGGTAAGCATTGTGCAAGGCACACATGTGGTCATGACGGCCACTCATCAATATTATTAACTGCGGCACAAGAACTAATAAAAGAAAACAACATCAAAAAAGGACGATTAAAACTGATCTTCCAACCAGCTGAAGAGCTTGGTTCAGGCGCTTTAGCCATGATTGAAGGTGGCGTTATTGACGATGTTGACATGATTATCGGCTTACATTTACGCCCTAAAGATGAATGTCCTAAAGGCTTTGCCTCAGCAGCAATGTACTATTCGGCATCCACTACCGTTGAAGCCAATATTCATGGAATACCTGCGCATGGTGCTCGCCCACATTTAGGCATTAATGCGCTTGATGCAGCAGCACTCGCCATTCAGGCGGTTAACACCATTCACCTTGCACCAAGTTTAACTTATAGCGTCAAAGCAACACGTTGCATTTGTGATGCAGGTGTAACTAATGCCATTCCATCTGAAGCGTATGTATGTTGGGATCTAAGAACCTCAACAAACCCAGCAATGAATGAACTCAAAGCCAAAACTCTAAATGCAATAAAACTCAGTGCCGAATCTATCGGTGCGAAAGTGGATATTAATGTCACTAAAGAGATCCCAGCTGCTGAAATTGATAACGATGTCACCCAAATTATTGCCGAAGCAATTGTTGATGTACTTGGAAAAGCGGGTTTAAAAGATCCAATTTTTACTCCAGGTGGAGAAGATTTTTTCAACTATCCATGTCAACGCGATGTCAAAGCTGGCTTTTGGGGATTAGGTGCTGATTTAACCCCAGGATTACATCATCCAGAAATGAAGTTCGATACTTCAGCATTAGAAAACGGCGTTAAAATAACAAAAGCCTGTGCATTAAAAGTACTTGGTTGATTTCAACTCCTATCCGCCGATACTTTCGGCGGAAAATGACATAAATAGCAAACAATATTTTAATATTACTATGATTTTAAACAATTATTTAAAGTCACTTTTTTTATTACTACACTGCTAACGATTTACGATACTCAACAATATCTTCAATGGTCACAACAGGCATATGATATTGTTTAGCAAACATAACCACTTCTGGTGCTCTTGCCATAGTACCATCATCGTTAGTTAACTCACACAGAACTGCGGCAGGTTTTAAACCTGCTAATGTCACTAAATCAATCGACGCTTCAGTATGACCTCGACGAACTAATACACCACCTTCTTTAGCAACTAAAGGAAACACATGCCCAGGGTGATTAAGATCACTAGGTTTGGCGTTATCATTCACTGCGGCTTTAATCGTAGTAACGCGATCAGCAGCTGATACACCAGTTGTAACTCCATTAGCAGCTTCAATCGAAATAGTAAATGCTGTATTGTTTTTGCTAGTGTTATTTTCCACCATCATTGGCAAATGCAACTCTTCACAGCGTTTTTGTGGTAAACATAAACAAACAATACCACTGCCGTAACGAATAGTCAGTGCCATTTGCTGGCTAGTAATGGACTCGGCAGCCCAAATAATATCGCCTTCGTTTTCACGATCTTCATCGTCTAAAACCAGCACCCCTTGACCGGCTTGAATTGATGCGATCGCTTTTTTGACACGTTCGATGGGGGTTCCAAACTCATTTAAATTAAACTGATTCATGGTAAATACCTATATATTTTCACTTACTCATTTCATTATTTACTTAATCAACTCTAAATAACCGTTCAACCATTTAACGATAATCTATTTAGTCATTAAATTAATTAAGTACAAATAAATAAAATACCAGAATCAGGGCAGTGCTCGACTAGCATGGTTTTGCCTTTCAGCAAATATTGGAAAGATAAGCAACTCTCTTTTATCCAGACTTTAACTGTCGGCTTTGGAATTTCACCAAATCTGCTTGACCTTAACCCGTCAAAATTAACTGAACAATAAAAAAATCACCACAGTTAACAAGACAAATTAAGCGCTCGTGGGCTATACCACCGGTGGGGACTTACACCCCGCCCTGAGAATTTTGCCAAAAAGATTGACAAGTCACACTATAATACAAAATGATAAAAAAAACACGGAGATTTTAAAACGAAATATTGCCGCAAAACGCGGCAATAATATAAAGTGCGGTGTATATTAATGCATACGAGTTTCATTTATTCGACGTCGTTCAGCTTGACGCATCCATAACCATGAAATAAACCCGATAATACCAACTATCAATAAAATAATAGTTGCAAGCGCATTAACTTGCGGATCGACGCCTAATTTCACTTTTGAAAAGATCAACTTCGGTAATGTCATTGCTCCCGGCCCCGTTACGAAATTAGCAATCACCACATCATCAAGAGACAAAGTAAAGGCTAATAACCAACCAGAAACTAATGCCGGTGCAATCATTGGCAATGTAATAATAAAGAACACTTTCAATGGATTAGCACCTAAATCTAAAGCGGCTTCTTCAATTGATTTATCAAGTTCACGGAGCCTTGCACTAATCACCACTGTCACATAAGCCATGCAAAAGGTCGTATGCGCCATCCAAATAGTAATTGCGCCACGGTCTTTTGGCCACCCAAGAATTTGTCCCATACCGACAAATAAAAGCAATAATGCCAATCCTGTAATAATATCAGGCATAACAAGCGGTGCTGTTGTCATAAATGAAAACAGATTTGCCCCTTTAAATCGTTTAAAGCGAACAACAGCATAAGAAGCAAGCGTACCTAAAATTGTTGCAAAAGTTGCTGCACATGCGGCAATTGCTAAACTCAGGCCAACAGCTTTAAATAGCTCTTCATTATGCATTAGCTCAAAGTACCATTTAGTTGAAAATTCAGCCCACACCGTAACTAAGCGAGAACTATTAAATGAATAAACAATTAAAATAATCATTGGGATATATAAAAAAGAAAATACCACCAATAAAATAAGTCCTTTAAGGCATCGAAAAATGAGCGATAATGTCACAATCACTGTCACAATAAAACTAAAAATCAAACAGTTAACATATAAGCTCATATCGCTAAGCAGATTTAACCCAGCCGAACTAATCAGTATAGATAATACTAACGAACCCAATAGCAAAGAGATAAATACAATCACAGAAGATCGCAAAATAACAGGTAAATCATTCATCTATTTACCCTCCATTTGTCGGCTTTGAAACTTATTGAAATAGTAAATTGGCACTATTAAAATCAACAACATAACTGTCGCAACAGCAGATGCTGCTGGCCAATCAGTATCCCGAGAGAATATAGTCCAAATTTGCGTACCAATCATGATACTTTGAGATGGTCCTAATAATTCAGGTATCACATATTCACCAACGGCCGGAATAAACACCAGCATACCGCCTGCAATAATGCCATTTTTGGTAAGTGGCACAATAATTTTGAAAAAAGTCCTTATTGGCTTACAACCTAAATCTAATGCGGCTTCAATTAATGTCGAATCCACTTTACTTAATGAAGTATAAATAGGTAACACAACAAACGGTAAATAAGAATACACAATACCAATATAAACTGCCAAATAAGTCTTTATAATCACCAGCGGCTGATCAATAACCCCTAACCACATTAAAAAGTGATTTAACAAGCCTTCTTGATTTAAAATACCGATCCACGCATAAACTCGAATTAAAAATGACGTCCAAGACGGCAAAATAATCAACAATAATAGAATATTACGTGTAGATTGTTTACATTTTGAAATTGCCCATGCTAATGGATAACCAATTAAAATACATAATATGGTTGAAATAGCCGCAATTTTTAATGATTCTAAATAAGACTCAATGTAAATATTATCAGTAACTAAGTTAATATAATAACCAAAGTTCAAAGCAATATTTAGCAACCCATCATCGAAACTAAACAAATCAGTATAAGGCGGAATCGAAAAGATTTTTTCAGAAAAACTAATTCTAAATACAATTAAAAATGGCAATAAAAAGAGCAAAAGCATCCATAAATAAGGAATGGCAATAACAATTAACCGCCCATAAAGAGTCATTAGATCGGCTTCTGAGCGTTGTTGTTGCATTTTTTTATAAGCAAAATAGATTGCCACAAGCCCCGCAGGAACAAATAATATACTACCAGCAATAATCAGCCGATAAGCAAACCTAGATGGTTTATAATTTACTAAATATAACCCCAAGCATGACAATAAAAAACTCAATGTCATTGCGGTAAATAACGCATCTAAAAATAAATTATCAAATGCCCCTGTTGTTGCAAAACGCCAATAAACATTGAGCAACACAAATGCATTTAACAACAATCCGAATACAATGGATCGCATTATGATATCCTCTTTTGTTTATTCAGTAAGTACAACACAACTATCTACTTCCCAACTTAAGTTAACTATGTCACCCCAAGTTGGCATGCCTTTGCGATAGCGATGTTCATTTTGTAGCTGCGCAATAATAATTTGCCCACTTGGTAATTTAACGTGATAAATCGACAGATCACCAAGATAAGCGATTTCGACAATTTCACCAGTTGCAACGTTATAAGCATCTTCAGGGATTTCATCACATAATTTAATTTTTTCTGGACGCAGCGCGACTTGAGTCGGTACACCTTCAACTGCTGGCGAATCATAATCAACTTTTAATGGCCGCTTAATCATAGGACAGCTAATGATTAAACCATCTTCTTGTGTCTCTTGCAAAATACCGTCAAAAACATTTACCGAACCAATAAATTCGGCACTATAACGGCTATTTGGATGTTCATAAATTTCTTCAGGCTCACCAATTTGTACAAATTGACCTTTATTCATAATCGCAATGCGCCCCGCCATGGTCATGGCTTCTTCTTGATCATGAGTCACCATCACACACGTTGCGCCCACTTTTTCTAAAATGCTCACCACTTCAAGTTGCATTCGATCACGAAGTTGTTTATCAAGCGCCCCCATAGGCTCATCAAGTAACAATAATTTTGGACGTTTGGCTAAACTTCTGGCTAAAGCCACACGTTGGCGCTGACCACCTGATAGCTGGTGTGGTTTACGTTTGCCAAATTGTTCCATATGCACAAGTGCTAGCATTTCTTCAACGCGTTGTTTAATTTCGTTATGATTTAATTTATCTTGCTTCAAACCAAAGGCTATATTTTGCTCAACCGACATATGAGGAAACAGAGCATACGATTGGAACATCATATTAATGGGACGATCATAAGGTGGGACTTGCGATAAGTCTTTACCATCAAGAATGATTTGCCCCGACGTAGGCTGTTCAAAACCCGCGAGCATTCGTAATAACGTAGATTTACCACTACCCGATGCCCCTAATAAGGCAAAAATTTCACCAGTATAGATAGTCAAATTGACATCATCAACGGCATAATAATCATCATTAAAAACTTTGGTTAAGTTTTTAATCTCCAATAACGGAGTTACCATCTTTTTTTTAGGCTGTACCTGATTTGTTGTTTTATTGTTCACTCTATTTTCCTCATAACAACAAGCCAAAAAAAACGAGACGGAAAGACTCAATAGCCCATCCGTCTAGAATTATCATTTTAATGCGATATACAAAATATCGATTATTTACCCGTTTTGAGTTTTGTCCATGTGCGGGTAATTACACGTTCAAGTTTAGGATCTTTAACTTGCAAAGTGAATAATTTTTCCATCACTTCTGGTTTTGGATAAACCGCTGGATCGTTTTTCACTTCTGGTTTTACAAATTTGTCATTTGCTTCTTTATTAGCACTAGCAAAGTTCACGTCGTTAGTGACTTGTGCAGCAATTTCAGGTTTCATCACGAAATTTAAAAACTCGTGAGCTTCGCCAGGGTTGTCTGAATCTTTCGGAATCGCAAAGGTATCAAAAAAGACTAATGCGCCTTCTTTTGGAATTTGATAACCAATATGCACACCATTTTTCGCTTCGTTTGCTCTATCTCGTGATTGTAAAATATCGCCAGACCAACCTAAAATTACACAAATATCGCCATTTGCTAAATCGGTAATATATTGTGAAGAATGGAAGTAACGAATATTTGGTCTCACCTTTTCTAACAACTCATAAGCAGCACCAGTATAATCTTTAGCGTCAGTACTGTTTGGATCTTTACCTAAATATCGAAGTGCACTCGCAAAAATTTCGGTTGGCGCATCTAAAAATGCCACACCACAATCTTTGAGTTTTTCCATATTTTCAGGCTTAAAGACTAAATCCCAACTATCGACTGGCGCGTCTTCGCCCAAACGTTCTTTAACTTTATCAATGTTATAACCGATACCTGTTGTCATCCACACATAAGGGATAGCATATTTATTGTCGGGATCATGGGTTGCCATTAACTTCATTAAATTTGGATCAAGATTTTTCCAATTCGGTAACTTCCTTTTATCTAATGGTAAATAAACATCTGATTTAATTTGTTTAGCTAAAAAGCTATCAGAAGGAGAAACCACATCAAAACCAGAATGGCCCGCCATTAATTTACCTTCAAGGATTTCGTTTGAATCATACACATCATAAACAAGCTTGATGCCAGTCGCCTTTTCAAAATCCGAAATAGTATTAGAACCGATTTGCCCAGCCCAATTGTAAAAATGCACGACGCGATCTTTAGCAATAACAGATTGAGATAACGCTAGTGAAACACCAGCCACGATTGAAAGAATTGTTTTACGTTGAGTAAACATGCTCACCACTTCTCCTCTAGTTGTAGGGATATTACATGTCAGACACAAGCCCATTGCAAAGACACAACGGACCCCCAAATTTTGCCATCGACGATGATAACAATGATATAAATAACCAATATCATAATCGCCTAGCGAAACCGAGGTAATCAGGCAATCACAAGTCATTAATAAAATAAATGAACGAGTAGAGCTAACCTTGCATTACGAGGGATAAAATACCTTTTTTTTAAAAGATGTCCACTTAAAAAATCAAATATTAGAAGTTTAGGTATTGAGTGGTTATATTTTAACCACTCAAGGAGTAAGTAATAGCCAATTAATAATAATTAATGAGATTATTCGGCGCTAGCTTGCATAATTTTAGCATTTGGTTGCCAAACGCGGTATTTAACTTGCAAATCATTTGGCACATAAAAAACTAACGGTACACTGCTGTTATAATTAAATAAACCTAAGTTATGGTTAATTGTCACAAATTGATTTTTATTAGTACCTTCAGGGCAAGCCATTAAGGTTGAAATATTACCAACCGTTTTTTCTACAACATAATAAGAATACCCCCAACCTTTAAGCTCTTCTTGCTTAACTACACCACCTAAATTATGAAAATTACAATCAACGTTCATATCTTTACCAATAATCACTTCGACTTTTGTATCGTTTTCATTAGCAATAGCAGGCAAATGGATAGCATAACGCGTAAAGCCAACTTGAGCTGCGGGGAATGGTGCTGTATCATTAGCATTTTGTGCAACAGGCTTCACTTTTGGGGAATTTGCACATGCGGTTAATGCCACACCTAATAATGTCAATAAAAGTAATTTTTTCATTTCAAATCTCCATTAAATAATTAATCATAAACACCATCATATTAATTTTGAATGATAATGCGTATAATAACGCAATCTAGATTAATAAATATGGTACAAAAATGCCAGCAGAAAAAAACACTACCGATCTACTCAAACTGATTTTAAACCTATTAATTATTGGCTTGCTAATCATTATTACCTATCGTGTTATTGAAGTTTTCTTATTCGGATTCTTCTGGGCGGTGATGGTGGTCATCGCTACTTGGCCATTAATGATAAAAATTCAACAAAAACTATTTAACAAACGCTGGTTATCACTCTTAGTAATGGCGCTAATATTATCGTTTGTTTGCATTATACCTTTTATATTAATTATTAGCTCGGTAGCGCAAAATGGCCACCATCTTATTGAATGGGCCAAAACATTATCCCATCAAAAACTACCTACCCTTGACTGGCTTGAAAGCATACCGGCCTTTGGTTCCGAGCTACACCAAAAATGGTTAAACCTGATTCAAACTGATGGTACCGATTTAGTGACAGCTATACAGCCTTATGTTGGCACTATGATAGGCTGGTTACTTGAACAAGCCACCAATATTGGCATATTCATCTTTCATGCTGGTGTGATGATTATTTTTAGCCTATTGCTCTTTTTAAAAGGTGAAAACATCACCAAATACGTCTATTTATTAGCCAATAGGCTATCAAAACAATATGGCGAAACCACCGTCACTCTAGCAGGGCAATCCATACGTGCAGTGGCACTTGGCGTTGTGGTTACCGCCATCACTTTAGCCTTAATTGGCGGAGTAAGTTTTATATTAACCGGCATGCCGTTATCTGGCGTACTAACGCTAATCTTATTTATTTGCTGTGTGGCACAAATTGGTCCAGTAGTTGTTATGCTTGGGTGCATCCTTTGGCAATTTTGGGCGGGCAACACCGTTGCGGGCATCGTATTAATTGTTGTGGCAATTATCTTGACCACTTTAGATAGTGTAATGCGAGCTTACTTAATAAAAAAAGGCGCCAATTTACCATTTTTACTCATATTATTTGGGGTGATTGGGGGACTACTTGGCTTTGGCATAATGGGACTATTTATTGGACCTGTAGTTCTAGCATTAACATACAAAATAATTCAAACATGGGTTGATGAACAATCTTAAACCATTTATCATCACCCAGTAATAAAGCATTAAGAGCATAAACACGTTGCTAAAGGCCTAATAAAAAGCCACTTAATCGAAAGCAACTTAGCCAAAAATGCACATAATTTAAAAGGAGTATTATTTTGCTGGCCTTATTCGGGTTACATAGATAAACTAAATCGTCACGTAGCTAGCCAGTTATAATGATAAATAAATCATGCGAATACCATTTATAAAATACAATCACCAAAAGTACCTTGATGAATTAGCAAAAATTCAACAAGATGCTAAGCAATACCACATATGTGCTAATCCGAAAGCGTACCGACTTGCTTTAATCGAAAGTATAAAAAAAGCTCAGCACCGTATTTATATTGTCGCGCTCTACCTAGAGCAAGATGAAGCGGGGCAAGAAATTCTTAACGAACTGTATCAAATAAAACAACAGCGCCCAAATTTAGATATCAAAATATTTGTTGACTGGCATCGTGCGCAAAGAGGACGAATAGGCGAAGACAAAGCCCATACCAACGCTAATTATTATTACCAACTAAAACAGCAACACCCTGATATCGACATTCCCATTTATGGCGTGCCAGTTAATCGACGCGAAATACTTGGTGTACTGCATCTAAAAGGATTTATCATTGACGACACTGTCATTTACAGCGGTGCTAGCATTAACAATGTCTACTTGCACAAACGTGAAAAATACCGTTATGACCGTTACCACTTTATTACTAACCCATTATTAGCGGACAGCATGGTACAGTTTATTCACGACCACTTTTTGCCATATCAAGCGCTGCAACTGCTTAATACGGGTACGCACAAAACCCGCAAACAAATCAAGTCAGAAATTAAAACTCTACGCCAACATTTAATGGATGCTAGCTATCAATACAATGCCAATACTGATAACCAAACCTTGTCAGTTGCGCCAATTATGGGGCTTGGACGCAATAACGCATTAAATAAAATTATCCATCATCTCATTAATGTAACCGAGCAAAAAATCACCTTTTGTACGCCTTACTTTAATTTGCCAAGCATTTTAGTACGCGACATCATTCGCCTGCTACGTAAAGGCCGACAAGTCGAACTGATTATTGGCGACAAAGAAGCCAACGACTTCTATATTCCACCAGATAAACCTTTTAATATATCGGGTGGATTACCGTACTTATACGAAATCAACTTAAGAAGCTTTATTGAGCGCCTTCAACCTTTTATTGATAAGGAACAACTCATCATACGCCTATGGAAAGATAAAAACCAAACCTATCACCTAAAAGGTATCTGGGTAGATAAGAAATGGGTGCTTATAACTGGCAATAACCTAAACCCACGAGCATGGCGGCTAGATCTGGAAAACGGCATATTAATACACGATCCCAAACAAGAATTAAGCAATAAATTTAGCCAAGAGCTTAACACTATTCGCCAAAAAACCACGTTGGTTACGCACTTTCAACAAATCCAAGCGAGCCAATTTTATCCTAGCCAAGTCCATAAATTAATAAAACGACTTAGTCGAATAAAAGTGGATAGAATTATTAAGCGGTTGTTATAAAAGTGTTTCATTTTGGGGGGTGCTGAAAAGCCTTGAAAAAATTAAAAAAACTTTCCTGATAAACATAGCCACGCTAAACATCCCTGTTTGGCGTGCTAACCTCTCTCTGTTATCGGCTCATTCCGACGAAGGATTAATGCCTATATTAATCTTTGAGTGTTATAAAAATTGGCGTGTTTTTCTTACAAAAACCATTTAATCATCACGTTGATTTTATTTAATTTTTATTTGGCGTTTTTGAGTGAAATCAATTTGTTATCGGGTGCTTTTGCGTGTTTTGGGTAGGTGTTAGTTATTGGCAAATTTTCTCGTGCAAAGTACTAACCTTATTTGTCACCTTTTTCTATCATCCGATTTATAGTTAAACCTAAGCGATACCTCCCAACGAGTGTAGGCTTTGCTATTGTTCTTCAACTTTTGAATAAATGCAATATCAATCATTGGAGGATATTTGTTGGGTTGTCCTGCTAAACGATGGGATAGGTACGTTAACGGAAATTTGGCATAATCAGCAAATATGTAGTGATTAAAAAAAGAGGAAAAACAAAAGCCCCAGCGATTTCCAGTAAAACGCCTTATGAACTTTTAGAGGATTATTTGAATCACGAAGTGATAACAACTTGGCGTTTTCCTACATATTTTTTTAATATGATCTGATTAGTTACGTTTATAAACTTGTACCAAACGATATATTCTTTTTGAAGGATTAGAATGATATTTATCTTTAATTAACTCATATTGCCATAATAAAATACCATTTCTTATTTTAATTATAAAGCTATTTGCAATGTCATAACTTTACTTTTTCTCGTCATCATAATAAGAAAATTTGTGATTAATATAACGTATTTTATTTATTGTTCCACCCTCAACCTCTTAAATATCTAAAGCAAAGCTAATAGAATCTAAAGCACCTTTGTTTCGATAAATAGTAAAAAATTTCATTTGAGAAAACGAAAAATTTTTTTTACCCAATTTAGATGATGCAATCGTTATTTTTTCTTTATCATAAAATATTTCCAAATGCTTATCTAAAAAATTTTCTGCTGTAGCTTGATACATTATACCAATCAAGATTACAAATAAGAAAGGTAAAAATAAAGGAAAAGAATGAAGGGACGAATTGTTTGTAGGGCTACACAAACAAATAAAAAAATTGCTTGTACTACGATCATTGACCAATAGATTAGAAAAAAAGCGGAATATTTCCGATAATTTACTGAATAAAATTGATAATAACGATCCATTGTTTACTTTTGCCCATTTTATTAATTTGAAAGTTTTTTAAAATTAAGATTTTAAAAAAAAGCTGCACTAACTCAATCACGTTCAATAGTGTGACCTTTAAAGATTCAGTCACAATTTATTCCCTTACTTTTGAGCCAAGGGCTGTGTTGTCTAATTCTTTTGCGAGCATAACAAATTTCTTTGATTACATTTTTATAAAATACATCAACAAGAAAGATACAACATAATATTGAGATGGCTAAATATTATAATATAAGAATCTAAACTAATCGTAAAAAAAGAATTAAATGCTAAATACCCCATTTTATTAAAATACAAAACTGACGTAAAAAATTACGCTGCTAGATAAAGATAAAAAACTTTTTACATTCAAATTGTCGAATAATCAAACCGTATAAACGAGTCTATAATTTAAAATAATAAACCCAATACTTTAAAACACAAATAGATCCATTTTACATTAAGCACCAAATAACCCTCTGTAATAGACTAATAATCAGTTATAATAAAATTATTATATGAATGATTACATCATACAGCTTACATTTATCAAACTTTTAATGACCCTAAAAATGAGGAATCAGTGCAATTTTATGCGTTTTAATGATACTTTGTAAGACTTGTGAATTTGACTTATTACGTTGAAAGATAAAAACCCAAATAATGCCATGATAAATGAAGACAATTTAACCGACCATACCCCAATGATGCGGCAGTATTTAAGATTAAAAGCCGAAAACCCTGATATTTTGCTTTTTTATCGCATGGGTGATTTTTATGAGATGTTTTATGATGATGCCAAGCGCGCCTCGCAGCTTTTAGATATTTCGCTCACAAAGCGTGGCTCGTCTAATGGTGAACCGATTCCTATGGCGGGTGTGCCGTACCATGCGGTTGAAAGTTATTTAGCCAAGTTAATCTCGCTAGGTGAATCGGTGGCTATTTGTGAACAAATAGGCGATCCAGCAACAACCAAAGGACCAGTTGAACGAAAAGTCGTTCGTATTGTTACTCCGGGCACAGTCAGTGACGAATTATTACTAGAAGATCGCAAAGATAATTTACTTGCTTCAATCTGGCAACATAAAAACCATTATGGTTACGCCACACTTGATATTAGTTCTGGTCGTTTTTATGTTTTTGAATGTGACAACTTCGAAGCAATGCAAGCCGAACTGCAACGTACAAGCCCTGTTGAATTGCTATATCCCGAAGAATTTCAATCCATGCCATTAATTGAAAATCGCCATGGTCTGCGCCGTCGTCCACAGTGGGACTTTGATCTTGAAACGGCAAAACAACAGCTTAATTTGCAATTTGGCACCAATGATTTAGTTGGATTTGGTGTAGAGGCGTGCAATTATGCACTTTGTGCAGCTGGTTGCTTATTGCAATATGTTAAAGATACCCAGCGCACTGCTCTGCCCCATATACGTTCCATTATTAAGCAATCGACAAATGACTTTGTTGTGCTAGATGCTGCAACTCGCCGTAATCTGGAAATTACCGAAAACCTAACGGGTGGAACACAAAATACCGTTGCTGACATACTTGATCAAACCCAAACTCCAATGGGCAGCCGAATGCTTAAACGTTGGTTGCACTCACCAATCCGTAATCTGACAATATTACAAAATCGCCAACAGGCGATTAGTGAATTACAAAATTATATTGATGATGTTAATCCGCTATTAAAGCAAATTGGTGATTTAGAACGTATTTTAGCAAGGCTGGCACTGCGTACCGCTCGGCCTCGTGATTTTGCCCGTTTGCGTGATGCTTATAATCTGCTACCGCAATTACAAAAACTATTGACTTGCTTAACTTCACCCGCTTTAATTGGTTTGCGTGCCAAGATAAATCAATTTGAAAGCATCGCCGATCTATTAACGCGCGCCATTGTCGAAGCGCCCCCCGTGATTATTCGTGATGGTAGCGTGATTGCCAGCGGGTATAATGCAGAACTAGACGAATTGCGAAGTTTAGCTGATGGGGCAACCAATTACTTAGAACAGCTTGAAATTCGAGAGCGTGAAACACTTGGCATTGATACGTTAAAAGTCGGATTTAATGCAGTGCATGGTTACTATATTCAAATAAGCCGCGGACAAAGCCATTTAGCGCCAATTCATTATACTCGCCGTCAAACGCTGAAAAATGTAGAACGATACATTATCCCTGAACTTAAAGAGTACGAAGATAAAGTGCTCACCTCTAAAGGGCGAGCCTTAGCACTTGAAAAGCAACTTTACGAACAGCTATTTGATCTGTTAATGCCAGATCTAGCCGATATGCAAATTAGCGCTGAGGCTATTGCCGAACTTGATGTGCTTACCAATCTAGCAGAACGGGCATTAACCCTTAACTACCAAAAACCGACACTATCGACCAATGCCGGTATAGAAATTAAAGATGGACGACATGTGGTAATTGAGCAAGTTTTACAAACACCATTTATTGCAAACTCATTATCACTATTGCCAAATAGGCGAATGTTAATTATTACTGGCCCCAATATGGGCGGTAAAAGTACCTATATGCGCCAAGCGGCCTTAATTGTACTATTGTCTTATATTGGTAGTTTTGTCCCTGCTTCTAAAGCAATCATTGGACCTGTTGATCGCATTTTTACCCGAATTGGCGCCTCTGATGATTTGGCATCAGGTCGTTCTACCTTTATGGTCGAAATGACCGAAACGGCCAACATTATGCATAATGCTACAGAACAAAGTCTTGTTTTAATGGATGAAATCGGTCGGGGTACCTCAACGTATGATGGGCTTTCTTTAGCTTGGGCCTGTGCTGAGAATTTAGCCAATCAAATCAAATCAATGACGCTTTTTGCAACCCATTATTTTGAATTAACCCAGTTACCAGAACATATGCAAGGCGTTTATAACGTCCACTTCGATGCCATTGAACACGATAACAACGTTGCTTTTATTCATGAGGTTTCTGAAGGCGCTGCAAGTAAAAGTTTTGGGATTGCTGTGGCAGGGCTTGCAGGTGTGCCTAAGGCAGTATTAAAACGGGCTAAACAAAAATTGAAAGAGCTTGAAATTATCTCAAAACAATCTGCTAACAGTGGTGTCGATAAATCGCAACTTTCTTTAATCGACGAGCCCGAACCGTCAGAAGTAGAAGAAGCGTTAAAACAGATCGATCCCGATGCTTTAACGCCAAAACAAGCATTAGAGATGTTATATCAATTAAAAAAATTACTATGATCTGAATAACGCGATAGCTGTTGTATCGCGTTGTTATCCGTCTAAAAAAGATTCACAGGAGCTGTTCAATAAAACACCATCAGATAGTATTTTTTGGCGGTTAAATTTCAATACTTGACGGTGTCTACAATTTAACATAACTCGACCATGTATTAAGCCCAATTTTTCTTTTTGGACGTTTTACCTATACCCGGATTAAGACTGTTTGTAGGATCAAGCTCTTGATAGAATTTTTTCAAATCCTCATTGGCATGATACAAATGCCCCACATTGTGCTCGGCTGGATATTGCGCACCACGCTGATCAAGCAATGCTAAAATCTCCTCCTTAACTTTATCGCAATCTACCCCTTTTTTAGCAATATAATCTTGATGGAACACATAACAGAAAAAATGCCCATAATACATTTTGTAAATAAAGTTTTGATCGATGCTTTCTGGCAGTGTTTCAAACCAATCGGTATCATTACGCCTTAGTGCAATATCTAATGCAACAATGTTTTCTACTGTTTTGCTATGTACATTTCGGTAAGACGTTGCAGCCCCCGCTGCTGCAAAACGGTGTAACATTGCCGCTTCGGCCTCTTTTTCATTGCACAAAAAATAATTACCATTTTTATTTTGAAAATAGTCTTTCAAAAAAGCTTCAGCTTCAGCAATCCCATCATCTGCCATCTTTAAAATAAGATGATGTTCATAACGATCACGATAATCACGCAATGACTTTGGTAAATGATTAGGTAAAAATTTGCAGGCGAAGATAGAAAACCGATCCGAAAAGTTTTTAGGGAAAAATGGGATTTTTGCCGTAACACGATCAACCCAATTTTTAAAAACAAACATGCGCGGCATCATATCGGTACCTAACTTGTTAATAGCTAGAAAGGTCGGTTTTCCATAAACCGCAGCAATATCAAACGCCACACGATGTATATATTCACCCGACACAGGCAACGTTTTAAACTGCCCTAAAATATGGCGACGAATACCATTTAGTTCATTAATATCATTGGTACCGATATAAAAGACTGCCGATTTTTGCTCAAGTGGAAAAGTATCAAGACGCACCGCAAAAACCATCAAGCGCCCTGCACTACCTGATGCTTCATAATGACGGGCGGGATCAGCATTAAATCGTGCAGGTGTATCAGCATCAATTTCACGAACATGATCACAATAATGATGATCATGCCCTAAACCAGCATCACGTTTAATATCCTTATCGGTATAGGTATGATTTTGCAAGTTCTGTAAAATCGTTTCTGGATCATCCCCCAGTTCAATCCCTAAATGATTCACTAAGCGCAACTGCCCTTGCTGGTCTAATTGCGCAAACACTGCCATTTGTGTATACGCTGGCCCACGCTGAATAAGTGCTCCACCAGAATTATTACATACACCGCCCATCACAGAAGCGCCAATGCAAGATGAACCAATGACCGAATGCGGTCCACGATGATATTTTTTTAACTCTTTTTCTAACCTAAATAATGTACTACCCGGCAAACAAACAACCTGCTCACCATTTTCAATCACTTTAATCCCATCTAATCGACGAGTACTGACAATAACAATGGGACGATCATAATCATTACCATCGGGTGTCGATCCCCCTGTTAAGCTCGTATTGGCTGATTGTGTGATAACAATCACGTCCGCTTCAACACACGCTTTTAATACCTGCCACTGCTCAACTAACGTCCCGGGTAAGACAACGGCCAATGCATCACCCTCACCAAAACGAATACCTTGACGATAAGGTAACGTACGGTTAGGGTTTGTTAAAGTATATTTATGTCCAACAATACCTTGTAGCTGCTCAATAAGTTGAGCTGTTTGATTACTTTTCATATCGGTATTTCCTATGCATATTGAAGATTGGGTTGTGTTAATAATGGTTATTAAATAACCACCCATCTTAACCAAAAGCAATACAATAAGCTATCGGTATTTTATTAGAATAAACTAAATGAATTTAAGCTACTTTTTACAACAAAATCTGCTCACTTGAATAACAAAAAAGTGGACTAATTTATTGTGGTTGCTCTGTCTTTTGGGCATTTTTTAACAAAATTTGTTGGCGCTCATGTTGATCAAAAAAAGACCACGCGACAAATCGGCTAATTTTTTGCCCTTGTGCCATGGGAATAATATGGCTTTGAACGACATTGGCTTGTTTCAACTTTTTGTTGATTAATGATAAGGTCTCTTTTTTCGACACTAATGACGAAAACCACAAGCATTGGGTTTTATATTCAGTACTTTCGCGAATCATATTAGCAATAAAAGCGGCCTCGCCCCCTTTGCACCATAACTCTGCATGTTGCCCACCAAAATTAAGTACGGTTTTTGGTTTTGAATGCGTTAATTTACCTAACTTCTTCAGTTTAGTTTGTGCACTTGCCAGCGCATCTTGTTCCGAAGCATGGAAAGGTGGATTACATATCGTTAACGCATAAAATTCGTTAGGCTTAATAATATGCTTAAAAATGGCTTGATTATCTTTTTGTAATCGACACTGCAAAGTGTTTTTTAGTAACGCATTGGCCTGTATTATTAAAGAGGCAACCTTGATAGCCGCTGGATTGATATCACTTCCCACAAACGACCAACCATATTCAGCACAACCAATAATGGGATAAATCACATTGGCACCAACGCCAATATCTAAAACGCGAATTTGCTTACCTATCGGAATGCTATTTTGATTATCTTGTGCCAATAAATCGGCTAAATAGTGAATATAATCCGCTCGACCCGGAATGGGCGGACATAAATAACCATCTGGAATATCCCAATAATTTATTTGGTAATCATTAAATAACAAGGCTTTATTTAATATTTTAACTGCCATCGGATCGGCAAAATCAATTGATAAATTACCATATAGATTCGGCTTTACATATTGAGACAGTTCTGGAAGTCTACTCATGAGCTTTGCAAAATCATAACCATTTCGATGTTTGTTTCGGCAATGTAATTGGGGCTTTTTTAATGAGGTTTGCACGGTTGTCCTATTTTATCCAAAATCAAATAATCGCTATTATAACGGCTTAACTACAATATACGAAAACCCAGCTAACAAATTAATCAAAATTGTTACGGTGGGGTATTGTTTTTTTTAGGTTATTATTATGCAATTAAATTCCCAATATAACTATTTTTACCTAATCCCCATATTCAACATTCGATAAATTAAAAACTCTTTGCTATAATCCCTCACCACTTTAAAACCAAAAACAAATCCACAATGAAAGCCCTTATACCTCTTATCACCTTAACCCTCATACCTTTTGACCTTTTTGCTATGGATTTTAACGGTCAAGATTTATCACTCTTTTGGGGTATTCCGTTTGTGGGAATTTTGCTTTCAATTGCATTAATGCCACTATTTTTGCCTCGGCTTTGGCATCATCATTATGGCAAAGTTATTACTTTTTGGACAATTTTGTTTTTGCTGTTTGCTTTGTATGCATTTGGTTTACAAACTACCGTCAACCTGACCGCTCATGCAGTGGTAGCCGAATATATTCCTTTTATTTTGTTATTGCTGGCACTGTTTACTGTTTCGGGAGGAATTTTGATTAAGAGTGATGCGCTCAGTACACCCAAACGCAACGTTACTTTACTGGCAATTGGTACGCTATTAGCGTCGATCATGGGCACCACAGGTGCTGCCATGTTAATGATTCGGCCATTGATCCGAGCCAATCGTAATCGAAATTGTTCTATGCACACTATTATCTTTTTTATTTTTTTAGTGGCTAATATTGGCGGAGGATTAACCCCGCTGGGCGACCCACCGTTATTTATTGGTTTTTTAAAAGGCGTTAATTTTGGGTGGACAGTTAAACATATGCTGTTGCCAGTTCTACTTAGCTCATTACTATTATTAGCAATTTATTATGTTATTGATTGCCACTACTTTCGTTTGCAATATGGCAATTTATCAGAACTGAATTCCATTTCAAAATCCAAGAACGTTAAAATTTATGGAAAAAACAATATTTTCTTATTAATAGCAATTATTACCTGCGTACTAATGTCTGGCATTTGGCATTCATCGGTTAGTTTTACAGTTTTAGGTACATATGTTACTTTACCCAATTTAATTCGCGATAGTTTGTTTATTATCATTACCCTCATTTCAATGCTAATCACCCCTAAACAGGTACGTGCAGGTAACGAATTTAATTGGGAACCTATCATCGAAGTTGCTAAACTATTTATAGGCATCTTTATTACTATCGTTCCGGTACTTACCATGTTACGAGCTGGTAGTCATGGCGCATTAGCCCCAATCGTATCACTGGTAACCAATACACAAGGTGAGCCAATCAACAGCATGTACTTTTGGTTATCAGGTTTACTTTCTGGCTTTTTAGATAATGCGCCAACCTATTTAGTCTTTTTTAATCTAGCTTCGGGCGATGCCACGACCTTAATGACAGTGCTTGAAAAAACCTTACTGGCTATTTCAATGGGATCGGTTTTTATGGGAGCGCTTAGCTATATAGGTAATGCACCCAACCTTATGGTCAAAAACATTGCAACGCAAAATAAAATTAACATGCCAAGCTTTTTTGGCTATATGAAATGGTCAATATGCATTTTAATTCCGGTGTTTATTATCAATAATTTAGTGTTTTTTATACTCTGTTAACTTAGGCGGTTCACAAGCCCCCATTCAAATGATTGTGATACGGCAAATAGCCATTCTATATTCACTAGAAATTAGGTAATGTGTTTCTTAATCCGATGAAGTATAACCCAAGCTTAATTTTTATCTTTAGCCGTGTCATGTCATTTTTGTTAAATAGAATTTAAATAACTAGCAATGAATACCATATTTAATTATTTACCATTAACTTTCTTAGGCATGATAAAGTGTTTACAATATTGGTGCTCGATATTACCGATTACACATTATTCATTTTAGCCGTTTTACACTTTATGTATAAATCTTGGTATAATGCCGTATTTCTATCTTTACTTGAGAGTTATATATGTTAAATCAGTTAAAAGCAATTATTCAGTATCTTCTTCCTAAGCAGCTATTAACCATCATATTTGGATGGCTGGCAAAAAAACAGTTGGGAAAAGTCACTACATGGATGATTATGGGCTTTTGTAAACTGTATAAAGTGGATTTGAGCGAAGCAAAAATTAACGATATTAAAGCGTTTAAAACCTTTAATGACTTTTTTGCCCGTGAATTAAATGAGAATGCACGCCCAATTGATGCTACCGATAGTGTCGTTGTTATGCCAGCTGATGGCGTTATTAGTCAGTTTGGTACAGTTCAAGATACCCAGCTGTTACAGGCTAAAGGGCATTTTTATTCTTTAGAATCACTGCTTGCTTGTCATCCTGATATGATCAAGTTTTTTAAAAATGGTTCATATGCAACCACTTATTTATCACCTAAAAATTATCACCGCTTTCATATGCCTTGCGATGGTGTTTTGCGTGAGATGATTTATGTGCCTGGTTCACTGTTTTCAGTCAATAAGGCGACAACGGAAAGCATTCCAAATATTTTTGCACGTAATGAACGTGTAATATGCCTTTTTGAAACTGATTTTGGACCAATGGCGCAAATTTTAGTCGGAGCAACCATTGTTGGTAGTATCGAAGTACCATGGGAAGGTGTCATTACGCCACCGCGCGAGGGTGTCATGAAACGTTGGACATATTCAGGTGAAGTCAAATTACAAAAAGGGCAAGATATGGGTTGCTTTAAATTGGGGTCAACAGTGATTACGTTATTTGCATCAAATGCAATTGAGTTTGAAAACCACCTTAAAGTGGGCGATGTTGCACGTGTAGGTCAAAAATTAGCTAATAGGATATAACTTTATGTGGATTCGTGGTTTTTTATGCTTTGCTGCTGTGTTGTTTTCTTCACTAACCTTTGCCGAAGAAACCACGCCCATCATTAATAGCGAGGATGATCTTTCGCAAGTTGTTCAACAATTGAGTGATAAAAATGATGAACTCCGGCAAAATATGGAGTTACAAAAAACGCATTTAACCAGCATTGTTAATGAGCAAAACAATATCACTACGCAGATTTCACACGTACAAAATACGCTAGCAACGCTTGACGAGCAAGGTGAGTGGTTGAGCTTTTCAACCGCTCTGGGCGAAACCTTGCGTCAACAGTTATTACGATTACCCGAAAAGCCTAAATCACAAGCACTAGATGCCGAAATTGCTGAGGCCAAAGCCCAACAACTTAATTATAGTAATATTTTAACTGCGTTAGACGATTATCCAACCTTAACAAGTCCGATTAATAACGTCAAAGAAGCAACACAATATCGCCGTTTAATTCGGGAACAGGCCGAATTACTTAAGACACTTATTTCAGGTACTGATACCACAATTTTAGAATTGACCAAATTAAAAATTGCTAATAAACAATTAACTAATGCGATCGATGAAGTGAACGATGCCGCACATAGGTACTTCTTTTGGGTGGCGGATGTTAATCCAATATCCTTGAGTTATCCAATCAATTTAGCTAAAGATGTGGTTTATGTCATTTTTTCAATCGATACCCTTTCACAACTTTATAATGCCAGTACTGAGGTACTGAGTGCACCCAAACCGCTATTTTTAATCATTTTATCGTTACTCTTTGTGTTTACGCATTTTAAAATGCGCACCAAATATAATACCTTTTTAACTCAATCAGCCAGCCGCGTGGGTAAAGTGACACAAGATAGTTATTCTTTAACCCTAAAAGTAGTTATCTTTTCATTAATTATGGCGTTACCGGTGCCAATTTTGTGGGCGGTGTTTGGTTATGCATTGCAAATTAATTGGGATTATCCTGTTGCATATGCATTAGGTTATGGTGTAAATGCAGCAGCGCCAATTTTATGGGTGTTTATTATTTCAGCGCACTTTGCATCATCTAATGGGCTATTTATTAGCCATTTTGGTTGGTCTGAACGGAGCGTACGCTCGGCAATGAAATATTATCAGCTTTCGATTTGGCTTGTGATTCCATTAGTGATGATAGTGATGAGCTTTGACGAGTATAACAACCGCCAATTTGCTGCCACAATTGGTCGTACAGCTTTTATTTTTTTATGTTTTGCTTTAGTGTTTATGACTAACGCCATCCATCGCGCTGGCGTGCCTCTTTATATTGATAAAAAAGGAACAGGCGATAATTTATTAAGTCATATTTTGTGGTTTATCTTATTAAGTGCTCCTTGGCTTGCCATTATTGCTGCTTGTTTGGGCTATTTATCAACTGCGCAAGTGTTATTAGGCCGCCTTGAAGCATCAGTTATTATTTGGTTTGCACTATTAGTTATTTATTACATGATTCGCCGTTGGATGTGGATTCAAAAGCGTCGTATTGAATTTGAACGCACCAAGCAACGCCGTTTAGAACGGATGCAGCGGGCAAAATCACAAGAAGATGATCTTAACTCACTGAACGAAAGTGTCGATGAACCTGTTATTAATTTAGATGTTATTAGTGCCCAATCTTTACATTTAGTTAGATCGATTATTATGATGATTGCGCTCATTACTATGATTTTGCTGTGGTCTGAACTGCATTCGGCTTTCGCTTTTATGAATAATATTAAGCTGTGGGGAACCAGTGCCATTGTTAATGGTACCGAAATTGAACAATACATCACCCTTGGTGCGGTATGTATTGCAATTTTAGTGATGACAATTACCGTGCAACTCGTCAAAAATCTACCTGCTTTATTGGAGTTAGGCATTTTACAGCATTTAGATTTAGCCCCAGGAACAGGTTATGCGATTTCGACGGTTTCAAAATATATTACCTTAATGATAGGTAGTATGATTGCGTTTTCGTTTATTGGTATCGACTGGTCTAAAATTCAATGGTTAATTGCTGCACTAGGTGTAGGGTTAGGTTTTGGTTTACAAGAAATATTTGCCAATTTTATCTCTGGTTTAATCATTTTATTTGAAAAACCGGTGCGCATTGGCGATACTGTGACAATTCGCGATTTGACCGGTAATATCACCAAAATTAATACCCGCGCAATTACCATTGTTGATTGGGATCGTAAAGAAATTGTGATGCCCAATAAAGCTTTCATTACCGAACAATTGGTAAACTGGTCGTTATCAGATTCGATCACTCGGATTGTATTAACCATTCCCGCAACTATCGATGCTGATAGTGATCTGGTTATCAAACTTTTACAACAAGCCTCAGATGAATGTGAATATGTGCTTAACGATCCTGAACCACAAGTATTTTTGGTAGATATCCAAGAAGGCATTCAATTATTTGAATTACGTGTTTTTGCTGCTGAAATGGGACACCGAATGGTACTGCGAAGCACTATACATAAGCTGATACTTGAAGCTTATCGTAAACATCATTTGACGCTACCATTTCCACCATTGCAAACCAATTTAGAAGCATTGGGGCGCAAAAGTGGACGTCGTAGTTATACCATAGGCACGCTTTAGCCAAAGAGTGTTTCTAGCCAAGGCACACCAAGCGCACCTGGTGCAAGCAATACAAATGCCCAAACTGGCGCAGAAGCAATATTGGCTAAATTAAATTTGGTGGCTGGCATGTGCATTGCGCCAGCTATTAATGGCACAATTGCGCGTAGTGGTCCAAAAAAACGACCAATAAATACCCCAAATGTTCCATAACTTTGAAAGAATTGTTCGGCACGATAAACTAATTTCGGGTGCTTATTAAGTGGCCATGAAGCAATAACTTGTTGATGATAGTGTTTTCCTAGCCAATAAGAAAGTAAATCGCCAACTACAGCGCCCGCCGTGGCAACAATTAATACCGGTACAAACGATATTGCTCCTCCACCAATTAAAGCCCCTACCCCAAATAAAATGGCAGTTGCAGGAACCAAAAGCGAGATGATTGCCAATGATTCACCAAATGCTAATAAAAATATAATTGGCAATGCCCAAATTTGATGATGCTCAATAAACTGCATAATGGCCAGTGTGATTTCGTGTAATGACATAGGCTTATGTTTGTGAATTATGAATTGATTATGGTCAACTATTTTACCATAATATGGGTTACTTAGCGCTAAGCATGCTATCTATTGATAGAAACTTACACGCGTTAATGTTTATTAGGTTAATTCACATTTGAGCTTGTGCTTATATAGTCGTTTTAATTACAACCCAATTAACAAGAGACAAATCATGGCGATCGGTATTGAATCAATTCTAGTACAAAAATTTAAAAACTGTGAGTTGCAAAACACTCAAACTGATGTGATCGCTATCGAAAAACCTGTTGCGTTAATTTATAACGGTATTTCGCATGTAGTGATGATGGCAACCCCCAAAGATTTGCACTATTTTGCAATGGGATTTTCGTTAACTGAAAATATTATTCAATCGGTTAATGATATTTATGGCATTGATATTATTGATACCCCAAAAGGTATAGAAGTCCAGATTGAACTTTCGTCGCGACGCTTTAGTGAACTGAAAGAAAAACGCCGTAATTTAACAGGACGCACGGGTTGCGGTATCTGTGGCACTGAACAGATAGAGCAAGTTTGTCAAGTCATCCCCACTTTGCCACGAATAAATCAAATTAAGTTAGCTGATTTTAGTGGCAGCTTAAATAGCTTATTGCAAGTTCAACAAGTCGGTCAACAAACGGGTTGCACTCATGCCGCTGTGTGGCTGGATTTGAAAGGCCAATTTATGGCGGGGTTTGAAGATATCGGCCGGCATGTCGCATTAGATAAACTGCTTGGTTTTAGAGCAATGCAATTACCTAATAATCCTAACTATCAACATGGTGTGGTATTGGTTTCAAGCCGCGCCAGCTACGAAATGGTGCAAAAAACGGCCAAGTGTGGTGTGGAATTTTTATTAGCGGTTTCGGCAGCAACCTCAATGGCCGTTGATTTGGCTAAACAGTGCCATTTAACTTTATTGGGATTTTTTAGAGGCGATAAAGGGGTAATCTATTCTGGCGATGATCGCCTAGCTTAATGACGATTTTAGTATTAACCCATATTGATGGATAAAATTAATTTTTAACTTAATAATTTGAATAATAAAAATAAAAAAACTCATTATTTAATTCATTCTAAGATATCGCAATTCGTACCTTTCTTTATTAAGCAAAAATCTTCATAATATACATCATTACTTTTTTTAATTATTTTATAAGTTTATTGTCTAACTGAACTAATTAATCGGTTCAAACTGTTTATTCATTCTATTTTACTTTATAACATTTAATTTTTGAAAGGATACTATCATGCATCAAACTTCTGATATTCAACAAGCCGTTAACTATATTCAAAAACACACGGACAAAAAACCAACTATTGGAATTATTTTAGGTTCAGGCTTAGGGCCTTTTGCCGATACACTTGAAGATGCTGTTCACATCCCTTATGACACAATTCCACATTTTGCCAAATCAGCAGCAGTAGGCCATGCCAATGAATTAGTTATTGGCAAATGCGGTAACAAAACCGTCGTGGCAATGAAAGGACGCTTTCACTATTATGAGGGATTTTCATTAGATCAAGTCACTTTCCCTGTTCGTGTGATGAAAATGCTTGGCGTTGAAAAATTAATTATCACTAATGCATGTGGTGCAGTCAATACCAGTTTTAAACCGGGAGATTTAATGCTCATTACTGATCATATCAATCTTACGGCTAATAATCCGCTCATTGGACCAAATAATCCTGATTTAGGTGTGCGCTTTTTAGATGTGAGTGAGCTTTATAACAAGCAATTACGCTCAACAGTCCTTGATGTAGCCAAAGAAATTAATATTAATTTACAACAAGGTGTTTATGCTTGGTGGACAGGTCCAACTTATGAAACACCTGCTGAAATTAGAATGATTCGCGTGTTAGGTGCCGATGCAGTGGGTATGTCAACCGTACCAGAAGCAATTATAGCGCACCATTCTGGCATTAAAACCATTGGTATTTCGTGCTTAACCAATATGGCCTGCGGAATTTTAGATCAACCATTAGGACACGAAGAAGTCATTGAAACAGCTGAACGCGTTAAAGCAACCTTTTTACAACTTATTACAAAAACGATTGAACGTTTTTAATCGATACTTTTATATTGGTTTTCTATAAAAAGTTCACTTTATTTTAGGAATAAACAATGGACATACAAAATAGATTAAAAATAATGATGTTTTTCCAATATTTTATTTGGGGAAGTTGGCTAACCACTTTTGGTGCTTATCTATTTAATACCTTACACTTTTCAGGTATTGAAGTATCGATGATTTTTAGTACTAAAGGTTTAGCTGCATTAATTACACCATTTATTATTGGCATCATTGCCGATAAGTTTTTGCAAGCTAAATATCTTTATCTATTTTGCCATTCTGTTTGTGCTATTGCGCTTTTTTATGCCGCATCGGTGACTGATTCAGCCATTTTATTTTGGGTGATGTTAGCCAATGCATTAGCATTTATGCCAACTATTGCCTTATCTAACTCAATCAGTTATCACTGCTTAGATAAAGCAAACTTAGATACTGTCTCTGTCTTTCCTAAAATACGAGTATTTGGCACAGTTGGCTTTATCGTCGCAATGTGGACTATTAGCTTATGCAAATTCGAGTTGAGCAATGCTCAGCTCTATATTGCTTGCTCTGCCTCGGTTTTACTTGTAATTTATAGTGCAACATTACCTAATATTACTGTATCTAAAAACCAAAAACAATCTTGGATTTCTTATTTAGGATTAGATGCTTTTGTGTTATTCAAAAAACCTGTCATGGCAGTATTTTTTCTTTTTGCTATGTTGCTTGGCGCTATATTACAAATTACCAATACTTTCGGTGGTGCTTTCTTGCATGATTTTGCTAAAATTCCAGAATTTAAAGATAGTTTGATTGTGCAATACCCTGCTATCTTATTATCTGTTTCGCAAATGGCTGAAGTCGCTTTTATCTTAACTATCCCATTTTTTCTCAAAAAATTTGGCATAAAAAAAGTCATAATGATAAGCTTAATTGCTTGGACACTTAGATTTGGTTTATTTGCATTTGGCGATCCAACACCTTTTGGATTTGTGCTATTAATGCTTTCAATGATTGTCTATGGGTGCGCATTTGACTTCTTTAATATTTCAGGCTCTATTTTTATTGAAAAAGAGGTCAATTCTGATATTCGAGCCAGCGCTCAAGGGTTATTTATGACGATGGTTAATGGTATTGGTGCTTATTTTGGCTCAATTTTAAGTGGTATTGTTGTTGACATGTGTACACACGATGGCAACAAAGATTGGCAAACAATTTGGTTAATTTTTGCTTCATATGCACTTGTCTTAGGCATTGTTTTTTATTATTCATTTAATTATGACCATACTAAAAGCAATTCTGCTGGATAATGGCAAATCCATTTAAATTAATCGATTTTAAAAGATTATTTATCGCTTAATTATTTAATTTAACTTGTTAAAAAATCTTAGGGAGGTTGTTTGAAATCAACCGCCCTTGAAGATTTTTGTTGTATTTTTGTGTCGATAATTTTCGACAATGTTATTTTTTAGTGTGATGAGATTTTGATATGAAAGATAATTTTTTAGGTGGTTTTCTGGTTTTTTTAGGCGCATGCAGCTTTGGTGTACTATCTTCAATTGTAAAAACAGCTTATAAAGCGGGCTATACATTAGGGGAAGTCACGGGTATCCAGTGTTTTTTAGGTATGCTAATGTTGTGGAGTATTCATTTTATTGTTAAAGCTGTACATAAACCCAAAGTATCTGCATCAACTAACACACCATTAGCGACATCGACAACTCAAAATCCTGAATCAACAAAAAAATGGAAGGTTTGTGCCGTTGGACTCTTTCCTGGATTAGTGGGTATTTGTTATTATCAGTGCGTTCAGTTAGTACCTGCATCAATTGCAATTATTTTATTAATGCAATACTTGTGGATTAGCATCATTATCGATTTTGTTATTTTTAAAAATAAACCTACGATTATTCAACTTGCAACAGTAATTGTAATTATATTGGGTAGTAGTTTAGCTGCAGGCATGTTTAACCAAGATATTACTTTAAATTTAACAGGCTGTTTTTTTGGTTTTTTAGCTGCGCTAATGTATTCGCTTTTTATTAGCACTAGCAGCAATATCGGCAATGAGTTACCTAAACTTGAAAAAAGTGCTCTAATGATTACTGGTGCATGTTTTGTTACATTTTTGATTTTTCCGCCGTTGTTTTTCTTTAAACTTGATATTAGCGATAAACTGTATCAATTAGGATTTTTATTAGCATTACTTGGAACGGTGCTACCACCCTTTCTATTTTCGATTGGTATCCCTAAAATTGGTATTTCATTAAGTGCGATTCTTTCAGCCGCTGAATTACCTGTTGCGGTGTCTTGTTCATTTTTTTATTTGCATGAATCAGTCTATTTTATCCAATGGATTGGGGTGGGTATTATCCTACTAGCAATTGCATTATCTAACTTAAAGCATATTAAAAAATCTGATTAATTTTAGATTATTGGGTAGGAGAAGAATTTTCCTACCTTTTTACTTTGATTGAGTTTTGATGTTTCCATTCAAAATTAATGAAGACTCATTGCAATTCAATTAAGCCAATCACGCTTAGATTTACAAAAAATTTGTTGTTCAATCTACTTTAACTTTAACATTCTTAATCTATATCATATCGTTGAATTAACCTAGCTCGCCTTAATTTTATTATTAATCATTAGCCAAATACTGGACAGAAATCTCTAATAATACCAGTATTTATTATTTAGCAAAAAGTGATAGAATGAAGTGATAATACCTAAAGGTATTGAAAATCTAATCTATCATCACCATTTAAGATCATCTAATAAGTATGATCTACATTGCAGATGTTAGCTCAAAAGACAAATGATTCCATGATCTACGTTATTTTAATAGCTTTAATAGTCAAATATATAAAAAATGATTATGGTAGATTTACTTTCTTTTCGGTTTAATTATCGTGAGATTTTAAGAAAAATCTTTAACAAGAAGATTAAATCTAGCAATATTATTGAACTTTCCAAAATTAAATGTGTCTTATATAAGCATGACTACTGTGAAATGGTATTAGTTTTTTTATCTAAAATAGTCGGTCGTTTGCTATTAAGTTATTTTCTCTAATATTAAATTAAGCGTTTTACAGTATTGATAACATCCCGTAATTAGCCTTTAGATAAGGTTTATAAGTAAATAAGACTATTTATTATTACAATCTAACTATTTTTCGTATAGTAGTTATTCCCAATAGTGTTTTATTTTTTAAGCTGTTATGCTTTGAAATTTAAATTCATTAATTTGAATATCTAATGGAAAATTTATTAAATTTTTGAATTTTTTTATTTTTATATTTAAGCATTATATTAACCTGAAACATTTTACATAAAAAAGTAATATTCGCTTTTCTTCATTGGAGGCCTTGTTATCTTTTTATCTTAATTAAAAAGGAAGTTAAAGAATGAAAACATATAAAAAGCCTTTATTTACCTTAGTACATAGTAATGCAGCAATACCCGAGCACAGGACGCTAGCTTATTTAGATCCTACATTAAATTATTATACCGATCATATTGATGAGATTATTGCCTTGCGTGTTAAGGAACTTAAATTACATCATTCTGAATACAGAGAGTACCATGATATGCACAAAGGCAATAATAAAAGTGGGTTTTCTTTTATCTTTCATGAGGTATTTGAGTCAGAACACCATAAAAAACAAATTGGCATGTTGAAAGATGAAATCGCCATTGCCAAAGAGTCTGATAAAGTAAAGGAATTACTAAATACTCGGATAAAAGCAATCGCTAATGTTTATCCAGAATTGCAGTTTAATTTTAATGATATGCAGGTTTTACCGACCAAAGTAAAAGAGTACCTTTTTGCACCGCCTTTAGTCTTAACTGAAGATAATGCCATTATGCTTTGGGATAATTAAAAATATTTACTTAACAATAATTAATAAAAGCCATAATTTACAGGGATCTTCCCTGTAAATTATTTTTCATTTTAATCATTTTTATGTGTAAAAATTAATTAATAACAATTTTACTTAGTGATTAACTATTAAATGCACTTTCGCCGTGGCTGTTAATATCTAAGCCTTCTCGCTCATGCTCCTCTGAAACACGCAAGCCAACACAAAGATCTGCAATTTTATAAGCAACAAAAGAAATAACCGCTGTCCAAATTACACACGTCATAATGCTCATTAATTGAATTCCGACTTGGCTTATCATAGTAATGCCTTCGGCATAACCAATACCACCTAATGATTCTGATGCAAATATACCCGTTAATACACAGCCTACTATACCACATACGCCATGTACGCCAAATACATCACAGGTATCATCAACTTTTAAAATTCTTTTGAGTGTTGATACGCCCCAGACACCAGCAAAACCGCAAATAAGCCCAATTAGCATAGCACCACCTACGCCAACAAGGCCCGCAGCAGGCGTTACGCCAACTAACCCCGCTATCACACCTGATGCTGAACCGAGGCATGATGGTTTGCCTCGTAAAGACCATTCAGCTAATGTCCATGCTAAAACCGCAGCTGCTGTTGCAGCAACTGTGTTAATAAAGGCTAAACCTGCGATCTCATCAGCATGCGTTGATGATCCTGCGTTAAAGCCGAACCAACCAATATAAAGAATTGCTGCGCCGAGATAGACATAAGGTAAGTTAAATGGTTTTAGTGGTTCACGGTTATAGCCAAGACGATTTTTAATTAAATAAGCGCCAACAACTCCGGCAATTGCTGCATTAATATGCACAACAGTACCACCAGCAAAATCAAGCGCGCCTTCATCGCCCAAAATTCCGCCCCCCCATACCATGTGTGCCATGGGAATGTACGAAAATGTAAACCATAACACCATAAAGATTAATACGGCTGAAAAACGCATTCGTTCAGCAAAGGCACCAGGAATTAAACAACAGGTAATACAAGCAAATGATCCTTGAAATGCCACCCAAATGAGTTCATAAATCGAACCTGACACATCCGTAATGCCAATACCCGTTAATAGAAAGTGGTTAAAATTGCCATAAAACCAATTTCCTTCACCAAAAGAGAGTGAATAACCATAAGTAATCCATAATACGGCAATCAGTGAAAAGGTTACAAGGACTTGAGATAACATCGATAACACGTTTTTGGAACGTAATAAACCGCCATAAAACAGAGCAATACCGGGCACAGACATAAAAAGTACTAAAGCAGTACAGATCATCATAAATCCATTATCGGCTTTATCAACTATGCCGGCTTCATCAGCAAAGGCAGTACTTGAAAATAAAATAGCTAAAGAAAGAATAAATTTTTTCAACATAATGATATCCTTAACAATAAATTACAGCGCCGAGTCGTCGGTTTCGCCTGTACGTATACGTACCACATGATCAAGTGAGGTGACAAAAATTTTGCCATCGCCAATTTTTCCCGTATGTGCTGCTTTAGCAATGGTACTAATGACTTCGTCAAGCTGCTCATCGCTAATAGCTAAGTCAATTTTAACTTTAGGTAGAAAATTGACATTATATTCGGCGCCACGATATAGCTCTGCATGACCTTTTTGTCGTCCAAAACCTTTGACTTCGGTAACGGTTAATCCTGTGATACCTATATCAGATAAGGCTTCCCGAACTTCTTCTAATTTGAACGGTTTTATAACTACTGTGACTAGTTTCATCAATCGCTCCTAATAAATATGAGATTACAAAATAAATGATGCAAAGAGCATGCCAACAAATGGTTACTTGAACCAAATAGGGTTATTTAAGCTGAATTTATATAAGATAATAAAAGATAGACGTTATAAAAATGTAGGCTATGTAGTTTAGTTTGACATACTAAAAAAGGTATAAATAATCAAGATTTGCTTTAATATATTGTTATCTTGCTATGCACTAATATGGTGCCAATGCATATTCGTGGTGCTCATCCATTATAATCAATTTCTACGAGTTAGAATGTCACCATTAGCTTGCGATATTCGTCATAAGCAAAGTGATCAGTCATACCGCTAATATAATCTTGTAATAAGCGACACCGATAATAAAATTCCATGCAAGCAAAACCTGTTTTATTTGGATGCAGTTTGTTAATTGCTTGTTCATAAGCGACACAATGTTTTGATGATAATTTATGATATAAACGCGTTTCAATAAGATAATCTTTGTGATGTTGGTCTTCAACTAATTTTAAAAAATCTTCGGTAGGCATATCAAGCAATGGGCTATAAATATCTAGCAATCCGCTAATAATTCGGTATCCCTGCAGTTCAATATTTTCGACCGACTCATGATTAAATATATGTTCAAATCCCACTGTTTTAAAAATATTGAGCAATTTATATTCGGCACCGTAATCTTCAAGTAAAGCATGATTAAAAGCGCCGTGATAAATTGCTTCAATATTTTCAATAAATCGTTCGGCTGCATGCGGTACCAGTTTACCAATGGAGTTGACGCGTAAATACATAAAAAATTGATCGATGCCAATTGCATCATACCCACTCTGCTTTAGGTTTTCATAAGGGTATTTAACCACTGTGTCAAACAAATCACCTTTTTTAATTGGTCCCCATGCTTCAGCTAATTGAATATAAAGCTGTTTTACCGTTAGGATTCTCTTTTCAACAGCATCTTCAAGATCGGCAATACAGTATGAGATATCATCGGCAGCCTCCATAATGTAAGTTAATGGATAACGATGAAATGGTTTGATATCAAGTTGTTTAGAAAGTTCCTCAATAAATGGTTCTTCTGATAAATAATAGCCCGGTTTTTTCATTAAATAAGAAAATTCGATGGGAACCTGCTTAGACCAATAAGCTGGTCTAGAATATTTCAGAATCGAGGCAATTTGTGAATAAGTTAAATTGAGGCGTAATATAGTATGCACTAAACGAATTGCTTGCGCATTACCTTCAAAATTTGATAAATCTTGGCGAATTTTGGTTTTAAGTTCTTTTATTTTGTCATCATCATTGTTATTGATTTCAAGCACTGGATAAATTGTAGATTTGCCAAGACCTAAGCGTTGTGTAAACCATTTATTAATGGCGGCCTCACCAAAATGACCAAATGGAGGATTACCTATATCGTGCATTAAACAGGCCATTTCAACTAAGCTTTCAATCGCCATTATACAATTATCAAGCCCATATTTTTTTAATTTTCCAGCTTTACCCAAGCGGTTGATGATTTCTTTGACAATATAACGGCCCACTTGTTGTACTTCCATAGAATGAGTTAGTCTCGTTCTGACCACAGAATTCCGTTCTAATGGAAAGACTTGCGTTTTTTGTTGTAGGCGACGAATGGCGGCTGAGTTTATGATGCGTCCACGATCACTTTCAAAACAACGTACTATTGAGTATTCATCTGACAGTGCTTCACTCTTTTTGCTAGCATAACGTTGATAATTGATTTTTTGATTAAAGTTGATCATGGTTCTATCTCTAATTTCATGCCTTAATTGATTTAAATTACTAAATCGTTATAAATTTTGCTTTACCCATTCAACACTTTTTTGATAATCATTAGGCAATAGCGGTATTAGATCTTCTAACGATTTTAATAATTGACTAAACTGGCTATGCGTTAAGTTTAAATGCCCTACTTTACGCCCCGCTCTGACTTCTTTTTCATACCAATGTAGATGCACTAAATTGATAGATAACCAATTAAGATTTAATTCTGTACCAATTAAGTTGACCATAATCGATGGCGCAAAGACATCAGGCTTAGGGAGTGGTAATCCTAATATTGCGCGAAGATGCAATTCAAATTGGCTTATTGAGGCACCATTTTGTGTCCAATGACCGCTATTATGTACACGAGGGGCAAGTTCGTTGATCAGTAATTCCTCTCCAACAATAAAGCACTCCATTGCCATTACGCCAATATAATTTAATTTATGCATAATGGCAGATAGCATTTGCTCAGCTTTTATTTGTAATGAAGGAGATTCGTTCGGTCGTACAACACTTATTTTTAATATACCATCTTGGTGGAAGTTATTGGTAAGTGGATAAAATACCGTTTCACCTTTTGCATTACGCGCACCCACTAATGACATCTCTTTTTCAAATGGAATGGCCTGTTCAACAATGGCGTTTTGATAAATATCATCTGGGACGGTGGTTGGGTGATTAATGGCTATACGCCATTGCCCTCGTCCGTCATAACCACCAGTTCGACGTTTTATAATTAATAGATCACCCAGTTCATCAAATAACTTTGGCCAATCTTGGGGTTGATTAAGCGCAAACCATTTAGCTGTAGGTAAGCCAAGTTCATCAAGCAGCTGTTTTTGAGTTAAACGGTCAGCAATAAGTGGAAAAACATCCCGATTGATAAAATGGGGATGCTTGGCTAATACCTGTGTAAATGGGGTATCAGACCATCGTTCAATTTCAGCTGTTATTACCGACTGTTGATATGGAATAACTGTCGGATCGACTTCCTGTCCAACTGGATAGACTTTAATACCTAATGGTTCACCAGCTTGCTTAAGCATTCGTCCTAATTGTCCGTTCCCCAGTACACAAACAGATTGAAGTTTCATGTTATGCATTCACTCTTGGATCAGGCTGATTTAATACCTCATCAGTTTGAGTTAATCGCCATGTAGATAAGCGTTGATAAATATCTTTATCATGTAAAGCAAGAATCTGCATAGCAAGTAATGCCGCGTTAGCTGCACCAACCTTACCAATTGCTAAACAACCAACCGGAATCCCTTTCGGCATTTGCACGATAGAATAGAGGCTATCTATGCCATTTAGTGCAGCACTTTGTACGGGAACGCCTAATACGGGAATTAATGTTTTAGCAGCTAACATGCCTGGCAAATGAGCCGCACCACCGGCACCAGCTATAATCACCTCAAAACCTTTTCGCTTAGCATCTTCAGCAAAGCGAAATAACTTATCGGGCGTACGGTGAGCAGAAACGATTTCAACATGGTAGCGAATAGTCAATGCATCTAAGATATCTGCAGCTTGTTGCATAGTGTCCCAATCACTTTTAGAACCCATGACAATGGCAATTTTAGGTTGAGTGTGCATAGCGAATGTTTGAATAATTAAAATGAGATGTATGTAAAGTATACACTAAAATTTAGGGGATTGGGATAGTAACGATTCTATCTATTGACAATAAATGCACCAAGTCAAGGTGGTATAATTTGAATAATCAAAGTGATACCGCCGAATAGTATCGGCGATAATGAAAATGTTAATCTTTTACAGCAGCCACAATTTTAATTTCTATCAGATATTCCTTTTTCATCAAGCCTGCTTGCACTGTGCAACGAACTGGCGCACTCCCTTTAGCTACCCATTCATCCCACGCTTTATTCATTGCAGCAAAGTCACTTTTATTGACCAAAAATAATGTCGCATCCAATATAAGTGATTTATCACTATCGGCTCGTGCTAATATTTTATCAATTTCAGCCAATGCACTTTTGGTTTGTATATAAGCGTCATTTTCAAGCTTAGTAGGAACACTTGTGTAATAAATCACGTTATTATGAATCACAGCTTCAGACCAACGATCATCAGGATCAATTCGTGTTATTGTCATCATATTTTCCTTTTTGGATGAGTCATTAAGATACTTTAATAAAATCCGCACGCAATTTTTTTATTTCATCACGTAGTACACCCGCTTTTTCAAATTCAAGATTTTGAGCCGCTTCATACATCATTGTTTCAAGTTCTTTCACTTTTGCTTGTACTTCTTTAACTGAGACATAATGATAAGGTTTACCTGACTCAAATGCTTGTACTTTGGCTGTCGATTTCTTGGTACTTAAACCGGCCTCTAATATATCTTTAATTTCTTTACGTACTGATTTTGGTGTGATGCCATGTGCTGTATTAAAGTTTTCCTGTTTTTGACGACGGCGAGCGGTTTCGTCAATTGTTTTTTTCATAGCTGGAGTAATTCTATCAGCATATAATATCGCTTTACCATTCACGTTTCGAGCTGCACGTCCTACAGTTTGAATGAGCGAGCTTTCAGAACGCAAAAAACCTTCACGGTCAGCATCTAATATTGCTATTAAAGAAACTTCAGGTATATCTAGACCTTCTCGCAATAAGTTAATTCCCACTAGCACATCCACTTTTCCTAAACGTAAGTCTCGAATAATTTCCATTCGTTCAACCGTGTTAATATCTGAATGCAAATATTTGACATTGACATCATGTTCTGACAAATAATCAGTTAAATTTTCTGCCATCCGTTTAGTAAGTGTGGTCACCAAAACGCGCTCGTCATTGTTAATACGAATTTTGATTTCAGATAACAGATCATCAACTTGTGTTGCAACCGGTCGAATTTCAATAATAGGATCTAATAGTCCTGTAGGTCTAACCACTTGTTCAATAATTTCACCACCTGATTTTTCAATTTCGTATTTGGCGGGTGTTGCTGATACATAAATGGTTTGTGGCATAATATTTTCAAATTCTGCAAACTTTAAAGGCCTATTATCTAACGCTGACGGTAAACGAAAGCCATATTCAACTAGGTTAAGCTTACGTGAGCGGTCACCATTATACATTGCACCGATTTGTGGAATTGCAACATGCGATTCATCAATAAATAATAATCCGTCTGGTGGCAAGTAATCAAATAACGTTGCTGGCGGATCGCCCGGATTACGCTGGGCTAAAAAGCGCGAGTAATTTTCGATGCCAGAGCAATAGCCCAGTTCGGTCATCATTTCAATATCAAATAGTGTTCGCTGAGTTAAACGTTGTTCTTCCAGTAGGCGATTGTTATCTAACAATACTTTTTGTCGCTCTTTAAGCTCTTGTTTAATTTGCGCAATGGCATTTTCCATAATATTTCTTGGCGTTACATAGTGTGTTTTTGGATAGATAGTAATCCGTGATACTTCATTGATACTATTACCTGTAAGTGGATCGAACATAACAATACGATCGACTTCATCATCAAATAACTCTACGCGCACGGCAAGTTCATCTGAATCAGCAGGAAAGATGTCTATCACATCCCCTCGAACACGAAACGTACCACGACTAAAGTTGATTTCATTACGCATGTATTGCAATTCGGCCAAGCGAGTTAAGATTGAACGCTGATCGGTTATCGTGCCTTTTGTTAGGTGCAATATCATTGACATATAGGTTTCTGGCGCACCTAAACCATAAATTGCCGATACTGAAGCAACGATCACCACATCACGTCGTTCGAGTAACGATTTAGTGGCAGAAAGGCGCATCTGCTCTATATGCTCATTGATTGAAGCATCTTTTTCAATAAATGTATCGGTTGAAGGTACATAAGATTCAGGTTGATAGTAATCGTAATAAGATACGAAATACTCAACCGCATTTTCAGGGAAAAAAGCCTTCATTTCGCCATATAACTGAGCTGCCAGTGTTTTATTGGGCGCTAAAATGATTGTTGGGCGGTTATGCGTAGCAATAACGTTTGCCATAGTAAAGGTTTTACCTGATCCCGTTACGCCCAATAATGTTTGATGAGCAATTCCATCTTCAATATTTTGATTAATTTTTTTTATTGCTTCAGGTTGATCACCAGCAGGCTTAAATTCGGAACATAATTTAAATTTTTTCATTACATCACAACCTAATATTTTACCTATTAATAAAAATTATCCCCAAAAGGACTTGACCTTTAAAAATCTTCTATTTTTCGTTCAGTTCCCTTTCTTATGTATAAAAAAGCCAATAAATTTATACCTTGATTTATGATAAACAATTGATATTAAACAAAAAATATTTTCATGATTAAGTTGCAATCAAATCAAGAAAAATCCTGATAGTGACTGAGGTTAGCGCTTTTTTCAATAAACTACTCACAGAGTTATCCACAGGTAACGGGGATAACTTCATAAGTGTAACCTTTATAAACTTTTTTCAAATATCAAGATAAATTTTCATAAAAAAATCCATTTTATTTTTATGGTTTTCCCTATTTTTAAACCTGTTTTTAATAGGTTTAACTAATTATTTCGCTTAACTGTTCAAAGCGATATTGATAGCTATCATCAAAGTCATGAACGAAAGTTAATCGATGAGTGATGCATTTAGGCGCATCTTCTGCATGATGAGACACAAAGAGTAACTGCGTATGTCCTTCACTAATTAAGCGATCTATCCAGCGTTTGACTAATTCTCGATTAAGATGGTCTAGCCCTTGCAATGGTTCATCTAAAATAAGTAGTGTCGGATGTTTGACTAAAGCTCTAGCTATCAAAACTAATCGTTGTTGTCCCCAAGAGAGCGATTGAAATGGATTATCCGCCTGCATCTGTAAACCTAACAACTGTAACCATTCATCAGCCAATTTAGCTTGTCTATCACTAGGAGCCTGATAGATACCGATCGAATCAAAATAGCCAGACAATAATACGTTTTTAACGCTAGAACTAACACGATAATCCAAATGCAAGCTACTGCTGACATAACCAATATGGCGTTTAATATCCCATATGGTTTCGCCCGAGCCACGTTTTCGACCAAATAAAGTAAGATCATTGCTATACCCTTGTGGGTGATCGCCGGTGATTAGACTTAATAGCGTCGATTTACCTGCACCATTAGGTCCAACAATTTGCCAATTTTGTTTGGCTTTGACTTGCCAAGTTAATCCATTAATAATTGTTTTATCGTCATAATGGACATAGCCATTATTTAATATGACTCGATCTAATTGATCTGCTAATCGTGTTGGTGATTCATCAGCTTCTGGTAATGGCATATTGGGTATATTTTCCAAATCAGCTAATTGCTTAACTGTTGCATCGTTTAATATTGTACTCTTTGTATCAATTTTCAAGAGTTGGCAATCAGCTAATATACCAATATTTTCGATAAAATCAGGAATGTCATTAAACCGATTTAGAACAAGAATAATAGTAATGTTTTGTTTTGCAAGATCAGCAAGTATTTTAGCTAAATTTGCACGTGATGCCACATCTAAACCATCAAATGGCTCATCTAATATCAAAAAATCAGGTTGCTGCATCAAAGCTCGGCAAATTAAGGTTTTGCGTGTTTCGCCTGTTGAAAGATATTTAAAGCGTCTGGTTAGTAGGTGATTAATTCCAAATTGTGTTGCTAATTGCCGACAAAGTTGTTGATTAAAATTATTTTCTTGAATGATTTGTTCAGTAGTTAAGCCTATATCATTTTCACCTTCGCTTAGCATATCTGTATTATTACGCTTAAATTCATCATCAATCAGCTTTTGAAGCTGTTCAAACGAGATACGGATTATAGATTTAAATTGATTGATAACTTTTCCAGTTAATAATTTTTGTTCTCCGGCCAGTGCTTTAGCTAGTATAGATTTACCACAACCATTACGCCCCACAAAGGCCACATGACTGCCTTGATTGATTAACAGCGATTCAATAATAAAAACTTGGTAATCACTAATTTTAAAATGTGCGTTTTCTATTTGTAGCATGGTAACCTCATATTGCTAAACTAATGTCGCAACAATAATATGTTGTGGATGAATAAATAACGTAGTTTGTTTACCTACGGTTAAGGCTGATTGTTTAACTTCATCAGCTAATTTACTAGCATAAAGCACGACGCCAGAAGATAATGAAAAAGTAATTTCGCTCCATTTGCCATCTGTTGTGATCTTTTCAACGGTAACCAACAAGTGGTTCTCATTCTCTACCTCTTTTGTATTTGCCCATTCAATCATCGGAGCTTTAATTAGCAACAAGACAGTTTTATCAATACTCAACTTTAACCGCTCAATACTCGACTGCGTAATGTAAACTGATAACTCAGTTTGATTATCACAGAGTAGTACAGTAATAAAACCAGCAACATCGCTTGTTTGAATCTGCTTAACTGTGCCATATAACTGATTTCGTGCACTTGTTTGCAATGATAATCTTGCAGTAGCTTTTAAAATATCATCCAATGGAACCTTATCATCACTCAATATGTTAAATGCAGTTTGTTGCAGCTGAGTTAATAGATCATAAAGTTGAATGAACCTAACAGCATAAGCACTCAGCTTAGTGCCACCACCATTTTTACCGCCAATTGCAGTAATTAAAAAAGGTTTAGGTGCTAATTTGTTAATTTCATTGATAGCGTCCCACGCTGTTTTATAGCTAACGCCAATTTGCTTGGCAGCCTGACTTAATGAGCCGGTTTGTTCAATTGCTTTTAACAGCATAATGCGCCGTGGATCAGTAAATAACCGTTGCTGAATATTCAACGTTAATAAAATTTCAGGAGAGAACATAATTTAACACCATGCACAACCAACCAAGTTGGAGGAGATATGAGTGATTATTGTAAACGCTTTTTAGTATTCCATCAAAATATGCTACAAATCTTATCGATTGCTGTCTGGGTCTGGCATCAGTTTAGTTGTACTTTATAAATAAATTTTGCTAATATCGATATATATTTTTTTATATAGCGATTGTTAGATTATTTACTTAATCACTCGAGATATTCCATCACAGCCAAATATCTACAAAAACATGAATCATCAAAATTAACTTATTTTTATTGTGAGGAAAAAATGAAGAAATTGATTGAAATTATTAGTGCTTTGGCAATGATAGCGATGTCTTTTTCAGCAATGGCAGCTGAAAAATTGACTGTATTTGCCGCCTCGTCATTAACTAATGCGATGCAAGATATTGCGACGCTTTATAAAGCTCAACATCAAGATGTGGATATTGTATTTTCGTTTGCTTCGTCATCAGTATTAGCGAAACAAATTGAACAAGGAGCCCCTGCCGATATATTTATGTCAGCCGATCAAAAGTGGATGGCTTACCTTATTGAGCATAATATTGCGAAGAATAAACAAGACCTATTAAAAAATGCATTAGTTCTTATTGCCCCAAAAAGTTCACCATTAGATAACGTCTTAATTAATAACAATACCAATTGGCAAGCGATTTTACCTAAAAACGAAAGAATTGCCATTGGTGATCCAGATCACGTTCCTGCGGGCCTTTATGCAAAAGAATCACTCACTCATTTAGGAGTATTTGACAAATTATCACCACAATTTGCCCCAGCTAGCAATGTGCGAGACGCTCTGATGTTAGTTGAGCGTAACGAAGCCGCTCTTGGCATTGTTTACAGCACCGATGCCAAAGTAAGTGATAAAGTGAAAATTGTTGGAACGTTCCCTGCAAATACATTCAAATCTATTGAATACCCAATCACGTTATTAAACTTAAAAGCGAACGATTTTTATCAATATTTAAATTCACCGCACGCTAAAGTCATTTTTGAAAAATATGGGTTCATAACAAAGTAATTTACCGCAGGTGGTATAAAAAGATACAACTATGTTATTAAGCGAATTTGAATGGCAAACCTTGCTACTTAGTTTAAAAATAGCCTTTGCAGCAATTGGTTTTAGTTTACCAATAGGTATTTTAACAGCTTGGATATTAGCTCGCTGTCAATTTTGGGGTAAATCGCTATTTGATAGCATTGTGCATCTTCCACTTGTTTTGCCACCAGTTGTTTTAGGTTATTTATTACTAATCACCATGGGACGGCACGGCATTATTGGTGGGTGGTTAAATAACAATTTTCATGTCAGTTTTAGCTTTAATTGGCAAGGTGCAGCTTTAGCTTCAGCGATAGTGGCATTTCCACTCATGGTACGTTCGATTCGTTTAGCCATTGACTCAATTGACATACGTCTTGAAAATGTGGCTCGTACCCTTGGCGCCGATAAATGGCGAGTATTTATGACTATCACTTTACCTTTAGCTTTTCCTGGGATTTTAATGGGAATGGTTCTCGGCTTTGCACGTTGTTTAGGAGAATTCGGTGCAACAATTACATTTGTATCAAATATTCAAGGTGAAACTCGGACCTTACCACTCGCAATGTACACATTTCTGCAAATCCCTAATGGTGAACAAGGTGCATTACGACTTTGTATTATTTCGATTGTGTTGTCACTCATTGCCCTTTTTTTATCCGAATTATTAAATCGATGGCATAAGAAGAAGCTAGCAGGATAATCACTATGTTAAAAATACAGGTTAGCAAACAATTAGCTTCATTTTCGTTCCAATTCAATCATGATATGGATTGCCAAGGCGTTACTGCTATTTTAGGCGTTTCAGGATCGGGGAAATCAACGCTAATCAACCTTATTAATGGATTAATTAAACCCGACCAAGGTTATATCAAACTCAATAACACATCACTGGTTGATTGTGATAAGAACCTTTTTATCGCTCCTGAAAAACGTCAGATTGGTACGGTTTTTCAAGATGCATTACTCTTTCCTCATTATAATGTGATTAAAAATCTAACTTATGGTGCTAAAAACTTCAATTCTTCAAAATTTGACGAAATCGTGAAAGTACTTAATATCCACTCATTATTAAATCGCTATCCAGCAATGTTATCTGGTGGCGAAAAACAGCGGGTAGCAATCGGTCGAGCACTATTAACCAATCCTCTATTGTTGCTGATGGACGAACCGCTTTCCGCCCTTGATATGCCCAGAAAAAAAGAGCTATTAACTTATATTGATAAGTTAGCCAATGATTTAAATATACCGATTATTTATGTAACACATAATATTAATGAAGTTAAAAAGATAGCCAATAATGTAGCAATTTTAGAACAAGGCAAGCTGAGCGAGTTTGGTAAAGTCGAGCATGTTTTACAAAGTGATTATTTAAAAGAATGGTTATAAAGAGCTAAAGTATTACTATTTTGTTCTTGTTTGATATATGTCACGCCATCATGCCATGCCCCCAGCACGATACGAGTTGCTCGGGTGCCTTCAATTTGAAAGTGGTGTGTTGCAGGTTTGTGTGTATGCCCGTGTACCATAATATCCGCATTATATTCAACCATCTTTTCAACCACCGCTTGTTGATTGACATCCATAATAGATTCAGATTTAATTTGATTATGCAGGCTACTTTTTTGCCGCAACTTAGCCGCAATTTTAAGCCGAACAAAGCGCGGAAGTAATAAAAACAGTTTTTGTAACCACTTATTGTGCATAACTTTTCGAAATTTTTGATATTGAAGATCGTCAATACATAATAAATCGCCATGTAAAAAAACAATATTTTTTTCTTGATTGGGCAAGCAGTTAATTTCTGGCAATAAAATCATATCACACTGCTGAGCATATCTTTTACCTAACAGAAAATCACGATTACCATGCACAAAATATTTTTTGATATGACGTTTTGATAAGGCTTGTAATGCCAGTGCAATTTGTTGTTGTATATTGGTTTTGACATCATCACCAACCCAATAGTCAAATAAATCACCTAAAATATACAGTTCGCAATTATCGGGTAGTGTATTTAAAAAAGACAGAAAGCCTGCGGTTATACCCATATAACCATCAGGCTCATTATCGGCTAGATGAATATCAGCGATAAAATAACGAACAGGATTATTCAACCGTAACACTCGTAATAATGACATCTTCCACAGGAACATCTGAATGCATACCGCTACGCCCTGTTTTAACGACTTTGATTTTATCAACAACGTCTAGCCCTTCGACGACTTGTGCAAAAACACAATAGCCATAGCCATTAACATCAGCAGAGCGGAAGTTAAGATAATCATTATCCACTACGTTGATAAAAAATTGTGCAGTGGCAGAGTGTGGATCAGATGTTCGTGCCATCGCTAAAGTGCCACGATCATTTTTTAGTCCGTTATCTGCTTCATTTTTTATTGGCGATTTTGTTTTTTTCTGCTTCATACCAGGCTCAAATCCACCGCCTTGAATCATAAAATTATTAATAACACGATGGAAGATTGTGTTGTTGTAAAAACCGTCTTTGCAATATTCAACAAAATTTTTAACGGTTTCTGGCGCCTTATCGTCAAAAGTTTTGATTTTAATATCACCTAAATTAGTGTGAAATGTAATCATAAAAAATCCCTACTCCTTTTTTAATTTAACGTAAATCTATTAATTCCAAACTCAATGAATTTAAAGTAATTTTATTTATTTGCTAAACTTTTCACAGGCTTCAAGCGTGTTACTCATCAACATAGCAACAGTCATTGGACCAACTCCACCTGGCACAGGCGTTATCCAACCAGCCCGTTTAACGGCAGCCTCAAACTCCACATCGCCAGCTAATTTACCATCTGGCAGACGATTGATACCAACATCAATAACAATTGCGCCTGGTTTTATCCACTCACCCTTAACATAATTAGGAATGCCAACTCCTGCAACAACGATATCTGCATTACTCACATGTTTGGCTAAATCAACGGTACGACTATGGGTAATGGTTGTTGTGCAACCTAATAGCAATAATTCTAATGCCATAGGACGACCTACAATGCTTGATGCACCAACCACAGTGGCATTTAATCCTGATAAATTAATACCTGTTGATTCAAGCATTTTAACCACACCATATGGTGTACATGGTCGTAAAATCGGATCACGTTGTAATAAGTGGCCAATATTGTAAGGATGAAAACCATCAACATCTTTACTCGGATCAATACGTTCAAGCACCTTAGTTTTATCAATATTATCAGGTAAAGGAAGTTGTACTAAAATACCATGCACATCTGATCGTTGATTGAGTTCATCAATTAATGCCAACAACTCATCAGTAGTCGACGCTGGGAGGTCATACGCAAATGAAATAAAACCAACATCATCACAAGCTTTTTGCTTATTTTTGACATAGATTTTTGATGCGGGATCTGAACCCACTTGAATTACTGCAAGCCCTGGAACAGATAGACCTTTTTCAATACGTGTGTTAACTTTATTAGCAATGTCAGTTCGTATTTGTTGTGCTAATGCTTTTCCATCAATGATATGTGCAGTCATAAGCTTCCGTTTAGCTATCATAGTAAAGGCATCATTTTCGCAAAAGTTTTTATTAATGTCTATTTACTTATGAATAGATTGATTAAGTTGAGTTAATATTTCTTTGTATTGCGCATCAATATCGGTAATCACAGAACAAATATGAGCATCAAAAGCTTTTAATTTAGGTTTTTGAGCTTTCCACTCATTTTTAGAGATTTGCTTGATTGCGCCTAAATTTTTAAAGAACTCGAAATGCAAAATACTTCCTCCCACAATATTATAAAAAATGTGCTGACCGATATCTTCGCCATCTTTTTTTAGATTATTGAAATTTTGGTAAGAAAATCGTGTATTGCCATTTTCTGTAATAATCGAAGCATGTAACAACTTGACTAAACGTTTATATAACTTGTTTAATTCACTTTTTAGTTCATTATCGTCGCCCAATTGATTTTTTATCGCCTGTTCAAAAGTCATTTTCACATCTAATAAAAGACTTAACGATTGTTGTTCTAATTGCGGTAACTGTTGGCGTAAATCTTGTTGAAATTGAACTAGTTTTTTTTGTAATGGCGGATTAAGTGTTACTGATTGTTTATTTAAAACCACTATTCCATTTGGCATGATAGTGAAATCATTTTTTTTATTAAAAATATGCACACTTTCTTTGCTAATCGTAATATCATAACTGGGTTTAACGCCACACTCTTTTTTAGCAGCAAATACGGTGATAGGTAGTAATAAAGCAGTCAATAACAATTTTTTCAGCATATTCATATCCAGCTAGTTAATTAATGAAGATTATAACTTCTACCTAACAATTAACATAATAAAATTAAATGAGTGCTATAATTTTAAAAGCGATAATCTTTCAACACTCTAATTGCTTTATATGATATTTTAGCTAGACGCATTATATGCAATTATTCGTATTATCCATTATACGCCCTCTTTAAGAACATCTATACTTTGCTCAGTTATTCAGTTTTTTCCTAAAAGAATCGACACACTCCCGTGAAGTGCTACCCACTGCATCACGGCACTCGTAGTGCTAATTTGCACTTTACGAATAATCGAATATCGGACATAACCTAAGCCAAAACTATTGGAAACTCGATTTGTTTTTTGCTAAACAGAATTATAAGCACTTGTCAAAAACTTTCAGGTAACTATGTGTTTTAGTATAAAATAAAAAAATGGATAATTCTAAGTTTTCGATTAATCATGTATATAATTAAGTTTCACCAAATAAAGCAATTTAATTATCCTTCTTTGATTTGCTATAATCGTTTTAACTCTTTATTAACCGTTGTTCTGAGCCTTTGCTCATTTATTTTTTTTTAAAAATTTTTAAAAATGATATATGATGAATTTTAATAAATAGAAATATTTTAAATATTAAATCTAAATTGCAAAAAAATGAGCAAGTGAATTCAAATTTTTATGAATAATAATCGATCATCTTTCCAATCTCACTATCAATAGGTATAATCTATTTAATTAACTATATTTTACTGTTTTTTTTTCTTTAAAAGTTAAGTATAGTAAGGCTATATTTAAAGATAAACGATTAGAGGCAAAAATGTATACAGTAATTTTTGGACGTCAAGGTTGTCCTTATTGTGTTCGAGCGAAAGAATTAGCTGAAAAACTTTCTCAAGAGCGTGATGATTTTTCTTATCGCTATGTCGATATTAATGTAGAAGGCATTACTAAAGAAGATCTTTCTAAAAGCGTGGGTAAACCAGTAGAAACGGTGCCACAAATCTTTATTGATGAAAAACCGATCGGTGGCTGTACTGATTTTGAGGCTTATGCAAAAGCGCATTTAGGACTTTTTAAAGAATAAATAATACACAACTTTTTGAACCAAAAGCCACCTTTGAGTGGCTTTTTTTATTTTATCGTCCTGGCAACTTTTTCCAAGTCACTTCGTTACGTAAATAAGTTGGCTCGACATCTTCAACATTCACGAGCTCATTCTTTTGCCATTGATTCTTAGCAAGAACAACAAGATCTTGTGCATGAGGTAACAAGATATCGCTTTGTTTTATATCGTTAATCATATCAGGATAAGTTTGCCAACCTGTGCCGGCACAATAGCTATCATTGCTCATCTTTTTCACTTTTTCTATTACTTTTTGGGGTGAGATAACACATTCCGAAATAACTGTTTGCCATTGGTTATTTTTATAATGATATTGTCCTAAATAAACTTCGCTCATTCTAGCATCAATTGCGGCAATAACGTTTGTTGCTTGCGTTGTTCGATAAACACCTTGAGCCAAAGTCATCAGCGTTGATACACCTATCATGGGTTTATCAATACCTAACGCTAAACCTTGAGCCACGCCGATACCAATTCTAACGCCGGTAAAACTACCTGGACCTTGTCCAAAGGCGATTGCGTCAACTTGCGTAAGTGAACAGTCTGATTGTTTAAGAAGTCTATCAATCATCGGTAATATTTGTTTAGTATGATCACGAGCTGATACAATAAAATCGTGAGTGATTTCGTTACGGTAAAGTAAAGCAACCGAACAAGCTTCTGTTGAGGTATCAATGGCTAAAATAGTACTCATTTTTTTTCCAAAATATTTTATCTATTATCATTTAGCTTTTAGTTATTAAAAAGTTTATAACTTTATTTATATCCCGTGTTCTTGGTGAGGGTGGTAAGCTATTAATAAATGTTGCACCATAAGGTCGCATTACTAAACGATTATCACAGATGATAACCGCCCCTCGATCATTGTGATGGCGAATTAGTCTCCCTACACCTTGTTTTAAGGTGATCACCGCTTCTGGTAATTGTACATCATTAAATGCGTCCCCGCCCTGCATTTGACAATCTTCCATACGTGCTTTAATTAACGGATCATCAGGAGACGTAAACGGTAATTTATCTATAATAACACATGATAAGGTATCACCTCTAACATCAATCCCTTCCCAAAAACTGCTCGTAGCAATAAGTAGCGCATTTCCCGTATGAATAAACTGTTCAAGCAATTTAACTTTACTGGTTTCACCTTGTACTAATACTGGCAATTTGGTTAATTCTCGAAATTGTTTAGCTAGTGCATTCATCATTACATATGAGGTACACAAAAAGAAACAACGACCATTATTAGCTTCAATAACAGGCAATAAAATATTAGCTAATTTTTCAGCATTGCCTTGCTCATTTGGCGATGGAATATAACGTGGAACACACAAAATCGTCTGGTTAATATAATCAAATGGGCTTTCTAATATTAGTGAATCGGCATTTATTAGCCCTAAGCGTTTAGTAAAATAATCTAATTGATTATCAACCGATAACGTTGCTGACGTAAAAATCCAACTGCCTTTTCGCTGTGTTAATAGTTCAGTAAATTTATCGGCAACAGACAAGGGCGTTAGCGCAAAAACAAAATAGTTATGGCTACTTTCATACCAATAACTAAAACCAGTTACATTTGTCTCCTGTAAGCGTTTTAATAGCGTATTATATTGATTAATTCGTTCAAAACAGTTATCTAATGTTGTCGAACGCCCAACCGTCAATAACAAAACTTCATGACAAAAGTCTAATGCATCGACAAGATAAGAAATCTCTTTTTTAACTGCTTCTTGGTTAAATAAAAAACGCAAGTTACCTTTTGGTGGTTGTTGGTTAATAACAATTCGTAAGTCTTGCGTACATTTTTGTAGTTTATCCGCACATTGCTGTAGCTGGGACATATCTTTGACTTCGGTACGATAAACTAGGTTAATTTCTTTAGCTAGGTCAAAAAGTTGCCGACTGGTTAGCTGCTCACCAAAATAGTGACAAGCAAGATCTGGTAGTTGATGAGCCTCGTCAAAAATCATGACATCTGCTTTAGGAATAAGTTCGCCAAAACCAGTATCTTTTACTACAACATCAGCTAAAAATAAGTGATGGTTAACTACAACAACATCTGCATTTAGGGCTCGTTTACGCGCTTTGACAACATAACAATCACTATAGTGTTCACAATCACTGCCTAAACAATTATCATTTGTGCTTGTTAATATTGGCCAAATTAGGTTTTCTTCTGTGACAGTAGTGCATTTGCTAATATCTCCATCTTTAGTTTTAATTGACCAATTTTTTACACGAACTAAATCAACACGTAAATCTTTATCAAGATCTCCTGCTGCTGCATATTGATGATATAGCCGTTCTAAACAAAGATAATTAGCTCGACCTTTAAGCAAGGCTATTTTGCCTGTGTAATTTAATGCTTTTTTGATTATTGGTAAGTCTTTGCTGAATAACTGTTCTTGTAAATTTTTAGAGCCAGTTGAAAGTATTACTTTTTTATCGCTACGTAATGCAGGAACTAAATAAGCAAAGGTCTTGCCAGTCCCTGTTCCCGCCTCAACCACAAGAGAACGCTGTTTTTTTATTGATTCAGAGACTTTACTTGCCATGTTTCGTTGTGGCTCTCTTGCCACAAATCCATTAATAGCCTTAGCAAGCAAACCATTCTCAGCAAAATCATCAATCACTTAAAATACCTAATAAAAAATAAGTTTAAAATACCAACAAACTTGAAAACTAACTTTGGAATTATACAATGTTATGAAAACAACAAGCCGCTAATTGGAATAACGACTTATTGTCGTAACAGAATTGAATCACTAATAACTTTTAAACTGTTAGAACTATAACAATAACTAAGTAAAAAAGATATATAAAAATACTGGCAGTTCAAAGAACTAAATAAAAATAAAGTGTATGAATATAATTGCTTAATCAACAAATTTTCTCTTAATAAGTAATAAAATAATCACTTAAAAATTACAATATGTTAACAATAAAAATTCATACATTTCACTTTGTAAATTTTACCTTTAAATAAATTAAATAATGCTTTATTGATAACAAATATTTTTTTTGTTTAAACATTAATCGAGAATAAGCTCGGATTGAGGAAGTTTTTCTACAACTATATAAAGGTAGCTCATCATTTTTCCATGGTGATTGTTGTAAATAAAAATCAAATAATGTTGAACGATAAGGCTGGTGCCAAGGTTTGTTTTTAGTAATATAATGAATCAATACAGTATTATCTGGGACAATTGAATCTTCATTGCCATTTATTGATAACGCCAATAAATTATTATATTTCGTTGCTAATAAAATCCTTTTTTCACCTATTGCAATATTTAATACGTCTTGATCTGGGTATTGATATTTTTCACCACTATTCAATAGTGTTAGTGTTTTAGAAGTAATATCCTCCTGACACCAAAGTGGAATATTAATTAACATAACACCAGAATTAAAATATGTCCCATATGTTATATTATATTTAGCACACTGAGACTCTTGCATATATGGCTCGTCAGCAACAGCTGCAACAATAGCAGAATCTAAATTAACTTCATTAATAAAATTTAGATTTTTAAAACAAAGTGTATCACTATCAATATAAAGCAATCTTTCAGCTATATCTTTTAAAATTATTGGAGCTATTAACCGAACACATGCTGATATAGGGAATTGTTTTGTATTTTTTTGATCAATTTTAAACTCATCATTAATAACATATTCAGTTATAGAAGCATTATCAAACTTGATTGACGCAAATTTTTTTCTATTCTCTTGCGAAATGTTATGAGTAAAAATATGAAAATAGAGCTGATTGTTTTTATTATTTTCAATAACTGAAACAATGTCTACACCAGCTGATAGAGCATAATTATCATCAAAACACAAAAGAATATGTAATACATGTTTATTATTCAAAAAAACACAGGATAATAATTCATTTTTTTTGTTAATAAATTTCTCAACATTAATCACGACATTATTCCTTAACGTCTTCTGAACGCTTTATGTTTCAAATAAAGTAAATAATACTTCAATGCAGAAAAATATTTATGCTGACTAGCAAGTAATTTAGCATATCTTCTTGTGGTTGATGGGGCATTTTCATTAGCTAGCAATAATTTATCGTTTACCCATGGAGAAGACTTGATATAACGTTGATAAAGTGGTGTCAAATATAGTTTATACCAAGGCTTATTACCGGTGACATAATGAATAATCACGGCATCATCGCCGATAAGATTATCTTCTTTTCCATCCACAGTCAGCGCAGTAAGATAATTAAAGCGTTTAGGTAAGAATACTGTTTTACCCTGCATTAAGATATTTAGAACATCTTGATCTGCAAATTTATAAACGTTACCACTGTTAATCATCGCAAAAGCTTTTTCCGTAAGGTTATTTTGCACCCACATATCCGTATTAATATAAATCATTCCAGCATTAAAGTATTCTCCATATGGAATATCACATGCTGCACATTGTTTTTTTTGCATTTTTCCAACGTCCGGCACTATGGCTGAAAATTTATTTGTTAAATCAGTATTAATCAGTTCATTAAGATTATTCGTACACAGAATATCGCAATCTAAATATAAAATACGAGAAGCTATTTTATTCAAAATTTGCGGAACAACGAAACGTAAACAAGTAGAAGCCGATACATGTAATAATAAAGTATCCGGATTAATTGAGAAATCATCACTAATTTCATAATAAATGATAGAAGTATTTTCTTCATTTAATTGATTAAATCTTAATATTTTCTCATTTGAAACATTATTAGCGAACAAATGAAAAACCAGATTTTTATCCAGATTATTCAATATAACTGATGACATTGCAATACCTGCTGGCATTGCATAGTTATCATCAAAACAAAATGCTATATGTACGGTATCTAAAGCCCCTATAGTATTATTAAATAACGGAGTAGTTTTACTAATAAAAAGTTTCTCTTTCATCTTATTATGCTAACTTTCAGCTTTGGTTTAAAATAATTAGATTATTGTAACATATGTTAAAATAAACCATGAAGTGATAATCAATTTTATATTGACATCTGAATTTAGTAATGACATAAATAATGTAAATTTTTTCAAACAAAATCCGGCATGAAAAACAATATTATACACATAGCATATTGCACCGATTCTAATTATCTTGAACATGTATCAGTATCTATTCAATCAATTATTTTAAATAATTTAAATGAAAAAATACAATTTCATGTTTTCTTATATAATGCAAAAAAAAACGATATAGAAAGATTAAAACAGACTTCTAACTCAATTGTTACTTACGAAATTAAGCAAACTGACCTTGATAGATATCGGCATAAATTTACAACTAACCATATTAATAATTCAACATTTATTCGATTAATGGTTCCCAGATTGTTACCGGATAATGTAGAAAAAATACTATACCTTGACGCAGATGTGTTATGTTTCTCAAATATATCAGCTATAAGTGATATTGATATTGATAATTCTGTTTGTGCAGTTGGCCTAGACTCGATAAAAGAAGAAACCAATGTAAATTCGTCAAGATTAAAATTAAGTTCTAATGACTATTTTAATGCTGGAGTACTTTATATTAATATACCAAATTGGATAATGTTTAATATTGAAGAAAAAACTAACGAAATTTTATTTAAAAATAGCTCGTTAAAATATGCAGATCAAGATGCACTAAATATTACATTACAAAATCATATAAAAATAATTGATTCTAAATGGAACTATTTATTTACTTGGATGACAGAGCAACAAAAAGAAGAGTTTTTTTATAATAAAGAAAATTTACCTTACTTTGTTCATTTTACTGGACCAAGAAAAATGTGGTACGAAGAACATAATGGTCTCGCCCAAGATTTATATAGTTTTTACAAACATTTTACTCCATGGGCGAATAGTTCTTTAAAATCATATAAAAATAAAATGAGAACCGTTGATTTTAGAGTTTATGCTACACAATGTTTTAAAAAAGGATCAATTATTAAAGGATTTAAATTTTACTCAACTTATTTAATAAAGAAATTATTTTGCAATTAGATTATAGATAATGATTAAAGGCTGTGTTTAATGTTTAAAAACAAAAATCTAAGTCTTTTTGTTTCAAGTAAACAAAAAGTTTTTATTACTTTATACTTTGCAATTATTTTTATTGCATACAATATAATAAATATAAATAACTTAACTAATATTAGTTATACATTATTAATTTATTTACTTTTTCTGGTAATTTTTCCTAAAACAAAATGGATAAAATTACTTATATTTGGACTCTTCAATTTTATTTTAGCTATTGAGCTCTTTTTTAATTTAAAATATGGTTATATTTCTGATTCTCTTTTGAAAACTGCTTTAGAAAATGATACAAATCAAAGCTATATAATGATAAAAAATGAATTTCTATCAATCATATTGCCTTCTTTTCTTTTTTCGATAATTTATACTTATTTCATATATAATAAAATAAGTATATCTTTTAGAAGCAAAACATTATATTGGTCAATAATGTTTATTTGTTGCTTTTTCTTATTTAAAAACACTTTATACTATTATTTATCAGATAAAAGACATATTGTTGAATTTGAAGTTGATCCGTTTTTTTCTTTGAATAAGTATATACGAGTGAAATATCCTGTTGTAATTGGGAATACAGCCATATTAATAGTTGATTATTTAGGATTCTCCGAAAAATATACGAATGTTATTCAGCATGAAAAATTCAATTCTTCGATAATTGACACAAATAATTCCGATACCTTTGAAAAATATAAAAATATAATATTTATTTTAGGTGAATCGGCATACCGTGGTAGACATAGTACTTATGGATACAAAAAAAATACAACTCCTGAAATGCAAAAAATTTTCACGCAAATAAATAGTTGTATAATAAATGAAGTGCACTCACCAGCTTCAATTACAAGAGATGCTGTCCCAATGTTATTTTCATTCGCAAAACCAAAAAATGAACACCCGTTATTAGATGAAAAAAATATAATTGAAATGGCTAATTTTCAAAATTATAAATCCTACTGGATATCTAAAAATGGAGAATCCGGTCCACACAGTAGCAAATACTCTATTATAGCAAAACTAAGTAATACCTTTATCGAAAATCTGAAAGATGATCTAGAACTTCCGCAACAACTGATTCAGACAGATTTTCAAAATAATGAGAAAAATTTTATCGTTCTTCATTTAGCTGGAAGCCATAAACCTTATAAGCTTGGTTACGATGAACTAGATGTGTCTGCTTTACCAGAAGGAGATGACTATGATCTTACTATTCACCACACAGATCGAGTTGTAAAACAGATTTATACAATACTGAAAGAAAAATTGAATGATTTCATCTTAATTTATACACCGGATCACGGTGAAATTGTTAATTTAGGGCATGGACTATTAAGAAAAACAAAAGAATTTAGTAACCAATTTGAAATTCCTTTAATGATATATTCAACATATGATGAGTATCCTTGCCAAGAAATTGAAAGCTATCGTAACGATGAAAACATGATAAACACATCCAATCTTGTGTTTTTATTAAGCAAATTACTCGGTTACTCTGTAAATATTGATCAATCTTTCATTAAAAATGATTTGATATTATCGGTAGATGGACAATCATATGAATATCAGGCAATTATAAAACAATACCAACCATGATTGTTTTATGCCTTTTTAATGTGTAAAGTTGCTTGTTATATTATTCTAAACTGTTTTAAACAATTCATACAAACTTATTAGGGCGTGTTGATCTTTAGTGGTTATTTTTTAGACGGCATGATGTGAGTTATAATAATTCTGCAAAAAACAACCCTAACTCGATTCATCATGCCAAGAACAATGCTAACAGATAAACGGTGGGAAAAGCTACTACAAATAATGAAAAATACCGGCCGAGTTTATAATAAATCCGAGCATCGGATGACGTTTGAAGGGATCCTTTTCCGAATGAGAACCGGTATTCCTTGGCGAGATTTGCCAGAAGAGTTTGGTGAATGGAGCACCGTCTATAGACGATTTAATTTGTGGTCTAAAAAAGGAATATTAGTTGATATTTTCAAACATTTATCACAACTAGCGGATTTTGAATGGGTGTTCCTAGATGGCTCGATTATCAGGGCTCATCAACATAGTACAGGCGCTGCAACGGAGCATTCCGAGCAAATAGGTCAGAGCTGTGGTGGTCATTCAACTAAAATTCATCTTGCGGTTGATAGTGGTGGTTTGCCTATTTGTTTTGAGCTTTCTGAAGGACAACAACATGATATCACTTATGCAGAAAACCTAGTTGGAAAGCTCGATGAAGTGAATACAGTGATAGCCGATAAAGGTTATGACTGCGAGCCTTTTCGGTGCTTTGTTCGTCAAAAAGGCGGACGAACGGTGATTGCTAAACGTAATTATGGTAAGGATATAGATAAAAGCAGTATAGATAGGTGACTTTATCGCTATCGTCATTTAGTCGAGAATGCCTTTGCTAGAATCAAGCAATATCTTTCAATATCAACTAGATATGATAAGTTAGAAAGGAATTATGCCAGTATGGTATCACTGGCATTTATGTTAATGTGGCTGCCAATGTATTGTTGAGCAATTTATGTACAGAAAAGATCAACAGCCCCTAAACAAATAAAGATAATAGAACTTTAATGCTATGGCAATTCTTCCTTCTTTTAAGCTGAATTTAGCATAATGACGTAACCAAGATTTTTTTAAGGCTAGAGGGCGTTTAGTAGTTTTCCAAGGGGATAACTTAAAGTATATTTTAAATAATTCAGAATTAAATGTTTGGTACCATGGTTTATATCCTGAAACGTAATGCAATAATACAGTATATGGTGCAATTGACTGTTCTTCTTTACAGGAAATTGAAATTTGAATCTTAGTATTATATTTAATTGGTAAAAGTAGAGTTTTATTTTCTAATAAAATATTTAAAACATCTTGATCAGCAAAACGATAAACATTTCCATCATTTATCATATTCATGCACTGTTCGGTCAAATTGTTTATCGCCCATTGTTTAGTATTTATAAGTAAAACACCTGCATTAAAATATTTTTCTGAGTCAATTAAGTATAAATCTTTTATAATATTTTTCATTACATTATCATCAGGTATGACACCAGCGATATTATCCTTTAATTCTGTATTGTATAATGTGTCGATTCGTTTTAAACATAAAATATCACTATCAATATACAAGAATTTTTCTGTTTCATCTTTCAATACATCAGGAATGATAAATCTAACACACGACATTGCAGATAAATAGCCTAAAACTAATGTCTTTGAATTAATTCGAAAATTACTGTTGAGATAATATATTTTTATTGTAGTTGTTGTACTTACCAAATGTTTGAATTTTTCCAAATTAGCAGGGGATATTTGATCTATAAACAGATGAAAGCATAAATGTATATCAGGATTATTGCAGATAACTGAAGAAATAGTGACGCCTGCTGGCATTGCATAATTATCGTCGAATGCTAATGCTATGTGCATCATATCTAAATTTTCTTTTTCTAATTCTTTAAAAACCTGAATTTCACTGATATATTTATTTAAGTTAAACATTTATTACTTTTAGTTAAAGGACTTTCCTTTATTCTAAATAAAATATAGCCATGTGTAAATTTATTTAATCTTACTCAATTTTTTAATCTATATTTTAACAAGAATTAAATATATAATTAACCATATATTTTTAATATCTAAATTGTCTACATGTTTAACGTTAATAAATTTATTGATCAAATAAAACCCCTTTTTAATAATTATGATCCTAAATACTCAATACTTAATATTGCTTTAGGATTTGATGATAATTATGCAATCCCAGCGGGAGTTGCGATGTTATCGGTAATAAAAAACACGCCAAATTATAATCTAAATTTCCATTTATTTATTGATCAGGTCTCCGAAATTAATCTTGATAAATTCAAAGAATTAAGTAGCAATAACGTTTCAATTACACTCTATTATTTGAATAGTAATTTCATAATTAATCCTAAAACTTTAGTCTTACATATTGCTACAATATCAACGTGTATTCGTTTTATCATGCCAAAATTATTAGAAACAATAACTGATAAATTAATCTATCTTGATAGTGATATAATATGTTTACAATCATTAGCTCAAATAGCCGAATATAATATTGAAAATTATATTGCCGGAGTAGTCTGTGACACAAAAGATATGCAACAAACAATTAGCGAAATGTATCGTATCGATTCAACTAGATATTTTAATGCCGGCGTACTGCTAATAAATACAAAAAAATGGTGTGAAGAAAATATTTCAGAAAAAGCACTTGAGCTAATTAATGATGGAAACATATATAAATTCGCAGATCAAGACGTTTTAAATATTTTGCTAGAAAAGAAAACACTCTTACTTCCTATAAAGTTCAATACAAAAATTAAACTTTCAATTGATGCTCATCAAGAAAAAAGTATTAGGCCTTATACAGTAATTTTGCATTATATTTCACAAAATAAGCCTTGGTTTAAAGTCTATCAATCTGAAATCTTTGAGCATTATTTTCAATTATCACCATGGAAAAGTGATAATTTACCTTTAAGTGCAGATAGTTCGTCAATAAGAAATTATGCTAAATACTTAATGAAAAATAGAGCTTATTACAAAGCTATTTACTATTATGGGGTTTACTTAAAATATAAGTTATTCTTAAAAAAATAATTCTTAATAAAAATATTATATGATAAATAATAATGCTCCTATTTCGATAATTATACCTTGTTATAATGTAGAAAATTACATTGCTAATTGTCTAGACTCATTAATTCATCAAAGCTGTTTACCCGAAGAAATTATTTGCATAGATGATGGTTCAACTGATGACACACTGCTAATTATCCAAAAATATTCATCAAAATTCGACTATATAAAAATTATTCAACAAACTAATCAGGGGGTAAGTGTAGCTCGAAACAAAGGAGTAGAATTAGCAACTAGTGAGTATATCTTATTTATCGATTCAGATGATATTCTAAATACAAATCTATTGTATCAATTTGAATCATCATTAAAAGCCGAACCTAACTTAGATATATTTTACTTTGACTATACAACTTTTAAGATTAACGTACCCATAGATGCAGCAAATAAAATTATGGATATAGAACCAACAATTTTTAAATCGGGGACAGAATTACTAAATTATTTATTAGAAAAAGTCAATTACTCTGGTGTAGTATGGAGATATATATTTAAACGGCAGCTATTCACAGAAAAGTTTAGTGGAACTAATCATGAAGATCATCTGGTATCACTTGCTATTATGACTAACGCAAAAGCATCTTATTATTTTAATAATAAGAATGCACATTTCCACCGAGTCCGATCATCTTCGTTATCAAATCTATATATTGACAATATATATACAGAAACATTAAAAAATGTTTTAAAAAAGTGTATACAACAAATTAATGAGTTACCATTATCAAATAAAGCAAAACTCAATTATACTTTGGTTATGAATGTAACTTATTTAGAGACCATCTTAAGATCGAATATAATTAAACGAAAGCAAGAAAAAGATAATATAATTAAGGAATTAGGTTTATTGAAAATACTAATTCGCATTTATACAAACAATAAACCCAATATTATAAGAAATACTTTTTATATTTTAAAATTCGTAAAACAACATGACTGTTCTCTTTCAACGAAAAAGGCACTATTAAAATGCGTAATTACCAAACAATATCCAAAATTAGATATTAAAAACAATTACAGACAATATTCTTCATTAGATAAATTTTAGTAATTAATTATTAAATCTAAATGTGAAAAAATTAATTAGTCGTTAAAATTACCTTTATATAACTTTGTATACATGCCGTTCATGTTTAATAATTCGGAATGAGTACCTTTTTCAATAATTCTACCTTCATTCATAACTAGTATCTCATCTGCATTCTCAATAGTCGACAATCTATGGGCAATGACAATAGACGTTCTCCCCTTTTGTAATTCATCTAAAGCTTTTTGTATTGCTCGTTCTGATTCAGTATCTAGAGCAGATGTAGCTTCATCTAAAATAAGGATCGGGTTATCCCTTAATAAAGCTCGAGCTATTGCAATACGTTGACGTTGTCCTCCCGATAACAATACACCATTTTCGCCAACTAATGTGTTGAAGCCTTTATCAAACTGTTGTATAAAATCATAAGCGTTAGCTTTTTTGGCAGCATCTTCAATTTGATACTGGGAAAATTCACCGATCTTACCATATGCAATATTATTCGCAATTGTATCATTAAATAAATGGACATTTTGAGACACTAATCCAATCTGGTTTCTTAAACAGTACAAGGTAAAATCTTGTATATTTATACCATCAATTAAAATTTTACCTTGTGAAACGTCATAAAAACGAGTTAGTAAACTGGCTATCGTTGTTTTACCAGATCCAGAATACCCCACTAAAGCAACGGTTTTACCAGAAGAAACAGAAAAACTAATATTTTGTAAAGCTAGCTCATGCCTAGTTTCATATCCAAATGATACGTTTTCAAAAGCAATATCCCCTTTTACTTTTTTAATATTTAAAGAACCTTTATCGTTTTCTATTGGCTGCTCTAATATAGCAAACAATGTTTGACAAGCAGCCATACCTTTTTGAAATCCAGCATTCACACTAGTTAAACTTTTTATCGGTTGCATTAACGCAACTAATGAAGAAAAAACAACTGTAAATTGACCTGGAGTAATATCTAAATCAGGATTGCTTGCTGTTAATAATACAAATGCAATTGCAAAAGAGATAACGACCTGAATTATTGGGGTAGATAATGCAGATATTGAAACCAATCGCATACCATCACGGCGAAATTTATTACTCACTTTATCAAAGTTTTTTGATTCTTCTTCTTGAGCACCAAATATAATAATTTCTCTATGCCCTTTTAACATTTGCTCAACAGACATAGTGACACTGCCCATAGAATTTTGCATGTTCTTTGCTAATTTTCTAAACTTTACAGAAATAAAGGCGATTAAACTAATCACAATTGGCGTAATAATAATCAAAGATAAAGATAGCTGCCAACTATTACTAAACATGGTATAAAATAATCCACAAATAAAAGCAGATTCACGTACAATCGTTATTAAAGCATCAGATGAAGAAGATGCAACTTGATCGGTATCATAAGTAATGCGAGATAATAATCGACCTGTGGAGTTTTGGTCATAAAAACTAACAGGGGCATCAACAAAATGACTAAATAGCCTCTGTCGAATTTTCATTACAATTTTTCCTGAAATCAATGAAAGGAAAATAGAATATCCATAATTTGCAATCCCTCGAAGTAAAACTAACCCAAAAATGTAAAAAGGTGCCATTAGTAAAAAATCTTGATCATTCATAGAAAAACCGCGATCAAGCAATGGTCGAAGTAACCCAATCAATGAGGTATCCGCAAAAGCACTAGCAATTAATAGAATAACAGACAAAAATAAAATAAACTTATGTTCTGCAATTAATGGCCATAGTTTTAAGAAGGTCTTCCATGTAGATGAGTCTTTATCTATATCATTTATATGATTTGGATTACTTTTTTTAGTCATATTATTCATTATCTATTTTAATTATTTCAAGAACACAATTGCATCTTATGCATTTGAGCATAAATTCCACCTAAATTGATTAATGATTGATGGCTTCCATCTTCAACAACTTTTCCATCATCAATAACTAAAATTCGATCTGCTTTTTCAATAGTAGATAGGCGATGAGCAATTATAATTGACGTCCGATTTTTTTGTAGTATTTCTATGGCATCTTGAACAAGTCGTTCAGACTCATTATCTAATGCTGAAGTAGCTTCATCAAAAATTAAAACCGGATTATCACGCAATAATACACGGGCGATTGCAATACGCTGTCGTTGACCACCAGATAACAAGATGCCATTATCACCGACCTGAGTATCAATACCTTTTTCCAACTTATCAATAAATTCAATTGCATTAGCTAGTTTTGCAGCTTTAATTATATCATCTCTACTATGCAGATTTTTTTCACCATAAGCAATATTTTCAGCAATTGTTCCATTAAATAAATGGACATTTTGAGAAACATAACCTATTTGCTTACGTAATGAGCTTAATGTATATTCTTTAATATTTACAGAATCTAACAATATTTCACCATGTGAAATATCATAAAAACGAGGAAGCAAACTCGCAATTGTTGATTTGCCTGCACCAGAGCGACCAACTAGTGCGATTGTTTGCCCTGCTTGTATTTTCAAAGAAATATTATTGAGTGCTGGTGTATGCCTAGTAGGATAAGTATAAGTCACATTCTTAAACTCAATATCCCCTTTAACTCTATCTGCAACAATAGAACCTTGATCATCTTCTAGTGGGGAGCTTAAAATATCGAATAATGATTCGCACGCAATTGCACCTTTTTGTAGTTCTACATGTAAGCTTGTTAGTTCTCGTAACGGGCGCATAACCGCAACCATTGCAGAAAAAACGACAGTAAAAGATCCCGGAGTAATATCTAAATTTTGGCTAGCAACTAAATAAAGTATAAAACCTAATCCTAAAGTAGCAACTAATTGGATGATAGGTGTAGATAATCTAGAAATAATTTCCATTTTTAGCATTCCACGCCTAACACAATCTGTGATGTAATTAAAATTGCGTTTTTCATACTCCCTAGCGTTAAAGATCAAAATTTCCTTATGTCCTTTTAACATTTCATCACTAGCTGTGGTAATTTGTCCCATCCCTTGTTGCATTGACGCAATTGTTTGTCGGAACTTTTTTGCAATAAATTGAGCAATAAAAATGATTAGAGGAACTAAAACAATCAGGACTGAAGCTAATTTCCAGCTTCCATATAACATAACTATGCACAATCCAATTGCATATGTTATCTCTCGAATAAGTATAATCAATGCATCAGAAGAAGCTTTTGATAGCATTTGAGTATTGAAAGTAATTACAGAAACAAGATCACCAACAGATTGCCTATCATGAAAACTTATAGGACTTTTGATTAAATGATTAAATATCATTATCCTAAATTTAGTTACTACCTTTCCTGATAGCCATGAAAGACAATAAGTTGATATGTAATTAGATAACCCTCTTAATAAAATCAAACCAATGATTGCAATAGCAATCGCAATTAAAAGGGAATAATTTTTTTCCATCAAACCATGATCAAGTAACGGTTTGGTAAGCGAGATTAAAGTTGCATCTGTAGCCGCATTGATTAAAAGCCCAACCACAGCAACAATTAATGCCTTTTTTAGTGGACAAATAAATGGCCATAATTTCTTTAATGTAGTAATTGAATTTAATTTTTGAGACATAATAAAGTATTTAAGAATAGAATTACTAAGTATTATACTATAAATAGCACCTTACTCGTTAATTTTATTGTAAGTCAAAATAAGATCAGTAAGTAATAAAATCAAAACCATAATTTATAACAGACTTGTATCAATTCTTTTTTTATTTTTATTTTAATACCTAAAAAACAAATAATATAATATTTATTTGCATCCCAAATACCTAACAAGCGTTGTTTCTTTGTTAAAAATAACTCATTTATTTTTCCTATTTTATGGTAGCACTTATCGGACAATAATATTAAATAACGATCATGAGGAAAATAAAAATTAAGATTAAATAAATTAACAATTTCAGTTGCTTTATTTAAAGCTAGTATCCGTTTATTCAGAGGAAGGCGACGCAAAGACTCATAAATATTTTGCTTAAATAAATCTCTTAATAAGGGCTTAAATCTCTCTTGCAACTTCCATTTAAACACAAAATTGAGCAAATATTCAAAGCCCAATAATGAATCTAATTCGTGTGATGTTTTATTATAAGTTTTACCTTTCTTATTATATTGGCTCATGATCGATCCATCTCTTATAAGATAATTATAAAATTTATCATTTACAAAAAAGGCGGAATTACACACCAAGGCATAAGACAAAAAAAATGGGTTATCTTCATACCAAAGTCCATCAGGAAATCTAATTTGGTATTTTTTTATTATTGAAAGTTTGTAAATTTTATTCCATACACAAACATCCATTTGTGCAATTACATCATGAGATAAATTAACTAAGCCTATACATTTATGTTCAAAATATTGCTCATCCTGAAATCGATTAACATGATTTTCTATAACAAGCCGAGTAGAGAAATAAACAAGATCTACTTTATTATTATTAAAATATAATAGTGAGTTTTCGTAAGCATTTGATTCAACAAAATCGTCTGAATCAACAAAAGTAATGTATTTTCCTTTGGCATGTTCAATCCCCACATTTCTAGCACAAGATAAACCGCCATTATTTTGATTAATAATTTTAATTCGTTTATCCGCATTTTGATATTTTTGCAAAATTGCAAATGAATTATCTGTGGAGCCATCATTAACACAAATAATCTCAATATTATCTATTGTTTGGTTAACAAGACTGTCTAAACATTTTTCTATATACATTTGTGTGTTATATACTGGAATAACAACCGAAAGGATTGGTAAACTACTCATTTTTTATTTTATTAGAAATCATTATAAATTAAATATTTTATCAGCATCCCATAAAATGGGCAAATTAGTTTTAGCGATAAAAATGATATCAACACTAATATGCAAATAGCTAATAAATTAACAATATAAAATGATACAAAAAACTATTGATGATTCCTAACTAAAGATTAGGACCGATAATAAGCCAAATGCAGTTAAAATCCATCATATAATTAACTACATTTTGCTAATTTTCAAATCATATAAAAAAGTAATTTTTTAAAAGTTATTAAATATAAAAAAGATATCAATGATAGATGTTCTTTATCTTAAGAAGGTAATCAATTCCTTCTTCAATTTCACAAATAGTTTGAGTTTCAGGATTAACATAATTACAGTAAAGAATATATGAAATATAAAATAATTCTTCTATAGAAAGTTTTCTTTTTCTCCGAGGTAGTGAAATTTTATCAATTGTTAATCCCCATCCTGCATAAAAAGGAATTCCATAAACATATACGAGCTTACCACACATTAATGCATCTAAACCTATCATATCATTATGTACATGAACTTCATCCATTTGATTTACTAAATCAAATGGATGAGTGTCATGATGTTCAAAATATTTTATAGTTAAATCCGACTCTAAATTAGCTAATATACTTTTGTAGCGTTTTAACTGCTTCTCACAGCAATTAATAGAAAATTTAATCACTATATTCGCATTTGGATTATTACAAATAACTTCATTAAGCATATCTTCAAAGGAGTAATTCACTTTACAAAATTTTTTATAAATTTCATGTTCAGATTGAACAACAAGTATGTTTTTTTTATGCTTTTCTTTATAAATATTAGAGAGGCTTTTAAAATTATTATATTTGGATATTTTTTCTTTAACGATTTTGTTAATAATATTTCTAGATCTCAGTAACTGCTTTTCATTAACAAATTCTGTATTTAAAAGTTCTTCTAGATCTGTTGCCACATTACCATCATTAAAATAACCTCGGCTGTCTAAAACAAATGAAATAGCAGAACAAAAGGTAGGCATTGCTGAACCATAAGGAGGTAAGATGTTACTTATAAAACCAGTGTATATATAATAAAATAATTTATTTTCCTCTACAGCAATTTTTACCATTTCCAAAATATCTTGATTTTCAAATGAAAATACTGCATTAGATTTATCAATATCATCTGTTAAATTAGCTACAACAGATAAATTTTCAAAATAATACTTAAATTGATTTAAATTCATTTGATTAAAGAAAATTAAATTATTTTTATTAGATAAAAAATTTCCTTTTTTTTGTTTTAAAATACTTGGAACAAGTATTTGTTGTAACTTTGACAATTCATTATATAAATTATTAAACTTATCATTTGTTTCTTTTGAAATCTTTTCCAGTTTGTTTTTAGATTTTTTCCTTTTAATTTTTAATCCTAATAAACATAAAGTAGTGCTACTTGACGAATGATATAAACCAAATAAACGTTGCTTTCTTGTGATATACTCAAGATATTTAATTTTATAATATTTTTTTTTCGATAGCGCTCTGAAAAAACGATTTCTAGGAAATAAAGAGATTAAAGAAAATTTGTTGACTATATTTGTCGATTTTTTTAACACACTCTCAATGTTTTTATGTGATGAATGATTTATTTCATCCCAAAAAATTCGTTCAAAAAACTTTTCTAATATAAAAACCACTTTATAAAATAAATTCCATTTAAAAATGAAAGTTAAAAGTTCTTCGAAACACAATAATCTATCTAACTCATGATTTAATTCATTAATTTTAGATTTAGAAAGTTTTAAAGTTAAATTCATAATTGAATTTTTTCTACTTAGGTAGTTATGAAGTTTTTCAGGCATAAAGTATGCAGAATTACACATTAATGCATATGACCAAAAAAAAGGATTATCTTCATATAGTTTACCTTCTGGAAATCTTATATGATAATCTTGGATAATCGAAAGTTTGTATATTTTATTCCATGCACAAACATCTAAAAATTGGATAACGTAACTTGTTAATTTAACTAAACCACTAAATTTATGTTGAAAATAATCTTGATTATAACGTTCACAATCATTATCTTCCATTATCAGATTTGTTGAAAAATGCACAAAATCTACTTCATCACTAACAAATCGCGATAAGGCTAACTCATATGCGTTATTTTCAACATAATCATCAGAATCTAAAAAAGTAACAAAATGACCATTAGCATGATCAATTCCCATATTTCTTGCTGATGATAACCCACCATTGGTTTTATTAAGAATTTTGATTCGGGAGTCTTTATTTGCATATTCTTTTAGAATAAGATGTGAATTGTCTTTAGAACCATCATTAATACAGATAATTTCAATATCCTTTAAAGTTTGGTTAATTAGACTATCCAAACATTTTTTCAAAAATTTTTCTGTATTATAAACAGGCACTATAACAGTCAATTTAGGTTGCAACATTGAGTATCCTATTTAAACAATAATAAATGCATATTTCTTTTTCTTAAATGAAAACGAAATTAATATTTTATTTGGTATTATTTCTTTATTCAATCTAACAAATTGTATTTTTTTGTTAATCCGAAATTTGACTTTAAATGGTTTTTTAACCTTGATTGGAATAGTTACATTATCAGTATCATCTTTCCAAGAAACATAGAACTGGTGAACACAATAGTTTAAGTATCCTTCTATTTCTTCACAAAAATAATGTGATGGAAAAATAATTTCTTTAGGAGAAATTTTTAAAGTATTAAATTTATCAAATGGTTCAGCAACTAAATTTTTATTTTTTAAAATAGTCGTAATTCGCTCAACATTAGTTGTAAGATCTACTTCACCATTTTTAATAAAACTATCATGCTCATACGTATCTAAAATTTCTTTAATAAAATCATTACACTTAGATGCCCCTAATGTTGCAGTTGAAATAGGGTGAATTATTCCTCTCCAATTCTCATAACAAGAAAAGAACTCCAATCCTAAAAAATAATCAAAAGAATCAAAGCTCTGAGATAAAGTAATATCTGTGTCTAAATATATACCACCTTCAGTCCATAAGGCATATATTCTAAAATAGTCAGATACAAAGGCAAATTTCCTTGTTTGGTAGGCTTCTTTAACATACCGATTGTTGTTTGCTAAATGAAGGTGATTATCATTCCATTCTACAAATTTATAACCAGGAAGTTTCTTTTTCCAATTAGCTATATTATCTAAAACTTTTTTTGGTTTAGGATTATCGCCAAACCAACAGTAATGAATTATTTTAGGAATCATGGTAAATAAAAAGACCTCATCATTTTTTAAAATAACTAAACAAGAAAATACTTAAAGAGAAACCGTATATTCTTTTCATGTAATATTTTGGTAAATTTGAATGTGTTAATAAGTTTAACAATGTTTCTTTAGTAACATTTCCACCCCATTGTAAATGCTTTCTAATCATAAAAAAAATAGCATTATACTTAGAAACATTAAGTTTCTTATTAAACATATATTGTAATATTGAATAAATTACTTTAGCTCTATCGATATTATTTCTTGTTTGCACTTCTGGATCAGGATTATTGCATTGAGAATTTTGATTAAGTTTATTATAGATATAATACGTTTTTTTTGTATAAACTAACTTTTGAGAATTAATTAAATATAATGAATTAAAATAAAAATCCTCAGCAAATCCAAAATAATTATCAGACTCAAGGAATTTAAGGCTAAGCTTTCTAATTTTACTTAAATTATACAATTTAGCATAAGGAGCAGGAAAAGAATCAATGCTTAACATATAAATGATCTCTTTCGTTTTATTTAATGATAAAGTTTCTTGCTCAAAAAAAAAGCTTTTAACTAATCCTTCATGGTTTTGATGATAAATATCACAAAATACGCAATCCACTCCATCTTTATACATTTTAATTAGCTCTTCAAAATAATTATTGGGTATAATATCATCAGAATCAATAAATGTAAGTAATTTACCACTTGCTTTATCGATACCCAAATTTCTAGCTTTATGCGATCCCCCATTCTTTTGATAAAAATACTTTATTCTTGAGTCAAACCTAAACTGCTCACAAATAGCTCTTGTAGAATCAAAACTACCATCATCAATTATAATTAATTCGTAATCAATAAAAGATTGAGAAAGTATACTATTTATACAAGAATAAGCATACTTTTCTGAATTATACATGGGCAAAACAACTGAAAGTAATGTCATATTTATTCCTAAACATTTATAAACACTTTACCAATCTACTTAAACCCAACAGCAAAGAAATAAAAAACCAAGGAAAGATCATGTTTATTATTTTTACAAATAATAAACTATTTTATAAAGAGTAATAAGCTTAAGTCAATATAATTAAAAATATAAGTAAATTTAAAAAATAACTTTTTAATTAAATTCAGTATTAAGCTTAATAAAATTCCACAACATCAATGATGTAAACAAACCTACCGCCCTATCCCATAATCCCTTAACTTATTCGCAATCGCTGTATGCGATACACCTAATCTTTTAGCCAGTTTTCTTGAACTTGGGTATTGGCCATATAATTTTAATAAGATTTCTTTCTCAAATTGTTTTGTCATTTCATCAAGGGTTTTATTTTCAATATTGCTCACCCATGATAATTGCGATGTGGTTGAAGTTGGTAACATAACATCTTTGACAGTTAATATCGGCGAGGTTAATTGCGCTAATGCTGAATAGAGGATATTTTTTAGTTGTCTTACATTCCCGGGCCATGAGTAACCGCTCAAATAATCAATCACATTATTATCAATCCTTGGCGGTGTAATGCCTTGTTTATTGGCAAACTCATTAACAAAAATGTCAGTGAGTAGTGCAATATCCTCTTTACGTTCTTGCAAAGAGGGTAAATTAAGCGATAGCACGTTGAGTCTGTAATAAAGATCTTTTCTAAATTTACCTTGTTCGACCAACTCGGCTAAATCGACTTTTGTAGCGCAAATAATTCTTACATCAACATAGACTTCATTATCATCGCCCACACGACGAAAATAACCATCATTAATAAAACGAAGTAATTTGGTTTGCATTTGAAAAGACATCTCATCAATGCCATCAAGCAACACTGAACCACCATTGGCTTGCTCAAAAAAGCCTTTTTTGCTCTCAATTGCTCCAGGGTAGGCACCTGCTGCATGTCCATATAATTCACTTTCGACCACTTCATCGGGCATGGCTGCACAGTTTAATGCTAGAAAGGTCTGATCACCGCGAGAGCTATATTGATGGCAAGCATTAGCCAATAAATCTTTACCTGTGCCAGTTTCACCAGATATTAATAATGGTTCGCGTTGCATAGAAAAAGCTTTAGCTTGAGCAATGAGCTTTTGCATAACCAAACTTTGGGTAGCAAAAATATCAAAAGCATGCTCCCCCACTACTTTGATTTTTGATAATCGTTTTTTGAGATAATCAATTGATTGTAAAATAAATAGGGTTTTAGACGATCCTATCACTCTTTGTAATAAAAAATGCTGAGAGTTTAAAACAATGATTGTATTATCTTGTTCATCTATATTGATTGTATTATCAAGATTGAAGATCTTTTGATAATCAAATGGTTGATTTAATACTAAAACATAATCAGAAAATAACGCCTTAGCGACATCATTATACGCAACCAGAAGTTGGTTATTATCAATTTCAATGATTGCAACTTGCATAGTTTGCCCACTTTTCACTAAGTTTTACTAAATTATCACGTCGATGTTGCCACTCACAGCTTTTCGTTAATTCTGAATAGGTCATTTTTGTATTGGTTAGTAAACGTTTTGCTTTATCTGATGTTAAAGGATGAACCTTATCTAACGCAGTTAATTGATCTAAAATAGCTAACGTCCCTTGCCGGTTATTACAAGCTAAAAGCAGATCACAGCCTGCGGATAATGCCGCTTGCGCTCGCTCGGCATAATTGCCCATTATTGAAGCACCTTCCATTGATAAATCATCAGAAAAGATGACACCATCAAAATGCAATTGCTCGCGAAGTACTGTTTTAAGCCAATACGATGAACCACTAGCTGGTTTATTATTAAAAGCAGGATAAATAACATGTGCTGGCATAATCGCATCGAGTTTTTTATCAGCAATAAGCTTAGCAAATATTTGCATATCATGTTCAATCAACGATTTTTCACGATCATCAATGGGTGTTTCTTTATGCGAGTCAGCAATTACATGACCATGTCCCGGAAAATGTTTGCCCGTTGTTTTCATACCTGCTGCATGCATACCATCAATCATAGCAGAAGCAACTTGATAAGCGATATTAGCATCTTGATGAAACGAACGAGTACCAATAGCTAAGCAGTCATGACCTAAATCTAAAACAGGTGCATAGCTAAGATCGATATCAAAGGCGATGAGTTCCATAGCAAGTACCCAACCAGCATCAAAAGCTAATGACTTAGCTTGCTCTAGATTATTAAGCACCGCAAAAGATTGTGCAGGAGGAATCGTTGTAAAACCATGCCTAAAGCGTTGAACACGCCCACCTTCATGATCGACCGAAATTAATAAACGCTGTGAAGAAGCCGCTCGAATCTGTTTTATCAATGCCATTAATTGAGCTTGATCTTGATAATTACGACTAAATAAAATCACTCCTGCAACTAGTGGATGTTTCAAAAGCACTTTATCTTCATCGGTTAATGAAGTGCCTTCGACATCAATCAATAATGGTCCCATTTATTCATGTGCCTCTGAAACATTATCTTTATTGGTATTTTGTTGTGAAGGGAAGTCTTTCGATGTTACTCTTGTTAAGATTTCTCCGTTTTGTGTTGATAGCAATTCAACTGAAAGGTTAGCATCATTACTATCAGTTGGTGCTTTATATATAGTTGTAAATAGCACATATCTAGCATTGATTGATTTAGCTAGCCCTATCATCTTACCACGTGACACAAACTTATCATCAGCCGAAATACCTAACGCTTGTTTAGCTTGGTTGGTTGACTGCTTATTGACAACTGTAAACATATTTTGTTTATTCATCAATTGATGTAATGCGTCATCAATTTGATTTGTTACAAGATAATCACCACTACGATTTTGAATGTCACTAATTAAAATAATTTTATTGTCATTATTTGAAAGTGACACGTGTAATATTTTATTTACAAATGGTGATAATATAGTGTTCCAATCAGTTTGTTTAATGATCTGAGGAGGTGTTTCAATCACTCCAGTATCATCTGGTTCAGTGACATCAACGGGTGGTTTTACTTCAACTTTTTGGGTATGACTAATAAGATGACAACCCGCTAATACACAAGTCATTGCACTAATAACAAATAGACGTTTTATCCGTTTCATATAATAGTTAACCTACTAATCGACCTAAGTTTTTGCCACCTAATAAATGCATATGAATATGAAAGACTTCTTGCCCTGCATCTTTATTACAATTCATGATTAAACGATATCCGCTTTCATCAATGCCTTCTTGTTTTGCAATTTTAGCTGCGACAATCATCATATGCCCTAATAACGTTTCGTCTTGTTCAGTGATATCATTTATGGTTGGAATAAGTTTGTTAGGAATAATTAAAATATGTGTTGGCGCTTGAGGAGAAATATCTCGAAATGCGGTCACTTTGTCATCTTGAAAAACGATATCGGAAGGGATTTCTCTTCGAATAATTTTGCTAAAAATAGTTTCCTGAGCCATCAAACTTCTCCTTTTATACAAACGTCTATGCGTAAAATTGATATATACTGACAAGCATAACACATTTTAATAGCAAAAATGTATAGAAATCGTTACATATTTAAAATACATTTTTATATAAAAAACGTCCAAAACTGTGTAAATTTTATTTATTATTTAAATGATATGCATAGTTTGTAAAATAGTGAACCAACACCTTAAAAACACTCAGGTATACAACTGATTATATTCATCTTTTATATTTTACGTTTCAGATATAATATGAAGCTATATCTTCTGTTAAAAACTAAGATAAAACAGAAGTTTCCTTCATAAAAAAGTAAAACAAGTCCTCAAATCAACTTATTATATTCATTTGTCAAATATGATAAGTTGATATATAATGCCCCGTCGATTTCAACCGCCTATTTTCATGTTCCTTGCTTTCAATGGGTTGCGGTTGCCCCGACAGAAAGCTGATTAATCCGTAGGGAGCGATAATGCGTCATTACGAAATAGTATTTATGGTTCACCCAGACCAAAGTGAACAAGTGCCAAGTATGATTGAACGTTATACTGGTACGTTAACCGCTGATGGTGGCAAAATCCATCGTCTAGAAGATTGGGGTCGTCGTCAATTAGCCTATCCTATCGAAAAACTGCACAAAGCACACTATGTGTTAATGAATGTTGAAGCAACTCAAGAAGCTGTTAATGAGCTTGAAGATAACTTCCGTTTCAATGATGCAGTAATTCGCAGTTTAATTATGCGCACCAAATACGCTGTAACTGAAACTTCACCTATGTTAAAAGCGAAAGATGAGCGTCGTAGCTCTGAAGAAGATTTTAACGAAGCAAACATGGACGATGATTCCGACGAATAATCGTTTAGTGTTATCGGGTATTGTAAAAAAAACACCGATACGAAAAATCAGTCCAAGTGGGATTTCGCATTGTCAATTTTATTTAGAACATGTTTCTGAGCAGATTGAAGCAGAACTCACAAGGCAAGCATGGTGCATCATGCCTGTAATTGCTAGTGGACAACAAGAGTTAAGTTACGTAAAAAAAGGCAGTAGAGTTTTAGTTGGTGGATTTATAAGTACCCACACTAAACGTAATCAAACAAGCCAACTTGTTTTACATGCTGACCAAGTTAAACTATTAGGAGAATAGCCAAATGGCACGTTATTTCCGTCGTCGCAAATTCTGCCGTTTTACTGCAGAAGGCGTTAAAGAAATTGATTATAAAGATGTTTCTTTATTAAAAAGCTATATCACAGAAAGTGGTAAAATTGTACCAAGCCGTATTACTGGTACAAGTGCAAAATATCAACGTCAATTAGCTCGCGCTATCAAACGCGCTCGTTACTTGGCATTATTACCATACACTGACAACCATCAGTAATTAGCAACAGAGGGAACATATAATGCAAATTATTCTACTCGATAAAGTTGCTAATTTAGGCAGCTTAGGTGATCAAGTTAATGTTAAAGCGGGTTATGCGCGTAACTTTTTGATTCCACAAGGTAAAGCAGTAGCAGCGACTAAAAAGAATATCGAATTTTTTGAAGCTCGTCGTGCTGAATTAGAAGCAAAACTTGCTGAGACATTAAAAGCCGCTGAACAACGCGTTGCTGAAATTAATGCACTTGGTAAAGTTACTATCACTTCTAAAGCTGGTGATGAAGGCAAATTATTTGGTTCAATCGGTACTCGTGATATCGCAGATGCAGTTAAAGCTCGTGGTATTCAAGTATCAAAAAGCGAAGTTCGCCTGCCAAATGGTGTACTGCGTACTACTGGCGAACACGAAGTGTTCTTCCAAGTACACAGTGAAGCTTTTGCTAAAGTTATTGTTGAAATTATTTCTGAATAATTATCACTCAATACAAATAAAAAAAACCCGTTAATAAAACGGGTTTTTTTATTATCTATTTTCGGTACAATAACAAGCCAAATAAAAATTCATTGACTTATTGCACATCACTAGATGCTATTAAAAAGCAATTATCTAACAATAATTGATTTACCTCTGCCTCGAATATCTGATACAGCTTCGGGTTTATTGTCAGTGATTTTTATGGCTTGAATATCACCGCTAAAATCTTGCTGCTTAAACTGATACCCCATCTGTTTGAGTTGAGCTTTTAAATCTTCTGGTACTCTATTTTGAAAACGCTCAATAAAGATAAGATTAGTTGGTAATAATTGATGATGATAACGCGGAGCATCTATTGCTGCTTTTAATGACATATGGTTATCAAAGACATTCGTCACCACTTGGAAAATTGAAGTAAAAATCCTTGAACCGCCCGGTGTACCAATAACCATTGCAACATCATTATTTTTAATAAATATACTTGGCGTCATAGAAGATAAAGGGCGTTTATTTGGCTCGATTGCATTAGCATCTTTGCTCACAACACCAAACTGATTAGCAACACCAGGTTTACTACTAAAATCATCCATTTCATTATTGAGTATAATACCTGTACCTTCTATTACAACCGCCGAACCAAACCAGCCATTGAGCGTATATGTATTAGATGCCGCATTGCCCCATTTATCCACAATAGAAAAATGCGTTGTCTGTAATTTTTCGCGATTATTGTCTAAACCAGGTTTAACTTGTTCAGTAATCGAAATAGCTTTTGGATTAACTTGCTTAGCTCTTTGCGCTAAATAATTAGCATCAATCAATTGTGTAACGGGTACAGAGATAAAATCAGGATCCCCCATATATTCAGCCCGATCAGCAAAAACACGTTTTTCTATTTCTGCTAATAAGTGAATATATTGTGGCGAATTCACTTTCACATCTTTGAACTCATTCGCAAGATCTTGTTTCATTAATAAGAGTTGAATTAAACCAACACCACCTGAACTTGGCGGAGGGGCGGTAACAATTTGCATATCTTGCCATTTAGCAACTAAAGGATCTCGCCATTTAGCCTGATAATTTGCCAAATCGTTTTCCGTAATTAAACCGTCATTTTTTTCCATCTGTTGGGCAATTAATTTGGCTGTTTCGCCTTTATAAAACCCATCACTACCTTGGTTTGCAATACGCGCTAAGACTTTGCCAAGTTCGGGCTGTTTAAATACCTTTCCTGCTTGCATAGCATCAAAGTATTGCTTAAAGTGACCATTAGCAGGTGCAAGCTCGGCTGCTTCTTGATAACGTTTAACTAGCTGTTTATCTACGGTAAACCCTTCATTAGCAAATCGAATAGCCGGCGCCATCACCTCTTTCCAAGATAATTTACCAAAACGTTGATGCACCGCCCACATACCAGCAACCGTTCCTGGCACTCCCGAGGCTTTGTAAGAATATAAACTTAAATTAGGGATCACATTTTTATGTTCATCAAGATACATATCTCTATCAGCTTTGCTTGGTGCAACTTCACGATAATCAATAAAATAAGGCTTACCATCCATCCAAAGGGTCATAAAGCCCCCACCACCAATATTACCCGCTTCAGGATAAGTAACAGCAAGAGCAAAAGCGGTAGCCACGGCAGCATCAGCCGCATTTCCACCTTTTTTTAAAATTTCTTGTGCAGCAATGGCACCATAATAATCGGGCGAAGCAACTGCACCAGCTTCTAATTTTTGTGTTACGTTTTCGACAGCAAGTACTTGTTGGCTTATCAGTAAAAATACAATAAAGTAGCAATACTTTATCAACTTACGTTTAAGATAAAACATTTTGCACCTCCTAATTAAAGTATTATTTATCGTACCCACTTAACAGCAAAATACATGAATCACATTAATAAATCATGCAACAATCGGTTAAGGGGAATCATCAATATAACATAGAAAATAAAAATGTTGAGCAAATATTGATCAGATATTTACAATGCAATGGTTTACCCTAACGTGTCATTTGCATGGAGTATCAATAATTGCTAATACCAAAAATAAGATGATCAGTTAGTTTTACTCAATAGAGGCTGATAATTTAATATGCAATGCAATCGATGATAATAAAACTCATCTACATAGAGTTGCCTATCTATCTTATTTGATGAACATAAGTGAGAAATAATTAAACTTTGTTGGAAAATGTTATTAATAGGTGTCAAGGATGATGTATTTTCTTAACATAATTAACCATAAAAAACATAATCCGTTTTAAATAAAGCTGATTTTTGTAAAAAAGTTTCAGGAAACACGACGTTTAAGTATAAAAAAGTAGTAAATTTAGTCGAAATGATTGCTTGACCCTCATAAAAAAGAAGCGTAATTGATCTTTATGATTATAAATAAAAAAGAGCGTAACCCATTTAATTAAAGTGCGTACGCTCTTATCTAAAACATAAAAAAACTAAGCTGTTTGAATTTGACTTTCTGATTTACCTTGCTCATCTTTATACAATTTATTGTCATATAATTTGACAAAAGGAATATAAATTAGCAAAGCTAAAATAGCTGAAAATATGGCAACAATAGCCGCTTTATAATCACCGCCAGTGCCAATAAATGCCCCTAATCCCATTGGCGATGGCCATGGAATTAATGCGATGATTGGATGAATAAAACCGGTATTAATAGCCAGATAACCTAATGTTCCGCAAGCCATAGGTGCTAAGAAAAAAGGCAGTGCTAAATAAGGATTGTATACAATCGGCATACCAAAAATAACTGGTTCGTTGATATTAAATATTGCTGGCACTGCAGATGCTCGTCCTAAGATTTTTAGTTGGCTAGATTTAGCAAAAAATGCAATAAAGAATGTCATTAATAAGGTAGAACCAGATCCCCCTAAAATCACGAGTGAATTATTAAATTCACCTGCAAAAGGAATATGTGCTCCCGCCGTATTTTCAGTCATATTAGTTAACATAATAGGGGTAATAAATGCCCCAATAATACTCGCACCATGAATTCCAACCACCCATAATGCATGAATTAAAAATAGGATAACCATAATACCCAACCAACTTTTAGTGAGATTGGTTACAAAAGCAAATGGCACGGCAATAATATTGAAAATATCAGTGCCAAAATAGATCAAAATACCATTAAGAACGATCACAAAAAAAGCAATCACAAAAGTTGGGATCAGTGCAGTAAAGGAACGTGAAACACCTAATGGTACTGTTTCAGGCATTTTCACAACCCAGTTGCGTCTGACGCATAAAAAATAGAGATGAGTCGCCACAATAGCCATAACGATGGCAATAAATATCCCCGATGTCCCCAACCGAAAGACAAAGGGTTTTAAGCGTAGCCCATTAAAGACTAAATTACTTTGATCATTGAGTAAGGTAATCACACCATTTTGCATAATTAATTCAGGCAAGGTCATGAAAAAGGCAAAAACGGATAGCATCGCCCCATTGAGAGCATTAACTTTAAGACCCGTTTCTTCCGCTTCGATCTTAGTCATTTCATAACCAACAACAAAGTTAAAATAGAGGGCTAAAATACCAATTGTTGCTGTATTAGCAATCATATAGAGATCACTCACTCTAAAAAAAGTATTTTCAAAGAAGCCTTCTAAACCCGTAAATGTCATTGGCAACGTATTGAATACTAAAAACATGGAGCCAACAATAGAAAAAGGTACTGACGCCATTCCCGCCGCCATTACAGCTCGAACAATTTTAAATTGTGATATTTTCGCCATGGGCGTCATCAGGTATTTCTGTAAAATAACAAATCCCGTATTCATTTTGTTTTCCTCATCTAATTAATAAATTCTTCGTAAGCTTGGATTCTTTTGAAATGCAAATCCTGATTATGTTGAATTTTATTTAACTTGCTAAGCATTAAGGTGATAATGATTAGGCTTACCGTCAGTAACACCATTAATACATGTAAAGCATCTGGCGTCTGTTTTAAAAATGGAAAAAAGAAGTGATACAAAGGGGTATAGAGCGTAATCATTAGTGTCACAAAAACTATCGCTAAGACACGATAAAATAACCTTGCATAAGGCAATTTATTGCAGTGATTTCGATAAAGTTTAATTTGTTCCCATGTGGTGAGTATGCCTAAAACAAAAAGAGCAAGCGGTAAAATCGCTACCATCGACAATGACCCCATTAAAAAGGTTGCCCAATAAAGATTCAAAAATAAAAAAAATGCGACGGTATAGCGAATCGCTAAAAATCGATTAAAATAGAGATTGGTTAGGCTGATTTTTTTATGCATTGTTAGCTTTTGTGTCATTATGCCACTCCTTATTTAGCCCTTTAATGTTGTTTCTAGCTCATGATGTTTTTCATATAGGTGTAACATTTCAATCGCCATTTCTCGAAAACTCATGGTTGTCATTAAGTGATCTTGTGCATGCACCATAATAATTTCCATCGTGATTTTGGTGCCATTTGCATAATTTTGCAGTAATTGTGTTTGTGAATGGTGTGCTTGTAAGATCTCTTTATTTGCTTCTTCAAGCAATTGATTGGCGGTAATAAAATCGGCTTGTCTCATCGCCTTAAAAGCATCGTGAATTTTAGTTTTAGCATTACCACTATATAAAATAATATTAAAAGCGATAAGTTGAATATCCTCTGAGCTCATTTCCTGATTCATTGCTATACCCCTTTTTCAATAAGTTGGATAAAAAGTTGTTTAAATTGGTGAAAATTATGTGTTTTCAATAGTTTTGATTGCATTTCTAAATCATCAATCAAGTTAACAATCGCTTTTGTCATCATCGCAAGAGTCGGATTTTGATAAATCGAGGGGGAAATCATAAAGATAAATCGGATTTGTGGGTAATTATCATCCCAAAATACACCATCAGGGATTATTGCAATGCCAATTTTAGGCAATTTTCCCACTGGCATTGCTGGATGTGGCACAACAATGGTTGGGCTAAAGAAAATATCGCCTAATCGCATACGGTTTTCCATTTGCTTTATCATCTGTTGTTTATAATCGCTAGTTTCATTTAGCGCTAAAAGATCAAGTAAACAATTTAAAACTTGTTCTTTACTTTGCGGCTGTTCACATCGGTAAAAATAATCAGCGGATAAATCATCTACCATTTGCAAAGCATCAATAACATGATCTAAACAGCTTGAGGTTAATATTGGCTCTTTATGTGTCGAAATAAGCATATTAGGTGACGAAAGATGACGGCGAATTTTTTGTACATCATCTTCGGTAAAAAATACTGAAACATGAAAAACTGGAACTTTAAATACTTTTGATGAAAGATCCACTGACGAGATAATAAAATCAATCTTGTCTAATATCTTCGGCTCAATTTCATAATATCCTTGCGTGGCAACAATTTTGATTCTTTCATTAAATTCACATTCAACGCGATTTTTTAGTAGTTGGGCACTACCAAGGCCTGTTGCACAAATAATTAATACTTTGGCTTTTTGTTCATTTTTCAGTTTTTCAATCGAAGCTAAAAAGTGCAAAGTTAAATAGCCCCATTCATCATCATGAATAGTAAATTTTTTAAGCTCAGGAAGCTGGCTCAGGTAATTTTTAACTAACTCAAACAATTCTGGAGAATTGTCTTTAATTTCATTAAGCAATGGATTTTTCAGTTTAATATGTTGCTTTAAGCGAACAATCATCGGTTTTAAGTGTTGGATAATGCCGTTTTTCAATTGCTCATCATTTAAAAATAAATATCCCGTTTCTTGTTCTATCTTGATGAGTAAATTAGTCAAAGATGAATATAACCCAGCATCAAAATCATTTTGGCAAAAATTTGATTTACTCATTAAATGTAAAGTTAAATACATTTGTTCTTCTTTTGGAAAACAAAAACCTGTTACCTTTTCAATTCTATTGATAATATTTTTAGCGACTTGATATTCCAAAGTATTTTTTGTCGATTGTGACATATCAAGATTTTGAATAGAAAGCCCTGACTGTAAGCGTTTAATGCTTAATGACAGATGTAACACGATATTTTGCATCATCACGTCGGATAATTTTATTTTTGCCTCACGGCATTCATCTAAAATAATAATGGTTAACGAATCAAAACTAATGACATCACTAAAGTTATTTAAATGCGTTAGGTGCTGCAAAAGATTAATCGAGCCATCATGGAAAAAATAACTCAAAATGAAATGTCGTTTTGCTTTTTCCTCGCCCTCAACATAAAACAAGGATTGACTTTTTTTGACTGTCAGACCATACGGTTTAAGTTGATGCTTAATTTCTAAAATATCTTTATTGAGTTGGGAAGAACTAATAAATAATCGCTCTGATAATGCCTCTATATCAATTTTTTGACATTCTAACAATAACAGATTAAGAATATGATGTTTTCTTTGAGTTGCTTCTCGACAATTCGCTTGTTCTTCATTGCGATCTAATAGATGATGTTCAATTAGAAATAAATTGAAAGCAGTTCTATCTTTAATTTGTAGTTGGTAGCCATAACCTTGTTTACTAACGATAGCTCCACCATGGCTTTCGACCAATGGTTTTAAATCATTAAGATAAGTGCGAACAGTGCGATCTGATAATGATAGCTCAGTTGCTAACCACGCACTACTTTTGAATAAATTTTTAGAACGAACCAATAAACTAATAAGGTTACGTTGTTTGTTTTTAATCACAATTATCCAAACCTGTGCCAACTAAAACCATATTGTTAATAATATAGTGACGGTTTTCGCTCGTTAGGTAATCACGCCACAGCCCCAGCCAGATAATAAGGCGCTGCCATTTGGCAAACGCCAAACCTATATCTAAAACAAAAATTGATTGAAATTATTGGATATTATCCTCAATTAACTTGGCTAATTGTTCAATGCCCGATTGAATGGGTATATAGGCCTGAAAAGGAATACTGACAACAGGTTTACCCACTTCATCACCCAAACTTTTCAATTTATCAAACATCATCATCGTTTGAGGACTAATTAAAAAAAGTGAAAAATCACTATTTTTAATCATATTTGCCCCTTCAGTTGCTGATACCGCATCAACCGAAACCGCTTTATCTTTGCTAGCAAAATATTCTGTCACTTTTTTTGCCATTAATGATGATGACATCCCTGCGGCACAAATAATTAATGCTTTTTTCATAAATTCTCCTAAAAATAGTTATATGCTTTATAAAACTTCACCATTAGACTCAATGACTTTTTTAAACCATGCAAATGAGGCTTTGCGACTACGTTTTAGTGTGCCGTTGCCTTTGTTGTCTTTATCAACATAGATAAATCCATAACGTTTTTCCATTTCGCCAGTCCCCGCTGAAACAAGATCAATACATCCCCAAGGGGTATATCCCATCAAATCGACACCATCCTCTTCAACAGCTAGCTTCATTTGTTTTATGTGATCACGTAAATATTCAATACGATATAAATCTTGCACCGAACCATCGGCTTCTACTTTGTCATAAGCCCCAAAGCCATTTTCTACAATAAATAATGGAAGCCTATACATATCAGTCAACCAATTTAACGTATAACGTAATCCCTCGGGATCAATCTGCCATCCCCAATCAGACACCTTGACATATTGATTACCAATCAGATCGGTTTTTTCGTTATATTCATAGCTGTCATTACCAGTTTTTTTCCTAATTGCGTTTGACATGTAATAGCTAAAACCAATGTAATCAACGCTGCCGCTTTTCAAAATCTCAAGATCTTGATCGGTGATATCAAGTTGAAAATCTTTACGTTGCCAATATTTTTTAATGTGGTTTGGATACTCACCATGGACATGCACATCAGCAAAAAAGTATTTACGCTCCATCGCCTTTTGTGCCATTAAAATATCACCGGGTTTACTGGTCTCTGGATAGATTGGTATCATTGCTAACATACAACCTATTTCAAAATCAGGGTTAATGGCATGACCAATTTGCACCGCTTTAGCACTGGCAACTAATTCATAATGTGCAGCTTGATACATGATCTGCTCGCGATTATCGCCCGCTTTATAGTAAATCCCTGAATTAGTAAATGGTGCAAAATCTTCATTAAAGTTAGCCTGATTATTAATTTCGTTGAAAGTCATCCAATATTTGACTTTATTTTTATAACGATCAAAACAGACCTCGGCAAAACGCACAAAAAAATCAATTAATTTACGATTGCGAAAGCCACCATATTCAGTAACAAGATAATAAGGCAATTCAAAATGGGAAAGGGTAACAACTGGCTCAATATTGTATTTTAAGCATTCATCAAAAAGATCATCATAAAATTTTAATCCTTCTTCATTTGGTGCAAGTTCATCACCTTTTGGAAAGATACGCGTCCACGCAATAGAGGTTCTAAAACATTTAAAACCCATTTCGGCAAAGAGTTTAATGTCATCTTTATAGTGATGATAAAAATCAATAGCGTCGTGATTTGGGTAATATTCACCGTCAATAACACCTTCAGTAATTTTTCGATAGCTTTTAGGTGAACCCACCGTCATCACATCAGCGACACTCACTCCTTTACCACCGACTTGCCAAGCCCCTTCTAATTGATGAGCTGCAACGGCACCTCCCCATAAAAAATCTTTTGGTAAACCTTTATTATTCATAATCAAGTACCTGTGTTTATTGAGAATTCAACTTTAGTATAAAAGGAAAAAAATAGAATTACTAACCAACTTTTTCCGTATTGATCAGGAAAAATATAAGTATATTTTGGAGGAAAGTTATGAATTAATATTAGTAAGGTGAGTTACTTTTTTTGATATTTAGAACTTTATAGGTACACGATAAAAATAACAAAAATAATTTTAAATTTTAAATAGTTAAAGCAAATTTTAAATAAATTCTTCAAACTCATCAGCCTATTTCGAGGGAACAAACTCGATAATATGGTATTGAGCAATGTAATGAATATAAAATGGATCTTCCTTTATGATTAAAATTGCTATTTCTTGCTTTCTACTTAGCAAAGAATCATTCCGCCTGTGCGCGGAACTTTTCGACCTGATGCTATAAAATGTCCCAACTCGTAATGGCTTTACAGATAACTAATATATTGCTGTTAATTACGTTTTACTTCGTTAATAGATTTAACGTAAGTCAGAGAAAAATAAATAGCGTTTATTTCTAACTAGGATAAAAAAGAAAACCAATATAATAAATCCGTTTTTACTTGTGATAGAAATAATCTAATCCTAACTTATTTTATTCTCATAAAAGTAATGATTAGTAAAAAAATTAGGATGATATAAATTATTTCTATCGAATTATTATTTAACTGGGTTGCCTAATGATTATTTACGTTGCCATTTACCATCTTCACCCTTGTGGTAAACCTTTTCGACTGCTGCCCAAGCCACTTTAAAAGCAATCGTTTCGGGATCACTATTATCACGTCGCTTATGCGGATCTTGATATTCCTTAATCGCGCTATTGAATGCTTCTTTAAAAATATCTTGCGCATGCTCAGGCAAAACATGGCGTACTGAATCGGGTAAATCTTCACGAGTTTTATATGGCATATCACATTCCCTCATAAATTAATCTTAGATGACTGAAAATTTAAAATGGTAATGGTAAAAATAGCACTCCAATGAATGTATTCCCATTTATAAAATAATACAAGTGCTAATTTCATTTAAGAACCCGCTGATGTGATCTAACGAGTCGGAATTGCTCGCATTGTTGATAGTAATTTCAGCAATGACAGTAATGAATATACCTAACGCGTATCCCATAAGCGATATGGCATCTATATCATAAAAAAATCACCGTTATCGATTGGCTAAATATGTATGGTCAGTCTTCCGATCATTTATAATCAGCTAGCAAAGAACAAAGCCAGATTGAAGATAAATTAAGACAGCAAGCTAAATTTTTGTAAAAAATATTCAGGATTCTATACCGTTTCGTGATTACTTAGCACTTCGCAGTATCTATTTGTTAAAACGTGTAATAATCATCGTAACAATCAAATACTCACAAAACCTGCACGTTAACAAACAAATGGGAAAAACGAAAAAGATACATACTTTAATGGTGATGTGATGTTCGCTTTTTAGATTATATTTTTGTAAAAAATATTCAGGATTCTATACCGTTTCGTGGTTAATTAACACTTCACCGTATCTATTTGTTAAAACTTGTAATAACCATCGTATCAATCAATGCCAGAATTATTACGAATAATTGAGAATAAACATCGCAATTCATTATTTCAACTTCATATTTGATTAGAAATAGTCGTTAAAAGATAATAAAGTATTAACACAATGAATTTATAAAGCCAAAATTAAGGAAATAAATAATGAAAAAAAAATTTTTAACCGTATTGATTGCTGGATTTTTGATGATTGGCTGTGATGACAAACCAACCGAAAACAAAACGCAACAACCCACAGCTGCTTCAGAAGTTAAATCTTCTGAGTCTAAAACTACTGAAGATGTTTCACAACAATTCGCCCTGAAAGCACGTAAAGGTAATATATGGCTAGACGTTTTTAATACTAATGTTTCCCAAGCTGCAGAAGCATTAAGAGGACGAGGCAATATGACTTCTTCTCTTTATCATCTTGATGACAAAGTCGGGAGATTTTTAAAAAGCGTCAGTGATAAAAACGGTAAAATTGATGTCAATTATGTGAAAAAAAATCCAACGAAACTATTTATCGGTTATCACCCAACACCAGAAGTTCTTGATGAATATAAACAATTGATTACTGAGTTATTAGCATTTAAACCAGAGTTACCCGAACTTGATGCCGCAGGCAAAGCATTAAGTGATAAATACATTGAAATAGGATTAGCTTATGACCAGATAGCTAAATATTATTTAGATAATGAGTACAAATTGGATGACTTTGCCAAATTACCTGAACTGTTAAATAATCTTGACACGCTTTATGACCAATATGTTGAAGCAAAAAGTGTGGCTTTAGCGGCTTACGAAAAATTATACAAAGAAATCCACGCATTTCAAAAATCAGAAATAAAAAACAAAGGGTTAACTCTTAACTACAATTGCATGGAAATCATGGATTTATCTGAAGATATTGTTGCGTTAATCAATGAAAGCTTTAACGAAAACAACCAGTTTAAAAATCTCGATAAATCAGCCCTTGAACAAAAAATTCAGCAAATAGAATCCATAACCAATGAATTAATGACGAATAAAGGCAAGAGTAAATTAATTAAACAACAAGGTTTAAACGATATGTATTATGACCGTTTTGTTGATCGTTTACCTAAATTGATTAATCAAATGAAAATAGTTTTAAAAAATTTACAGGACAACACAGCGGAAAGGGAAGTTGAATCTTTGAATAGGGAACTTGAAAGTGTAATTGACGGCTATAATCAAATAATCAATTAAAAATGGATAAAAACCGTTTCATTGCTAACATTTTAGATATTATCAATGACAATAAATAGTGTTATAAAAAAGCAGTGTAAATATTACACCGCTTTTTTTATAACTTTATAGTAAATGAGCGAACAAGTGATTAACAGTAATTATCAAGATACCACTGTTTAGCAATACCTAGATTCATTTGTTTACATCAACAACAAAGCGCCCTTTTATTTTTCCTGCGATCATTTTATTTGCCACTTCCACACACTCATTTAATGTGATTGTTCTGCCGACATAAGATAAGATCTCTTCATCCAGATGCTGCGCTAATAAATTCCATGCCAACACACGTTTATCATAACTTGCCATAACACTATCCACCCCAGCCAAAGTTACTCCTCGTAAAATAAATGGCGCAACTGTTGCTGGTAAGTCCATTCCTTGAGCAAGTCCACAACAAGCGACAATACCGCCATATTGAGTTTGAGCGCAAGCATTTGCTAAAGTGTGCGAACCAACCGCATCAACAACCGCTGACCACTGTTCTTTTTGTAAGGGTTTGCCTGCTTCTTTTAAAGTTTGGCTATCAATAACATTAACTGCCCCGAGTTTTTGTAAATAATGTGCTTCATCAGTTTTACTGGTCGACGCCGTAACTTGATAACCTAATTTAGTTAGTAAAGTAATGGCAATCGAACCCACTCCGCCACTTGCTCCCGTTACCAATACCATGCCATCTTGTGGTTTTACACCAAAATCAACAATACGCTGGACGCATAAAGCTGCAGTATAACCGGCTGTGCCAATGATCATTGATTGATAAGCGGTAAGATTGTTAGGTAGCGGAATCAACCAGTCAGATTGTAAATAAGCATATTGCGCCAAACAGCCCCAATGAGTTTCGCCACACCCCCACCCATTTAAAATCACCCTATCGCCTTTTTGATAACGGCCACTAGCACATTCAATGACCGTACCAACACCATCAATCCCTGGCACCATTGGCCATTGCCTTACAACTGGACTTTTGTTGGTGATAGCTAATGCATCTTTATAGTTAATACTTGAATACGCCACTTGGATCAATGTATCACCTTGTTGTGCTAATAATTGTTGTTTATTAATATTTTTTAGTGAACAGGTAACCCCAGTCGCTTCTTCTTTTTCTAGAATAATGGCATTGAATGACATAATGTTTCCTTATAGCTTAAGGTACTCAAGTAAAGTGAGCAATTGCCTTAAATACAAGTTTCCAATAATAAGTAGTCATTCAAGAAAAAGCAACGCGATATGTTACATATGACAACGATCAAACTGGTAGTGCTTTCGAAAAGTAGGATTAATCCTAATGCTACTAAGCTTTAGAGGTGAAAGAGACAATCTTTGAAGATGAAAACACTACGACAAAGACTTCGATAGCCTATGGTCTATAGCAAAGAATAAAGAGATAAGTGAAAAGACAAACACTACTTTTACTAAAGATAACATTAAACAGATAGAAGATTCACTGTAAATTAAAAAATTTAATATCACAAAAGTATCGAATAAAAAATAGATAAATTCTAGTAATTATTCGCGTTGTTGATAGTAATTTCAGAAATTACAGTAATGCATATACCTAACGCCGTATCCCAGACAAGCGATATGGAGTCTATATCATAAAAAAACACCGCCATCGATTGGCTAAATATTTATGGTCAGTCGTCCGATCATTTATAATCAGCTAACAAACAACAAAGTCAAATTGAAGATAAATTAAGACAGCAAGCTAAATTTTTGTAAAAAATATTCAGGATTCTATACCGTTTCGTGATTACTTAGCACTTCGCAGTATCTATTTGTTAAAACGTGTAATAATAATCGTATCAATCAAATACTCACAAAACCTGCACGTTAACAAACAAATGGGAAAAACGAAAAAGATACATACTTTAATGGTGATGTGATGTTCGCTTTTTAGATTATATTTTTGTAAAAAATATTCAGGATTCTATACCGTTTCGTGGTTAATTAACACTTCACAGTATCCCATTTATTAAAAAGTATAATAATCATCGTATCAATCAAATACTCACAAAACCTGCACGTTAACAAACAAATGGGAAAAACAAAAAAGATACATACTTTAATGGTGATGTGATATTCACTTTTTAGATTATATTTTTTGTAAAAAATATTCAGGATTCTATACCGTTTCGTGATTAATTAACACTTCGCAGTATCTATTTGTTAAAACATGTAATAACCATCGTATCAATCAATGCCAGAATTATTATAAAAATTGAGCATAAACATCGCAATTTATCGTTCCAACTTCATATTTTATTAGAAATAATCATTAAAAGATAATAAAGTATTAACACACTGAATTTATAAAGCCAAAATTAAGGAAATAAATAATGAAAAAAAAATTTTTAACCGTATTGATTGCTGGATTTTTGATGATTGGCTGTGATGACAAACCAACCGAAAACAAAACACAACAACCCACAGCAACTTCAGAGGCTAAACCTTCTGATTCTAAAAAGACTGAAGATGTTTCACGGCAATTTGCACTGAAAGCGCGTAAAGGTAATATATGGCTAGAGGTTTTTAATGCTAATGTCTCCGAAGCTGCAGATGAATTAAGAGGGAATGGGCGTGGCAAGATGACTTCTTCTCTTTATCATCTTGATAGCAGTGTTAAGGGGTTTTTAAGAGGTCTCAGTGATAAAAACGGTAAAATTGATGTCAATTATGTGAAAAAAAATCCAACGAAACTTTTTATCGGCTATCACCCAGAACCAAAGGAGCTTGATGAATATAAACAATTCATTACTGAGTTATTAGCATTAAAACCAGAGTTACCCGAACTTGATGCCGCAGGCAAAGCATTAAGTGATAAATACGTTGAAATAGGATTAGCTTATGACCAGATAGCTAAATATTATTTAGATAATGAGTACAAATTGGATGACTTTGCCAAATTACCTGAACTGTTAAATAATCTTGACATGCTTTATAACCAATATGTTGAAGCAAAAAGTGTGGCTTTAGCAGCTTATGGTAAATTATACAAAGAAATCCATGCATTTCAAAAATCAGAAATAAAAAACAAAGGGTTAACAATTAACTACAATTGCATGGAAATCATGGATTTATCTGAAGATGTTATCGAGTTAATCAATGAAAGCTTTAACGAAAACAACCAGTTTAAAAATCTCGATAAATCAGCCCTTGAACAAAAAATTCAGCAAATAGAATCCATAACCAATGAATTAATGACGAATAAAGGCAAAAATAACTTGATTAAACAACAAGGTTTAAACGATATGTATTATGACCGTTTCGTTGATCGTTTACCTGGATTGATTAATCAAATGAAAGTAGTTTTAAAAAATTTACAGACCAATACTATAGAAAGAGAAGTTGATTCTTTGAATAGCGAACTTAAAAGTGTAATTGACGGCTATAATCAAGTAATCAATTAAAAATAGATAAACATCGTTTCATTGCTAACATTTTAGTCATTATCAATGACAATAAATAGTGGTATAAATAAAAACGGTGTAAATATTACACCGTTTGCAATGCATGAATTTTGGTTAAATAACCATCTGCATATCATTATGTAGTTGGTTATGTAGCTGAATGCAAATAGAATTCAATATTTAATCTGCGTTGATATTCATTTTTTATTTTGCGCTGCCGACGAAACTGCACCAATAAACACAACATCACTTGACGAATTTAATGCAGTTTCAACCGAATCTTGAATCACACCGATAGCAATCCCAATGCCAATCACTTTAGCTGAAATTTCGTTAGGAATACCAAACATACTACACGCGACAGGAATAAGCAGTAAAGATCCCCCCGCAATTCCCGATGCCCCACAAGCACATACTGAAGTTACAATACAAAGTAATACCGCAGAATAGATATCAACATGTATACCAGCACTAGCCGGCATTGAATTAACTGTGGCTAAAGTTAACACCGTTATAGTAACAGCCGCCCCCGACATATTAATTGCTGCGCCTAATGGCACAGCAACGGTATAGGTATCTTCATCCATGTTATATTTTTTACAGATTTCCATATTGACAGGAATATTTGCTGCTGAGCTACGTGTAAAAAAAGCAGGAATTGCACTCTCTTTTAAAGCAGTGAATACAAGTGGATATGGATTTTTTCGCATAACTAGATAAGCAAGTAATGGATTGATAACCAATGCAACAATCACCATGCAAGAAACTAATACAATTAATAAATGAGCATATTTTTTCAGCTCATCAAAACCTGTTTCGGCTAATGTTGAAGCAATAAGTCCAAAGACTCCCAAAGGCGCAAATCGAATAATAATTCTGACAATAAATGAGATAGCATAAGACAGATCATTCATCATTGTTTTAGTGCTTTCACTAGCGTGCCTTAGTGCTAAACCAATACCAACTCCCCATACAATAAGACCAATATAATTTGCATTTATCAGCGCATTGACAGGATTGTCGATCATTTTGCCTAATAACGTTTTTAACACCTCGGTAATGCCATTAGGCGGAGAAAGCTCAAGGTTATTTAGTGTGTCACCAAATGAAATTTGCGATGGGAATAAAAAACTAGCAATGGTTGCTAATAGTGCAGCTAACATCATTCCAACAAGATAAAGGGTAATTAACGATCTCATATTCGCCTGTTTACCATGCTGATGGTTGGATATTGATGCAATCACTAAAATGAGCACAAGTATTGGAGCTACCGATTTTAAGGCATTAATAAATAGTCCACCTATAAGAGACATTCCTAATGCGGTATCTTTCGATACTGCGGCGAGAATAATACCAAATATTAAGCCCAATAAAATCTGCGGTATCAACCCTACTTTTAAGTAAAAACGAACCAACGGATGAGAAGAATGAGTCATAATATTCCTTGTTTATTAAAATAAAGGCAAAACAATAACATAATTCAACATTATGTTTATAGAAAATAATCATCATCATAATGTTTTTTTATATATCACTTTACATAATGATTAAATTTAATTATTCATTGCTTTTATATTAGACATATTTTAGGTGTTCTAATCAATTTTCCAAAAATAACCATCTTACTTAAGTAATTCAAGTAGTTGTTTTGCTTTGTTTACTGCCACTGATTTTGCTTTTGCTTGGGCAATATCCGCTAATCCTTGCCATTGAGAATCAAGTTCAGTTAGATAACCGCGCCTAGTTGCCTCTTTCAAATAAGGGGCATAGGTTAATGACATATCTAAAATCCGATTGATCCAAACAGGTATTTTTTCACCTTGTTTTACTAGATTTCCAACAAACTTAATGCATTCAATTAATACTGGACAAAATATTGGCAATAAACTTGGTCTTTTTTCTAGTAATCGAATTAATTTAGCGGGGCTTAAATCAGGATAATCGAGAAACAACATAATAGCTTTACGCATGGTATCTGCATCAATGATTCCTTTTTTAACATTTTTTTCAAAAATAAAATTTGCTTTATAAGTATCACTGTCTTGAGCCAACAATCCGATAATCACTGTCACTAACGATTTTGAAAAAATCAGATTATCTGTGTTTAAAAAAATCAAATTATATTTACTTGATAATGGCCCATCGTTATTTTCTTGCCAATTACGTGTTTTTTCAACAACAAGTAACTGTTTGTTAATACACCAATGTAACCAAACTCTTGATTGAAAATTAGGTATAACTTGTTGATCTTTTGATAATGCTGGGTAAGCTTCGCATTGGAATTCGTATTCTAAATCATAATACCAATCATTTTTTACTATGTGGAAAACTTGGTTAGACACATTGGGGAGTTTTAAAGTAAACATTAGTGATTTAGCCAATGCTTTAGAAAAGCGTGATGATTGATCTATTACAGGCTTACTAATAGTAATTGAAACATTATCTTCAGGCACAACTTTAGCCTTTTGCGGTTTTGACCATACTTGGTCAAAATCATCAGGAGCTCGCATCGATACATCTTGTGTTAAAGGGGCGATTTTAGGTAGTTTTTCAACTATGGCTTTTGCTTTCTTAATCGCATTAGCACTCCCCTCTTTACTGGCTAACATTCTGATGCCAAGTAATTGCAATTGATTGGCATCGGCTATGCCTTGATCGACAGCATATTGAACTTCTGGTAAAAACTCAGCTATCGCATCAACAGTTTCAAGCGTGCCTGATAACAGTCTCGGCGCTTTACATGATGCGATGATTAATTGATCCAAAATAGGCCAAACCACCGAAAGAATGCCTTGTTTTGCAATATCGGTTAATACTGACACCAAACTAGCTATACGACAAGGAACCTGACTAAACCGCTCCAGTAACAAAACATCTGCCACACCTGGAATAAGCAAACCTCTTTGCCATGCATCATTTACTGCTTGAGCCATATTGCTAGCCACATAAGGCGAATTAGCGCGTTGCATAGCTAACAATGTCATTGCAGAACGTGCATCAAAAGGAGAACGTCTGTTAACAATTTGCTGGAACTCAAAACCTTGATGGTAATCTGTTGCCCAATCAATATCTGACGGTATTGCACTATCGTTCCATAACGGAAAAATAGCAAGAATTTTTGTAAACCCGTTATTTCCAATACGTTTAGGAAAATAATTTAATGATTGTGGCAGGGACAGTACGTCTTCAATATAAGTATTTAACGCTAATTTAGGTTCGATTACTGGATCGTCCAGATACTGTAATACTAAAGAGCCAGCATCAATTGGCATTTTTTGTCCTGATTGCAAAACGACTGCAACATTTAACTTCTTGAGTTTTTCTATCGTTGATGATGTTTGTGTCGAAACATCAAGACGAGTCAAGGCTAAAAACAGATCCGCCTCTAATGCATCAATTTTCAACTGTTGATAAATCGCTAATCGTTGACTAAGATCATCCACTGTTATTGAAAGATCACTCATGCTTGGTGTCGACAGTAAACAAGGTATTTTGCCTAAGTTTTTACAAACAATATAATCACGTGCTTTCAATAAATCAGACAAATATTTATGATACGGAATATCTTCGCCTTTACGCCAATAAAATAGAAAACCAAGAAGCTGGTCAACCCGCAATTTTATACCCGCTAAACTCGCTTTTGCTGCTTGAGGATCGTGATAAGCAATAATATTGGCTACAGCTAAAAATCTTTCCGTCACACTATCATGACCAGATATGTTTCTTTTTACTAATTCAGAGGCTAACTCAGTTAATACATCAGCGGAAATAGGCTCTAATTCAAAAGGCGGTAATTGCCAAAGTGGCGGTGTTGGTTGCCAAAGATGTTGTAACTCGGAGGAATTAGATTGTACGGTATGATTATCAAGATGCCACTTTGTAATTAGTTTGCTAGTTAAAGCCACAATTGACTCATCAGTTTGGTCAAGTAATAGGTTTAACAAAGGCATAAACAAATCAGCATTTTTGGGCTTTTTGCGATTTAGAGCAATCTTTAACACTAATTTTTTGACCGATTTTATTTTAGATGATAAGCATGCCGTCATCACTTCAACTAATAACTCATCATCAACAAAGGGGATTAAAACGGGTGCTAATCGATTAATGATTGCTGATTCACCCATGGCTAGTAATGGAATTAAAACAGGTACTCGCTGACACAATTCAGCATTGGTAACACCTAAATCATAAAGTGTATCTAACCATACTTTACGATCTATAGGACGAATAGCGATATCTAAGGCTAAAAAAATTAACTCTTTTGCTTGCTCTCGGTCAAGCCAACCTAATGTTACCCCCAAGCGAAACACTTCACTAAAAGACCCTGTAGCAGGTGTATTTAACGCAATAGCAATATGAATATGTTCGATAAATCGACGCTGACATTGAGCTATATTTGGAGGGATTTTATCGTAAAAAGGGTCGACAATATCAGCATCATGAATAGCAACTGAAAAATGCTTTACAACATCACAACCACGCATAGCAACCGCCGCATACAACGTCCAATCGGCGATATAATTTTGATTTTCAGGAATAATCAAATTTAAACGATCTACCAACTGAACAGCAAGATCTGTAGGCGCAGACGCTTGTTGCACAAAATTTTGTGCATAATTCTCACCACGTTCAATAATAACCGGCAATAACAAAGATGAATAAGTATAATGAGCAAGTTTTAACGCTCGGCTCACTGATACCCCAATCCGAATGGCATACAAAGCTAAATATGCTTTATTACACTTAACATAATCTTGCCATTGAAAAGCGTTACCAACTTTGACATAGTCACCCCATTTGCCACTTTTTAATCCTAAAAGTGCAATCTTTTGCTGCTCTTTGCTACCTAGCGGTTGTTGTAAAATATTGTCAGCTGTGACATTATTCCAATTCAAAGAAGTAAAAATCGCTTCGGCTTTTGCTAAGTTAGCATTCATAAATATTTTCCTTAATTTGCACTGCTAAAATATGTTTACACGGTCCTTTTTTGAGTTGATGATTCAGATACCATGAGCAAGTACATTGTGATGTCATTTTACTATTCTGCCTAACAAAACGGACACGATAGTCTTCGTTATTCGAGTGAACCATCCATGTGTTTTCATCAACCCGATCAATACATTCAAGCAATTTATAGGCCGATTTTAAACGCGGATTATCTTTGATAAGTCGATTAGGATCTTCAGGCAATTGACGATGAAAATAGCCATTTTGGTGTACATCAAAACCCAACTTACCTGAAACAGCTAGATACGCCAGCGAACTATTAATGCGCTGAGTATCTAAACCTGTTTTTATCGCTAGCTGAGCCAGATCGATCAGCGAATCAAATTGTAAAATAGATTGAATAAGTTGAGCATTTTGTAATTGCTGTTTTGGTGCAAGCAACTCAAGCAAGGCGCCTTCGCCAGAATAACCTTGCCATGGCTGTGCAGTTAAGCTCAAAGTAAGCCTTGCACCGTCGAGTTCAACTTCAACCATGCAGGGTCCTTGTTCGCCACTTGCTAACCGGTAAAAAGTTAAACGTTTAATATTGGTCATTAATCGCTTAAGTGCGCTTAACCGGTGTAGCCCCGAAATATACACACTATTGATATCGCCTTGAGCCATCAATTTAATACCGGTATTGGATGGCACTAGCCAGCTTGATTGTTGTTTACTAGTCACGGTTGGCAATCCCGCAATAAACGTTTGTGCTTGTATTCCCGTTACCGTAAAAACAGCGACCATTTTGGTATGAATTTCAGCTACATTACCAAGTGCTCGAATCCACCTATCTGGCATTGCAACAGGGCGCTCAATAATGGCTTTTATACCAATCACATCTCTATCTTGTTTTTGGATATGGTGCGTTGCCAAACCTTGATTGCCAATATTGAGATAAAGTTTATCTTTATTATTAACCTGAGTTAGCGCTTGCCTTAAGCTAATACCAATATCTACATTGGTTGTGCCTCGTGATATTTTTCCATCAAATCCTTGTTGTAGCAAATCTAAACGGGCATAAACACTGTTGCAGGCAGAAAAAACTTCTGCTCTTAATTGATTCCCTTGCGCAGATAAAACAGGATCACGCAAAGTCACCGGCACTGGTTTAAAATATCGGGTCGCAGTAATATCAGCCAGAACCAGTAAAGATCTAGCAAGAATCTGTGGGTAAAGAGCATAACCAGCAAAAAATTGAGGGTTGTCAATAATTCCATCTGGTGTTAAGGCTGGCGATAACGCTAAGGCTAATACGTCATTAGTGAGTTTTGATTGCTGAGAAAACTTCAATATAAATCATCCTAACACATTAAAAATAGACAAAATATCATGCTCATGAGTATAAAATAAGCAAAATATATTGTCTATATTTGATGTTTTTTTACTACTTTGATGAAAAATATTCTTGTTTTATCAACGCTATCTAAATGATTTCTGCAACAGGTGATCCCGCGTTGACATAATTGCCTTCTTTGATTGTCTGTTTTAAAACGCCGTTTCGATGTGCAATAACTTGAACTTCCATTTTCATGGCTTCCATAATAGCAATAACATCGCCTGCGTTTACGCTTTGATTATCATTGATCACCCATTTAAAAAGACTACCCGACACAGGTGACTGGACAATCAATTCAGAGATTTCTTCTTTCACGCTGGAAGATGTATCTAAATTAGCTTCCGTTTGCAAGGATAACCCAGCAAAGAGTTGTGCAGGAAAACCCAGTTTACAACGTTTACCGTCAATCTCGATAAATGTGTGAGTCAGCGTTGCTTCTTTTTGTGGTATTTGCCTTTTGGTCGGCGTTATTGTTGCAGTCAATTCAGTTTCGATCCAACGCGTATGCATTTTAAAATCATCACAAAAATCTGGATGTTCAATAACCGCACGTGCAAATGGTAATACACTTGCCACCCCCTCAATCGAAAACTCAGCTAAAGCACGACGAGCCCTTGCAATGGCCTGTTCACGATTATTTCCAACAATAATCAGTTTTGCTATGAGTGAATCAAACATTGCAGGGATCGTTGAACCCGTTACCACCCCACTATCTAAACGTACTCCCGGCCCCGATGGTGCATCAAACCGTTTAATGGTACCAGCTACGGGTAAAAAGCCATTAGCTACATCCTCAGCATTAATACGAAACTCAATAGCGTGACCTCGTGGTTTAGGCGTTTGGTTAATACTAAGCGGTAAACCTTGGGCAATGCGCAGTTGCTCGATAACAAGATCGACACCCGTTGTTTCTTCTGTAACTGGGTGTTCAACTTGCAATCTTGTGTTTACTTCAAGGAAGGATAACTTGCCATCCTGACTAAGCAAAAATTCAACTGTACCCACACCGACATAATTTGCTTTAGCACAAATATCAATCGAAGCTTGAATAATTTGTTGCTCTAATTGTTCGGTTAAAAACGGTGCTGGTGATTCTTCAATTAATTTTTGGTTACGACGTTGCAGTGAACAGTCACGAGTTCCAACCACAACGACATGACCTAATGTATCTGCAATGATTTGTGCTTCAATATGCCGAGGATTATGTAAAAATTGTTCTAAAAAACATTCACCACGACCAAAGGCAGTAGTCGCTTCGCGTACAGCGGAATGATAAAGTTCTTCAACTTCTTCCATTTGCCAAGCCACCTTTAATCCCCGACCGCCGCCACCGAATGCCGCTTTAATCGCTATCGGTAAACCATGAGCGTGCGCAAATTCAACGACCTCTTTAACATCTTGCACTGGTTGTTTAGTTCCAGCCACTAAAGGCGCGCCAACTTGCAATGCAAGTTGTCTGGCTCTGACTTTATCGCCTAACATTTCGATCGTTTCTGGATTTGGTCCAATCCATATTAAACCAGCATTTTGCACTGCTTTAGCAAATTCAACACGTTCTGATAAAAACCCATAACCTGGGTGCACCATTGTAGCGCCTGATTTTTTGGCTATAGCAATGATTTTATCAATATCGAGATAAGTTTCACTCGGTAAGTTGCCTGATAATCCATAAGCTTCATCTGCCATTTGTACATGAAGTGCATCAATATCCGCATCGGCATAAATTGCAATAGACAAAAAACCCATATCACGACAAGCACGTATAATACGTACGGCAATCTCGCCTCGGTTAGCGATCAATACTTTGTGAGTTATTTTTTGATTATTTTCAGACATGATCAATATCACTCCCTTCAATTTCTTTAAACATCCCTATAGGATTAAATTTTATTTTGGCATTGACTGGAATTTGACCGGCCAAATCTAAATGGTATGTACACACAGCCCCGATAACAGGATAGCCCCCTGTTAAAGGATGATCATTCAAAAATAGTACCGGCTGCCCATTTGCTGGAATTTGTATTGCTCCCATGCAGGTGCCTTCACTGGGTAATTCTTGCGCTTTGTCACGGCTTAAAGGCATGTCACCAGACAAACGTAAACCAATACGATTAGATGCAGGTGTCACCTGCCATAGTTGAGAAGAAAGTAATTCTACCGCTTGCTTTGTAAACCAATCAGTACGCGGCCCAAGCACAATATCGAGTACAATAACATCATTACAAGTAGGATAGCGTATCATTGGTGTTTCGGTTAACGACACCGCATTTAAAGTTTGAATTTTCTTAATAGCTAGCGTTTGACCGATTTTTAGTGGCGATGGTCCGACTTGAGCAAGTGTATCATAAGAGCAACTGGTTAAAACAGGTGATACTTGAAAACCACCACGCACAGAGAAATAACTACGCACACCACATTTTACGCTTCCCAAACTAATAATATCGCCTTTTTCCAATTGAATCGGTTGATACATGGCCACATTATACTTTTCGCCATCTGATGTTGTAATGTGTATATCACACTCAGCCCCTGTAACAGCAACCAACATACCACGGTTTACCTGCGCTTTAAAACCACCTTGCGTAATTTCTAATACGGCTTCATTTATTGGATTGCCCACAATGCGGTTACCGCTATGTAATGCTCCCTTATCCATCGCTCCAGATTCAGAGATACCTAATGCCGCCTGACCAATGCGCCCTGCGTCTTGTAGAAGTGTTTGTAATCCTGTTGCTAATATTTTGATATCCTGTTGTTGATTGCTGTTGCTATCGCCTTTTTTAGCGGTAGGCAAATGATACTTCTTAGTGGATTTGCTAGCATCAACAAAATTAACTCGGCTACCGGGTTTCAATAGTGCAGGTTGATCGCGATTTAAATCCCATACAGCGGTATCGGTTATACCAATAAGTTGCCAACCGCCGGGACTAGCTTGAGGATAAATACTACTAAACTCACCTGCTAAAGCAACTGAACCAGCTGGAATACGAACTCGTGGTGATGGACGACGCGGTACATTAAGCTGAGCATTTTTAGACACCATATAAGCAAAGCCAGGCGCAAAACCACAAAAAGCCACTTGATATTCATTATTGGTGTGTCTTGCAATGACTTCAGCAACAGTTATACCTAGATATTCAGCCACTTGGGCTAAGTCCTCGCCATTATAATGAACAGGTATTGTCACCAATTCACCAGATTGCATAACACTTGCTGAAATATCCAATTTAGCGATATGCTTAACAAGCGTATTAGCATTAGTCGCAATGGGGTTATAACGAATCAATATAGTGCGCGCTGCGGGGATTATCTCTTCTATATGCCAATGTATAAATACACTTTGCAGTGCATTGGTAAGCGCCATCGTTTGCTCAAGAGTTGTTAATTCAACAATAAACGCATCAACATTAACGGGTAAAAATCGCATTAAGCACCTCTATATATAGTAAATATCCAATCCCTAACTATAACTATTTTATAGCGTTGTGTCATATCAGAGACTAAATTTATTGCCGGCTTAACAAATTCGTATCTAATCATAGTTCTATTTTTTCGTTAACTTAATTAAGTTTCCAAAACTTAACTAATCTAATGATTATTTACCTTAGCAAACGAAACAATATTAATGCCATTTTGTTGTAATTTTTCACGAACTTTTTGCGCCATTGTTAAGGCACCAGCGCTATCGCCATGAACACAAATTGATCCCGCCTCAATACCGACAAACTGCCCATCTACAGAAGTCACACCACCATCACTCACTAACTGTAGCATACGGTCTGCAACTAGATCGGGATCGTGCAACACAGCGCCGGCTTCTTTACGAGACACTAACGTACCATCGGCATGATATACCCTATCAGCAAAAGCCTCGGCAACCACACGCAAGCCGTTTTCTTTAGCCCACTCAATGAGTTTTGAGCCCGCAAGCGCAACTAAAATCAGTGTTGAATCAACCGAACAAAGTGCATCAATCACTGCCATTGCCTGACGCTTATCATGCGCAATTGTGTTATATAATGCACCATGAGGTTTAACATAACTCACCTTAGCACCAATTGAAGCGGCTAACCCTTTGAGTGCACCAATTTGATAAATCACATCTGCGGTTAATTCATCGGCGGCTATATCCATATTACGACGGCCAAAACCAACTAAATCAGGATAACCGACATGAGCACCAACTTCGACATGATTTGCTTTGGCCGCTTTTAATGTCTTTAAAATACCCGCTGGCGATCCTGCATGGAATCCGCAAGCAATATTGGCACTGCTAACAACTTTTAGCAGTGCCTCATCATTTCCCATCTGCCATTGACCAAAGCTCTCGCCAAGGTCACTGTTTAAATCAATACATTTAGTGATTGTCATATTGTCCTCTATTTTAAATAGTTAAAAATAGTAGCGACCGACATTATGCCCATATACCAAGTAATTGCACACACAACTATACCTGACAGCAATAACCATCTTGGATAATGATATCCAGACATAAGATCAGCACGTCGCCAACCAATATAGACAAAAATAGTTAAACCAAGCGGTAAAACTAAGCCATTAAAACCACCCGCAAAAACTAATAATGATACAGGTGCGGTTCCCATGATTAAATAAATAGTTAGCGAAATGGCAATAAAAATAATAGTGGCAAACTGGCGTTGCTTTTCTGTAATTTCCCGTTTAAAAGGGGTAATAAAAGTCATTGAAGTATAAGCTGCGCCAATAATACTAGTTATCGCAGCCGCCCATAAAATCAAACCAAAAATACGTAACCCCAATTCACCTAAAGCGGCCTGAAAGGCTTGTGATGCGGGATTGGCAGCATAGCTTGAAATGTCAATTGTTACACCACTTGCAACCACACCTAAAATGGCTAAAAATAAGATGTAACGCATCAAACCCACAACCATTATTCCTTTGGTTGCCGCGCCCGAAACATAATCAATATGCTGAGCACCAACCATACCTTTATCAAGTAAACGGTGAGCACCAGCATAAGAAATATACCCCCCAACCGTTCCCCCAACAATAGTCGTAATAGAGGCAAAATCAACACTGCTTGGAAAAACCGTTTCCTTTAAAGCTTGCCCAACAGGTGGTTGAGAAGCAAATACCACAAACAAGGTCAAAATAATCATGAGCAAACCAAAACCAATCATTAAACGATCAATAAAATGACTGGCTTTACGAGATGAAAATATATAAACCGCTAAGAGTGCACTAATTGCCCCACCCCATTTAGGATCAAGCCCAACAAGTGCGTTTAAACCTAAACCAGCGCCGGCTATATTACCAATATTAAACACCAATCCACCAAATATAATCAGCACTGCAAGTATATAGCCACTAAATGGAATCGTCGCATTAGCAATATCTGAAGAATTCATTTTGGTTAACGCAACAATTCGCCAAATATTTTGCTGAACAACAAAATCAATAATAATAGAGGCTAAAATACCAAAGCCAAAAGCAGTACCAAGGGTGACGGTAAAAGTGGCTGTTTGGGTAATAAAGCCCGGACCAATTGCCGAAGTCGCCATTAAAAAAATAGCACTGATTAATGAGGCACGCCGATTTTTAACAAAAGCAACGGTACTACCGCTATTATTTTCCATATGCATGTTTCCTCTAAACTTATTTCTAGAATTATGACTATAGTTATACCAAATAGTATTTACAGACAATGACTATGCCATAGCTCTAACAAATTTTGATAAATAGGGATAAATATAATTACTGTTTTTAAAGTAAAAAACTAATAAAAAATAATTATAATGATTCATCAACAAAGAATAACGAACTTATTAATGATAAAGGAGATAACTCAATTTTTAACTTGCACTCAATTAATGTGCAAAAATACCCTTAAATAGGGTAAATATCTTTAATTAACATTACTAAAAATAATAATTTTTGTAAAGAAGTTTCAGATAACCCTACATTTCAATATAAAAAACTAAAGAAATTCATCTTATACCAATTTAAATATAAGGTAAGTTTTTTTTCATAAATTTGTTTTATGTTTTACATAAAACAAAAATAGAGTTACCCATAAAGATATTTTCAATAATTTTTAATGATATTTTTATAATATGTTTACTTAACTTACAATCTAGACATGATAACACTGATCCTCTCAGACAAAGAAAATCGGTCAATGGTTTCCACTATCTATCCAATTGTCTGACTGGTATTTAAAATAAGGCGGGGTAAAAATAATGCGTAACACAATTACTATCTAATGTCTTAATATAATGGAACTAGAAATTGAAATGGCCAACAAGTTGTTATACACTCAATAATATGAGATTAGTTGATTTTAAAAACGACAAAGACCCTTGTCATTTTCTAAGTTAGTTTTGCACTCAGTATGAAGTACTAAAATCTAAAATAATCACCTTTTTTAAAATTAAACAATCATATTGGTATATAAAATTATACATTTTAGTCAGCCTATTATTTATCTTTTGTAAATTCACATTTATGCATGTTGCAATTACTGTTTAAGTAGTAAATATAATTGATGATTAGATAAAGAGAGAAAGTTTCCCAACTTCCTGCTGTTGGCTGGGAAACATTAATGTTTATTCGAAGTCCACTTATATTAAAAATGGCAATGGCAAATTAATTATTAAAAAATGACCTTAAATAGTGTGATTGATGAAATTAAAAAATAGCTCGCACTAATTGCTATCCCATAAGGTAAGGTAACGCCACCTTCTGGTTTTTTTAGATGCTTATATATAATTGCGATGATTGCCAGCGGTAGCCCAAAGAGTGTGATTATCATCAAAAAAGACAGAACGCTGCTGCCTGATGGAATAGAGATTAAAAGTACAGTAATTAATTTTATATCCCCTGCACCAACAAATCGACAATAAAACATAAAAAAACCACAGATTAAAAATATGCCCGATGCACTATAGTTTAGTTGACCATCTCCAAAAATAAAATTCAAAATAGTAAGGATGAATATTATGCCAACAATATAATTTGAAATCGTGCGGCGTGTTAAATCAGTATAACAAGAAACCAACAAGCATCCCCAAATTAGTAACAAAATAATATCATTAATTAATCCATGACTAATCATTATTTTCCTTGCCTCTGAACGTGATCTTTACTATAAAATTTTTCATTGCATCTACAAAAAAATGCATTCCAATCGCAGGTTTCCAATTTCTTATTCCAATCATTTAGTCAAATTTACATCCACCACCATACCAAAGACTTGTCATTCATCATACCAATAAAATTGATACTCTTTATCGCCATCAAGCTTAACAAAATTACTTTCGTAGTTTCTAAATGTTGCTACGTTACGTACAAGATATTTCTAAAAGCACCATCAATAATATTCCATATTAGCAATTTTTCATCTTTAGTACTGGTAATACATCCAGAATATTGGAAATAAAGTCGAATATCACTATCTTTTTTACGCCGACTCTAAATGATTACTTCTCCCATACCATAAACTTAATCTAATGCATCTAAAAAAGCGGTAAAAGTATTCCCACCAAAGAACTGTAAATAGTACAGCGCCCCCTAAACCTCTCAAGTTTAATAATCCGTATTCCTGATTTTATTGTTATACAACAGCATAGAACCGCTATTCACGAATGATAGCCTTAATCTAAAGTCCTAGACTCATCTTTGATAACAAAATTTCCCGTCTCTGTCTGAATAATTTTTGTCATTGTATCAAGTAATGTCTGATAATCTTGAGCCTCATGTAAATATTGTACATTACCATTCATACACTTAGTGAACCATTTGCCGTATATTGCTTCATATTGAGCATCTGTTGACAAATTATTTGCCTCTGGATTGAGCATTATATAGTGGATCGCCGCCGTTTTAGCCACCCTCGCAATAAGACCTTTGTCTCTATTGTCTGACGAAGTTAACCCGCTAGTTATTGCTTGGCAAATACCTTTATCCAAAAATTGATCTCTAAGAATATCGGCCCCAGCATCATCTTTGCCATCAGTAATAATAATTATCAATTTATTATCAGCGGTACTACTTGCCATTATGGGAACAGTCCGTAACAGTGCAGTCATTGTATCTGTTCCTCCTCCTGGTTGCCAATTTCCATGCTCCATATACCTGAGTAATTTTCTATTGTGATCTTTATCGGAACTAAAAGGAACTAAATAAGGGGATAATTTAAATGTCCCGATATGCCTTGAGGCTTCTTGATACCTTTGGACATTAGAATTCATATTAATCACTCTTTCACTCATAATACCATTATTATATAAAGGGGATTGGCACATTCCCAAAAATGGTGAAAAATCACTACTCGCTGGCGAAATCGGTCGATTAAATGTTATCGTTTTCCCATCCATTCCCTCAAATAATTCATTAATTGTACCGTCTACATCAACTGTTTTAGTATTAGCAAATGAATAATGCACATCATTAAAATTTCCCGAAAACATATAGTTATACAGTTGAACTACCTTACCATATTGTTCTTTAACAATGTTTTTATTTCGACTGCTTAATGGGTAATCAGGATTATTTTCACCACAAGCAAATTTTGCATTTCCCATATTAATCTGTTCACTAGGAGATCGACTTCGACACAATCCTCCACTCACTAAAGCTCCATCACTATAAAGTCCTTTTGCAGGTCCAATTATTTGTGAATAATAACGATAATTAAAATAGTCTAAATAATAATAAACGGTGTTCTTGAATTTATTGAAATAGTCATAGGATGAATAATCATCTTTACCTTCATTATCTTTATCTATAGTAATCGCCCCATTTGTTTTTAAGCTACTCCATTTTCCATATGCAATATTTTTATTGGCCCAAAAATTATAATCAATTTTGTCTTTGCCATAAGGTGGCTTCATTTTGTACATAACCGAACAACCATAGCTCTCTCCATCAGCAGGGTTTGCTGTATTTTGCTTAACAGGTACGCCAATGTCATAAGGAACCAATGCAAACTTAGTTGAATCTCCATTAAACCTCTTAATAATGCCAATTATTGCATTATTCATATATTCGAGACGTTGCTGACCAGCATCTATAGCTTCGGAGTAACTGTTACAATTTGGGTTGTCTACCGATTGATATTTGCACGTTACTGAACCTGAAAAATCGGCGACAAATGCGATATCATATGCATCAAAACGCTGAAATTTTTTTGTATTACCATAACTTTCCGTATTACCTTCAATCGGTATAGATAGATTTAACACATCATCTTTTTTATTATTTTTATCACTACTAGTTAGGGAATTAGATTTTTGTGCATAAACAACACTATATACTCCTGATCTTTCGCTATATTCTATATTGATAGTAGCACCACTTTCTTTTGCTAAATTGTCACTAATTTTTTGATCGGTAAAATAATTAATATAGTTCAATGCCATTTTACGATTTTGTTCAATTGCTTCATTGCCAACATTTTTATTGTCTAAAGCTATAATGGCTAACGAGGCTTCGTTTGTTGCTTCAGAGAGCCGAGCACGATTACGCATTGTTTCGGCATAATTTATTGAAACTAACATACAAATAAATAGAGTAGGAAGCATAATCGCAAAGCTTACAGCAACAGCTCCTGAAGTACACTTAAAAAAAGATTTATTATCATTCATTTGGTTATACTTATTATTGCTCATGTATAATCCTCTAAAAAGCATGTTGATTAGCGATGATAAATTGGGCAAGCAGTCTCATCAACGTTCAAAATATCATTACAGCGAGACAACACTACAATGTTACTACATAAATTTGGTAAAGTATCCGTGGATTGTCTGTTTGAGTTGAGCCATTTTAAATAAAGGCTCTCTTCGTTAACAATACATATACTAACGCGATATAAGGGAATCCAACGTCCTGCTAACCCACTTGTAGGGTCGGCAATTCTTGGAACATACGGAGTAAGTTTTGAATAGTTATAGAGTGAATTTGAACGATTATTGATGCTGGGTAACGAGGTAAAATAGTTTCTTATTCCATTATTACAGTTACCAGAAGGGCAAGATTCAGCGCTTAACGCGACAAGCTCAGCCCTTTCCAAGCTCGCAGGGTGAGCAACATCTTGAAAAATAAATAAACCATCTATTTTTAAAGCAACATCACGTCCATTTAGTAATGAACTCGCTATTTGACTGAGTTTTTTCGCTTGAGTATTATCAAACAGCTCATAGGATTGAAAGCAGGGGTTAGAATTACCGCATAATGAAAAATCAGAACCATTTATAGCAGGAAACAAAGATGATCTTTCGCGAAAAATTGATGCTACTGCATAATTCGCTCGCTCCAATCTATTTTGTAGCATGATGGTACTATATACATCATAGATAATGAATACTATAACCGAAAACAAACCGAGACACGCTGCAAACTCTATGGAAAGTATGCCGTTTTTATTGTGCAAAAAATTACCAGAAAATTTCATTTTTTAATCCGTTTCTCTATGTTCAATTGGATAAAACTCACGGTACACAATTGTTTTCTTTTTCAAAGAAGAGTCAATTATACGACTAAATAGTTCGGAAAAAATGGCGTAATAATGATACTCCAAATCAAATACTAATATGTGAGTATTATCGCTGAGAGCGTCTTGACACTTATTCTCTATTGCTTCTTCTATTGTTTCACAATAAGTTAGTGTTATATCTAATTCTTCTCCATTAGTCAAATAGGGCCACATCGGTACTTCAAGTAAAGCGAAATGGTTGACCACTTCGTCATAATCATTGTATTCATAAAGTGAAGTTTTTTTTGTTATCTCTGTAACCATTAAATCCAAAGACGAACCAATAGCCATAATTCGACTAAATTCAAGTACAAACAAAAACAGAACACCCAAATAAGGAACAACGATTGCAGCTTCTATTGAAACACTTGCTCTCTTTTGACGAAACAACAATTTCCAATATTTCAACATAATTTTTGCCCTACTCTATTATTATATAAAGGGTTAATCTTTCTTTTTCTTAAATATTGAAAAAGATGTTTTTGATTTACTTTTTTTGATTTTTTTATTACCAATAATAGCTGAAGCTATTTCTTTGATTTCACTGTTATTATGTGCTTTTTTAAATTTATCCATCCTTGGGATAAATTTACGTGTAAAATCAATACTTCGACCTAAAAACTCTTCAATATCATTATCTCGTAAAGCATTTTTTTTATCATAAGGAAGATTATCATTTAAACAAACCAAAAAGCGCTTATTTAATAAATCTGAATTTTGTGTGGTTGCTCGAGAAATTTCATCTAGCATTTTTTTAGCCACTTTAATAGAGAAAGGATCCCGATTTGTTACGATAAAAACGATATTTGAAAGTGTAATCATCTCATCAAAATGCTTAAATGAAGATGATAATCCCATATTTTGATCAATAACAGTAATGTTGAATTGTCCAGAATTCAAATCATCATATTTCCAAATCTTATCGCTAGATTCAACTTTTACTTGTAAAGAAAATTCAACATCAACTATTGAACCATCTTGGGGAATAGGCATTTCAAATAAAAAATCAGCATTAGGGCTAGTTGTTGCACCTTGAACATAGAGAAGAGGATAATTAGTTAACAAACTGATATGTTTTAGTGTATGAACCGCTAATGATGATGTGCCAATTCCGCCTTTACAACCTAAAAATGTAATAATGCTACCAACCCTTTGGCTTGAACCTTGTGGTGTCAAACTCTTTGAATGTAAAATAGAAGGGATTTTCTCCAATTGACCTTCTTCTAATAAGAAATGTATTCCTTTTCTTAGTAATAATTCAGAAAATTGGATTGAATCATGGCTACCAACGAGTATGGTTGATGTTTTAATTGGAATACAACGATTAACATTTTCTGATAATAACTCAGCATCATCTTCATCTTGGATATCTAGAATAATTGCATCGTACTTGTTCCAACGTGGCTCCTCTTTTAATTCAGATAAGTCTAACGAGATGATCTCCATACTTAATACATTGTAGAGAAAAAGTATAGAACGAATATTTTCAATCAATTCACTTCTTTTGCTTAAAATAGCAACGTGAAAACCAGAAATACGCCCAACCACAAATTCTTGTGAAAGTTCTTTTGATATATCTTTATCTTTTTTATTACCAAATAATTGCATAAGAATCCCACTAACCTTTTATTCAATAAAACCCATGTCATTAATAAATTTTTCACTCTCGTTAGATATTGGTACTGTTTTGCGTCGTTGTTTATCCATGTTATTTTTAATATTAAAGAAACTATTAATTACATCAGTTCGTTCTAAAATTGGTAACTCTACACTATCAAAACTATTATTAGATGTAACCAAATTAACGGTTGCAAATACGACCATTTCAGTCTTTTCACGGCCTGTCGTTGAGCTACGAGCCAATGCTCCTAAAATTGGAATCTCACTAACAAAAGGAATACGAGATAATGTTTCAGAATCTTGTTCATTAATTAATCCCGCAATAACAAAGCTGTCTCCATCAGATAGGTCTATGGTTGAACTGGTTTTTCGAGTGGATAAAGTGGGAATATTATAGTTATTAAAAGCATACGCTCCTGAAACTGAACTCACTTCATTATTAATAAATAATCTAATCCGTTTATCATTATTTACTTTGGTACTAATATTTAATTTAATACCATACTCTTTATAAGTAACATTAGCATCACCATCTTTATTCTTAGTTACTATGGGAATCTCGCCACCAACTAAAAATGACGCATTTTCACCAGACAGTACAGATAGGTTAGGTTGCGCTAAAATCTTGGCTAAACGGTCATTTTTTATTGCACGAATCATTGTGGTGATATTATGAATATTAAACCCCTTTTTTAGGCCTAATAGGGTAAACTCACCAATATTGTTCATCTCAGATCCACCATTTAGCATACTATCCAAGGTTAAACTTTGCCACTCAATACCCAATGAATCGGTAAATTTTTTGCTGACCTCAACAAAAGTTAATTTTACATTGACCTGATACTCTTCAATTACTCTGATATTATCAATAATATTGTTATAAACATAGTAGTCTTGGAAGGTAAGTTCCCGATTTCCTGACTCGCCTGTTGCTGTACTGCGTATTCGTTCTCCACTTTGCCCAACAAGTGAACCCACAACCGCCATAATTTTACCTTTTGTCGTCGTATCTGGTGTAGTGCCATTTAGTACATAAACAAACCGCCCACTTGGATCACCATTATCATAACGATCTATCGTTACGCTACTATTTGGAAAATTTTGTGCCAATCTATGCGTAATTTGAGATAAAAGCGGATCAACATTAATAGTATCATTAATAATAATGTTATTTGCATCATCATAAACCAGCAAGCTAGTTCTACCATTCGACTTACCATATATAATTAATGATTTACCATCAACAACTTCATAATTTGCTACACTATCTTGACTAATGAAAACAGTACCAACATTTTCAGGCAAAACAATTGTTTTGGTTTGCCCAATCTGTAAATTATGGATATTAGCAAAAGTCAAAGAAGAAAAGCCAATAGATAATAAGCAAACTAGCTGTTTAATTGTATTCATAATTGATTTAACTTTTATTAGCATTCTTAGTTACCTTTTAGCAAATTAATCTGTTTTTTCTTTGAAAAAATAGCTTTATCAGTTAATGGCCAGCTTTTTTCTTTATCACTTAACAAACGTAATCCATCATCAACATTTCTTTTATAAGTACTCGGATACATCATAATCGAAGAATTTGTCATCAATGTTCTTAATAATTTAATTTCTTGATTTGAAAGCTCTAATTGAATTTGACCTGCTTCTTGTTTTTGAAATTTAAAATCAACTCCATCATCTGCATTAATATAGAGAATTTTTTTACCTACAATGATAGGTTTTATCCGATTTTTAACAAAATCATCACTAGGCGAAACGAGTCTATCCGCTTTATAATCTTTATTATTAAACTTCGTTGATTCATCATCACTATAAAATATATAAAGATCAACGAGATCTCCACTCTTTAGATTTTTCACCAAATAAGAATCAATCTGTGCTAATTTGAATGGAAACATATAATTCCCTTCTTTTAGCGCCAATAGCCTATAATCTTCTGAATTAGGTGAAGCAACAAAGCTATTTTCTATAAGAGTATCTTTTGCAATATTGTTTTTAGCAACATAAGCATCAATTGCTTTCGCATTGGTCACATATTTGGATTTTTCATTAGACTCAATATCGACCTCAATTGATTTAAAATAGTAATAATCTTTAGTCAAGATTGTCTTTTTACTAATATCATTCTTTGCAACAGCCACTGTTATAATTTCTTTTTTTGGTACTTCTATTTTAGGTTCTTCTTTAACTTCAACTTGCGGCTGAACCGGTGGCTCAGCAACAGGTGTAGGTGATGACTTTGTAAACAACAATGCCAGTCCCACAACTAGCATTAATATATACAGAACAATTATTTTTTTCTCTTTCATACAAACTCCATATGATTTTATATTTATTGTTATTTTTTTTGCATTTATTTATTCTCTAAATAAAAATCAAATGCAAAACAGTGGGCTTTACCGTTAGAATTAAGACCTGCATCAAAATCCTTCACTATTGAGTTCTGTTTAGTTTTTATTTGTAGAATTAATGTTTTTTCAGCAGTAAAAGTTCCGGTTACATTGGCAAAATCTCGATCACTACGGGAAATTCGATTAATAATATAATTTATTCCTGCAGTAGGAAGCGTTACATCATAAAATGATAATTTAAATTCCGTTGGCGAGATTTTTTCAATTAAGTATTGCTTTTTGCCTAATTGATTAACTGTTTCGAAAGTGATTCTGCTGAATTTACCGTGTTCGCCTGATCGAACAGCTAAAATAGTCGACGAAGCCATCGCCTGATTGACTTGATTATTTTGTTTAGATGTAGATGGATTAGTATCCGTGCCAGAATTAGTTACAGCGGCTTGTCGAGGAGCAATTTTCTGATCAGTTTCTGTTTCTAATTTGGCTACATTTGATAATTTAGCACTAATTTCTGACTTAGCGGTAGTTTGTGAATTAGTTTCTTTTTTAGGTTTAACTGCGGTATCTTTTTTGGATACTTGCTGTGAGGCTATTTTTTCAGTCGTATAGCGCTTTTGATTATCACTTTGTGCTGGTGTAATCTCATTAAATTTAATCGCATCAACTGGTTCTATCTGTTTTAATTCTTGAATCAGGATTTCTGGATCATTAGATAATCGATGCCTTAAACAGAATGTTTTAGCTAATTGCATTTTATTTAATTTCACCAACGTGTAAAGCAAGTTGTGAAGAATAGTTTGATCACGATATCCTTTTGTATATAAAATATTTAGGTGCTTATAAGCTTCATTATAGTCTTTATTCAAAATTGATAGCATTGCTAGGTTATTTGTGACTTTGTTTTCATCATAAAAGTTTTCTCTAGCTAGGCTGAATGAATAACGTGCAGCATCATATTGTTTCTTTTTCAGCAAAACGATACCTTTTATATTATATGCTTCACCATTTTTACGATTGATTGCAATTGCTTTATCTAAATATTCTAATGCTGTGTCATTATTCCCCATTTTAGATTCAACATGAGCATACAAAGCAAAAAGATTATCATTCTTACTTTTATTTAAAACAGGGGTTAATGTTCTTTTTGCTGCTTCAAAATCATTAGAAAGGTAATAAACTTGAGCAAGTTTATATCTTGTATCCTCGATATCAGAACGTTGTAAGCGTTGTTTATAAAGCTCAATTAAGCCGCCGTAATTTTTTGTTGTTTCATGAATATAAATCTTTTGTTGCTCATTCAAATCGTATCTGACGGTACTGTTTTGACATCCAACAGCAACAAACAACATTGAACATACCACAATAAATTTTGGTTTTATTAACCTTCTTGGTTTACAGTATATTGAAAAATAGTTCATTATCTCTACATCCCTATCTATTACTTAATGTTGATATAATATTCATGACAATAGGTCCTGTAATAATCACAAGAACAGGCGCTAAGAAAAATCCCATCATCGGTAATGTCATTTTGGCTGCAATAGCAGCAATTTTTTCTTCTATTGTTAATTTTTGTATCTCTCTAATTTCAGAAGATAATTCTAATAATGCCTCATAAATTGAGTTTCCATAACTAATACTTCTCTTTAACGTAACACAAAACATTCTGATTTCTTTGCAAGGTACTTCTCGCTGAATCAAATCAATTGAGAGTTCGATACCATTAACATCCATCATTAAACAAGCCCTTTCTAAGATAGCTGCCACGTCTCTATTAATTGGTTTCACTCTCGTGCTTAAGTACCTAAAACCATTTTCAACTGTCATGCCTGATTTAACCATAATTGCCATCATATCAATGATCAGTGGTAAGTCTCGTGAAATTCTTCTGATTTTTTTAGCTGTTTGTATTTTTAACAGCCTATCGGGCACAATAATGACCACAATAATAATAAAAACTAAAACAATCAATAAGATATTTGAATCAATTATAACCAATGAAAAGATTTGATTTACAAGATAAAAAAATGAAAATCCAATAACAACAGCGTAAATCTTCCAACTATTTTGTTCTTGAAAGCGACGCAAAAAACTTAAACTTACACTATTTTTTGCCGCAATTTTTTCAAAAGCAACATTCTTTTGGTTAATATGTTTTTTAGTTATTTTCTTTTCTTTATTCTCGCTATTTAAAAGTAAACTGAGTTTTTCCTTTCTTTGATACAGTAAATAGGAGTTTATCAACTCTCTACTGCCGATATAGATTAAAATAATTGGGATTATTATATTTAGTAAACTAATCATAATTTAAATGATCTTGCTAATCATCCCCTTGATAATGATAAGACCAATAACCACGCTACCAACAACATAATACAAAATATAGTGACCAACTGTTGTATTAACCAAATAATCATAATTTGCCTGTGAAACTAATTTAAGTATAAAGATAAAAGCAAAAGGCATACACCCTAATATTGTCATCGTCATTCTTAATTCCGCTGTTTTACCATCTCTGGTTTTAGTTAAAATTCGATTGCTGGCTAGCATTTTAGCTAATCGACTCAAGACTTCCTTTAATTCTCCCCCACTATCAAGATTAACCATTACCGTTAAAATAAAAAAATAATATTCTGGAAAAGGGAGTCGTTGATAAGAGTTTATTAAAACTCCCTCAATGTTATCACCGATTTCTATTCGGCTATCCACTTCTCTCATTGTTTTACCTACAATACCACTAATTGAATCTCCACATGTTTTAAAACTTGTTGTTATTGCACCACCCGATGATACAACACCTGAAATAACATTTATTGCTTCGGGGAATGTTTCGTAAAATTCTTTTTTCAACTTCCGCTTTTTAATAACAACATTTAGAACAACTGTGGCAACAGCACTAATTGGAATTACAATATAGCTATCATAATGGAGGTACTTTTCATTCAATATGATGCCCGCAACCGTACCTGCTAAAATATAAATAAGCAACCGAGTTTTCGATTGCCCCATTATAAGCAGATTGTGATAGGAGCTAATCATTACTTTAAAATCAAAGCTGATTCTATCCCAAAAAGATTGTTTCTGTCGGGATAGTTGGTTTTCAACCAAACTAGATAATGATGTATTCTTCACTTCGACATTATGAAAAATTTGCAATCGTATTCTACGACGACGCAATACCCACATATTTATAATAGAGACGAGAATAAGTACAACTGAAAGGATGAAAATCATACTTTGAGCCCTACTGCGTTTAACATTAGCTTTTCTAATACGTCTGACATTTCATAATATTGAGCGCTTTCATAAAGTGCAGAGCGTTTAACCAGCCCATTACAGACAAATTCACCTTGAATCTTACCTTGTTCGTTTCTATCATCATGAATTTTAAATTTAAACACATCATGAGTAACAATATTTTCAGACTCTAAACCCATAATTTCAGTAATACTCATTACTTTACGTTGCCCATCTGGAAGGCGAGAAACCTGAATGATAAAATTAACCGAAGAAGCAATATAGTGCCTAATTGCAACCATCGGCAATTCAGGCTGAGCCATAATAATCATGCTTTCTAGGCGAGATAATGCATCTTTAGCCGTGTTGGCGTGTAGTGTAGACATTGAGCCATTGTGTCCAGTATTCATGGCTTGAAGCATTTCATATGCCTCTTCACCACGACACTCCCCTAAAATAATTCGGTCTGGCCTCATCCGTAGTGCGTTAACTAATAGATTTTGCATAGTTATTCTTCCGCGACCATCTTCTCCGCCTACTTTTGTTTCCATTCTAACCACATGGTCTTGTTGTAGTCTTAATTCGGCAGCATCTTCAAGCGTAACAGTACGTTCATGCTCACCAATAAATCCAGATAATGCATTTAGCATTGTGGTTTTACCCGAACCCGTTCCACCGGAAATAATAATGTTCATCCGACAACGCGCCGCAATGACTAAAAAGTTAGCCATGTCTTCGTTTAAAGAACCATAGTTGATTAAATCATGGAATGTGCGACGACCAGCACCGAATTTACGAATTGACATCGAGGTGCCATCAATAGCAATTGGTGGAATAACAACATTAAGCCGGCTACCATCCGGCATCCGAGAATCAACTAACGGGTGCGACTCATCGATATTTTTGCCTACTTTGTTAACTAAGCGTCTTGCAATATCAAGTAGCTGGCGTTCGCTAATAAAAAATTTATCCGTTTTGCTAAGGACTCCTCCCCGCTCAACATAAATACTATAAGGACCATTAACCAAAATATCGCTGACAGTTTCATCTTTCATTAATGAATCAATTGGACCATAACCAATGATTTCATCACAAATCATACCAGCCAATACATTGGATTCATCAGTTGAAATATAAGCGTTACCTGAATTAGCGATATCCCTAATCACATTTTGCACTTCACGTTGAATTTTAGTTGGTTCATTCTTTAACTGCTCAATAAGTTCCAAATCAAGGACTTGAAAAACTAAATCACGAACTTTACTCCATTCTTCAGGAAACTTAAATCGTTCATTAACCATAGTGCTTTTCATTAATAACTGATCGTAAATTAACAAAAGCTACTAGAAACCGATAAACAGTTCTAGTAACTTTTACTTGTAAGAATAACGACAATAATCTATACCAAGATAGATCCCTAAGGGATTTTAACTATTAAAACGACGATTATATTCTAATTATCTACCGATAATAACCGTCCTTATAAAAGTAAAATATCCCTTGAACGCCATAATTACTTATGGGCTTGGAGTACCAGGTGTACCACTAATAGCTGCACCTATTGTGCTTGTTAATTTATTTTTTAATGAACTAAATACACTTTGTAACATATCATGGACAGGACCACTATCACCTTTAAAGATAGCTAATACAACAGCAGCAACACCAGCTGCAACAATTGCATATTCGATCGCAGTTACACCTTGTTCACTTTTAACAAATTTGCCCAAGGCGTTTCTTACTTGAGCATGAACTGCTGATAAATACATCATAATTTTCTCCTTAAATATTTCTTACATTTTTTATTTAATTGATTTACCTTCTTATCGAAAGCTTAAACATTATACATATATAAATTTAAAATAGCTAATTATTCATCAAAAAATTTCAATTAACCACCATTTAAAAATTGATTATAATCAATAATGTGAAAAAAAATGATTACTAAACATACCTTTATTTCAGATTGATATTTAAACTAAAAATTTGTGTGAATATATCAGTATAAATAAAGGCAAAATTCGTTTGCTTTCGGTTTAGCTGTAGAATACATAGCATTTTAATGTTTTAGAAAAACACGATGTTGTTTACACTTTATAATTAAAATAATCCTCTAAAACTCATAAGGCGTTTTTCCAAAACACCACTTAATTTGGTGTTTCCGGTTTATTGAATCAATAGATATTTGCTGAATATGCTCCATTTCCATTTAAAGAGTGAATTACTCTTTCTGCTTGTCCACTTATTTGAGGAATGACGGAGTTATTGAATATTTGGTTTATGCGATAAAAATCACATGCGTTAATAACTTGATGCTCTCGTATTTCTTGATATGACCTCATTATCAAAATAAATACACTCTTGTTTGCCGTTTAGCTTGTCGCCTTCATTTATTTTCTATGGTTTTTTCAAATTTAATTGGAAAATTGAGATCATAATTTATTGTTTAATAGCGTTCATTTTTACTATTCGATGAAATAAACTCCCGTTATCTGGCTTTTCTAGTCTGTTACAAATTGTCTAGCTATTGACCAAAACCTTTTTGCTAAATCAATAGCCCATATTTTTCATTATGATGTAATCATCTATATATTGCCAGTAACAAGAAAGTGTTAGATTAATTTTTTAACAAATATTAATCTAACAACAATTAGCAACTTCCTACCTATTTCGTTTAATAAACTATATAATAAAGGCCGTCATTACCAACTAGCAATTACGGCTAATTTATCTTTTAAGGACGAAAATACACTATTAAACATATCGTATACCAAAAAACCTTGTTGTCCTTTAAATATCGTTAATACCATTGTTGTAATTCCAGCCGATATAATCGCATATTCAATTGCTGATACACCTTGCTTATTTTGCACAAATTTAGCAAGAAAAGAGCCAACTAGAATATTCACTGCAGATATCATCACATTTTCTCCATACCATATTGTTTATAATTGTTATATCAATGAATTGTTTTTTATTTTAATATCTTTTTTTATTCTAATAACAAATTGAATAAAATTCAAGCTAATAGTGTATTTTACATAAACTATTGTTTGCCAAATATCATCCAACTATATTTATTTTATTATAGCTATATTGTTTTATAATAAAGTTCTTTAATAGTTGAAATAAAAGCTGATTCAGTATATAACTATTTAAATAAAACAATTGGTTATTCTAATTTGAAAATATGTCAAAAATATAATAAAGGTAAGGTAATATAATGAAATTATTTGGAGCTAAAAAAAATTGGTCTTCTCTTATTTTACTGTTGGTTTATATCATCCTTAGTGCTATTTTAGCTTATGTATATTTTACAAAATCCGGTTATGCGTATGAAAAGTTCGTGTTTAAGGAACTGTTTCTGTATATTATCTTAACAACAACATTATGTTTTATTGTACTTGTGCATATCGGTCTTTGTAGCCGTCACTATTTTATTATTGCCCTTAGCACACTATTTCTATTTCTATTTTTGTCCGAAATAAGTTATTCCATCTATTACGGACAAATAATATCAGATGGCGTGCTTGACTCTATTGTAGAGACTAATTCTCATGAAGCATTGTCAATGTCTAAACAAGTTTTAATCATAACAGGACCCGCATTTATTGCGACTTTTCTTATTTTATTTATCTTTAGAAAAGTAGTTTCTGTTAAATTTAGACCACTAATCCCCTTAACAGTTTATCTACTTATCTTAGTAATTATTTGTACTATGGCTCCCGCCTCAATCACAAAAAATGAAATTAAACTAGGACATTATAAAAATAGTGCAGATATAGTTCGTAGGTTTTATCCCGCTGCATTGGGTAATTTATCCTATCTTCTGGTTAGTTATACATCAACAGATATCTATTCAAATATTCATGAAATTGAAAAATTTAATGAAGCTGTTCTTTTACCGCCTAACAAATCCGATAAAGACTTGATCGTATTTATCATGGGCGAATCTTCTTTAGTAACCCGTTATAGCGCCTATGGTTATCATAAGCAAACGACTCCTTTTATGACCAATATTTTTAGTCAAAATGGAGGATGTATTATCCAAAATAGCCACTCTACAGCAGCTTTTACTAGGGATTCTATACCAATGACACTTTCATTCAGTGTACCCGAAAGTAGTGATAATTTATTTAATAATAAATCGATTATTGAAATGGCTAAGTTTAATCATTACAAAACCTATTGGCTAGCTTCGATTGCGCAGGAAATTCAAGGTTCATTTAATACTAAATTTGGTTTTATCGCACGTAAAAGTGATGTTGTCTCCTTTAGTGACAAAAAATATGATATTAGTTTGAGTCAGCTATTAGAAGCAACCCTACAAAACGATAATTCACCGAAAAAATTTATTTTTGTCCATTTGCGTGGTAGCCATAAACCCTATGAAAATTATGATGAAGTTGATAAGCAGGCTTTACCTGACGTCGAAGAATATGATCTGACTATTCATCATACCGATCGTACAATTAAGGCCTTGTATGATGTTATCAATAAATATAGTGATAATTATACTGTGATTTATACCTCGGATCATGGTGAGATTGTTAATGTAGGGCACGGTATAGGAAACAATCCTGACCAGTTTTTAATTCCATTTATGTTTACATCAACTAATCACCACTATGACTGCCAATTTATCGAATCGTTTCGAGGATCAACAGGTTATTTAAGTGGGCTGATGAATAAATATATTTTATCTATTCTATTAGGATACAATATTGATCAAACTATTCTTGAGAAAGAAAAAAGTAATGATCGAGTATTTATGCCAGACGGTAATGTCATGCCTTTTTTAGAAGTGCTTAACAAGCACTAATCCTTTACTTAATATGTTGAGTAACAAACTGCGAATATCGACGCAATAGCATTAAAGAGGGGCTAGCTTGTTAGCGTTGTCAAAAAAGATAAATAACCTAACAAATACCCCTGTTTTTGCTATTACATGCTTGTCTCGTTTATTTTCAATAGTAGACTTAGTTGAGAATGTGGATAATTTTCCAGTAAGGCTTACGCATTATTAACAGTGAGCCTAACGACTTAAATTACCCATCACTAATAGCCTAGTAAGAACAGGTTATTGATAACATAAATCACGTTTAGGTATATCAAACTTGTGGGCACATTTTCTGTGATTAGAGATATAACGTTTCGGCAAGAACTTTAAGTCAACTGTTGAAAGAACTCGTCTTGCGAAAATATGTTGTAGGAAAACGCTGGGCTGTTTACACTTGACGATTAAGCTAATCCTCTAAAAATGCATAAGGCTTTTTAGCTGAAATCGCTTTATACAGTTTAACTACATTGTAGAAGTTAATATTTTTTCTATTTTTTGAATCTTCAAATATTTGCTGATTATGCCATATCACAATTAAGGTACATATCACGCTTTTTGTTTTACCATCCGTTTTTGGACTCGCTGGTTTCGTGAATTTTGTTAAATTGTTTACATCCATTTCAATATTAATACCTTTACCACTATGTATTCTTTTTTGGTTTTATATGCCAGTATAGGAAACATAATGCGTTTTATAGTAAAGGAGGGGATTGAAGCCACCTATAAAATCATGTTTTTTGCTAGTTTGTGTTGAAACATAATTTATTATAAATGGTGTAAAAGAATTAATATTAAATTTTCCAAATAGTTAATATCAAAACATCATTTAAATATGTAAAAATATAATTCTAAAACGCAATAGTGATAAATTAAACATTACTGCTACTCAAAGTAAATTACAGTTTTGGTATATTTTTGATCATTTCCACTCGCATTAAATAATCATAAAGCGGGACTAATTGTTTAAATCCTTTCATTAATTTGTTGGGCAAATCGCTACTTAACACATCTTCAATATGCTCACTTGTTACCATAACAGCAAGATTTTTGCGGTTATACCATGTTGCTATTTTTGCATCTTGCTCTTTGATTAACGGTCGTTTATAACTTTCACCAACAAGCTCAAATGGTTTTTTAACGCAATGCGTCATCGCTAAAAACTTCTTAGTATCATTACGAATTTCTTCTCGAAAAATATCCATCGTTTGTTTTGATGAACAATAATAACCAAGTCCATATTGATAACTACTTGGGCTAATTTCAAAAAAGTAAGCGGGTGCTTCTTTCCAATCTCGATTAGGTCGTTTAAAGGTCAACCATAAGCGACTACGATAAAGTGATTTATCATTTGAAAAACGAGTATCACGATGAATACGTGAAATCGTTTTACCAATTGCAGGGCGAGTTTCAAACCATTTATCAATTTTAAGCATCTCTGGTGCTAGTTGCTCAACCAAAAGCCTAAAGGGTTTAACTAAATCGTTATCATAAATAGCGCGATGTTGTTCAAACCAAGGTTTGCTGTTATTTATCCAAGCATCTTGCAAAAAATTAAGCCCTGCTTGTGTAAAACCAGTGAAGTTTGCCATTGCTTACCTCTTAAATAATGCTCTTACTTTTTCTAAATCTTCTAGCGTATCAACCCCTATTGCAGGAGGCTGTTTTGCCACTGCAACATGAATTTTTTCACCGTACCAAAGTACCCTAAGTTGTTCTAGCATCTCAATTTGCTCAAGTGAAGATGGCACCCAGTTGATATACTGACGAATAAAGCCAGCACGATAAGCATAAATACCAATATGACGAAGATAAAAGTCACCAATACTGGATTGTTTTAATAGATCAACCGATTTAGCAAAACGATCTCGTTCCCAAGGAATCGTAGCACGAGAAAAATAAAGCGCATATCCATCTTTGTCGGTCACAACTTTAACTGCACCGGTATTAAATGCTTCTTCAACAGAAGCAATAGGCACCGCTAATGTTGCCATTCCGGTTTTATATTGCACTAAGTTTTCAGCCACTTGATCAATAATAACAGGTGGAATTAAAGGTTCATCCCCCTGTACATTGACAATGATTTCATCATTAGCAAACTGATAAGCATTAATGACCTCTGCTAACCTTTCAGTACCCGAATTATGCTTGTCACTAGTAAGAATGACTTCACCGCCATACTCCTTGACTACGTCAAAAACTTGTTGATGATCTGTTGCAATAATCACTCGAGTGGCTGACGATTTTTTTGCTTGCTCCATCACTCGAACAATCATAGGTTTACCATGAATATCCGCTAGCGGTTTAGCTGGCAAACGACTTGAAGCATACCTAGCAGGAATAATAACTGAAAAATTCATAATTAATACCTTAACTCTTATTCTTGAACAGGCTGTGATTGATTAAGTGGCTTTGCTTCACTTTCTAGCAATACAGGAATGTTATCTTTGATTGCATAAACTAGATTATCTGCTTGGCAAATTAACTGCTGATTGTTGGCATCATATTGTAGTTGCCCATGGCATTTAGGACAAGCAAGTGCACTTAATAAGATTTCTTTCATGTTTTATTCTCTTTGAGATTTTGTCTTGGCTAATAACAAACAGATCTGATCAACCGCCTCTACGGGTATTACCGCATCAATGGGTAGATACCACCAATTTTTCTGGGCAAATTGCCTACATTTAACGGCGTCTTTTTCAGTCATTAAAAGTGTTTGTTCACTACTTGCGACATTGTTTAACAACGATAAAGTAAATTTTTGGTGATCGGCAAAAGAAGCAGTTTTAACCACATCCACTTGCATTTTAATCAACATATCAAAAAAACGTTGCGGGTGACTAATACCCGCAATAGCACAAATATTTTGCAGCGAAGATAATACTTTTTGTTCTTTAGTAAGCAAATTTACTGCATATCGTGGTGCTAATTGCATTGTGAAAGTTTTTTCTGAGTACTGCTGGGTTAAATGATTTACACTATCACCATTTATGATAATCAAATCAACTGATTTTAATCGACTTTCTCGTTCTCTCATTGGCCCTGCAGGCATCCACCATCCATTACCAAATAAGCGCTTTCCATCAACCACTACGACCTCAATGTCACGCGCTAATGCATAATGTTGCAAACCATCATCGGTCAAAATAACATCTAACTCATACTGCTTTAATAATGCTTGAACAGCTTCAGGGCGATGAGGCGATACAGCAACAGGTACATTAGTACGTTGAAAAATAAGTACCGGCTCGTCACCGGCTTGTTCGGTTGTGGTTGTATTATCTAAAATAAGCGGATAGCTGTCAGCCTTGCCACCGTACCCCCGCGAAACAACGCCAACTTTTAATCCTTTTTGTTTTAATGATTCAATTAAACCAACAACCAGGGGGGTTTTGCCATTACCACCAACGGATAAGTTGCCAATAACGATAATAGGTACAGGAGAGCGCCAAGATTTGAAAATACCTAATCGATACAAAGAGCGACGAATAAAAGCAATCAAACCATATAATAAAGAAAATGGTATGAACAACCAAAATAATCGATTTTTACCATACCACAGTTTTTCAATCATAACTTTAACATCACTTAATTACATTCAGTAAAATTGTTTTATCTTTTAATGTCGACATAACAATTATTAAAATGGTTGCCTATAGCAAACGATAGCCTATTTTACTCATAAATTGGTAAACTACCAAACCAATCATGATACCATCTAGGTTTAATTTCGCCTCGCATGGTTTTTAACTTCCAAGTGTGTTTATTAAAAAATAGACTTATTTGACCAGTTCTAGCAGTAACATAATAATCTAAGTGTAAATTTTGATACCGCGTTATTACCTTATTGGAAGGCAGTTTCCAAGGGTTATAACGAGATGTTGACGCCAATGATTTTACTGGTTTAACATGGTTTAAAAATGCATAACTTGATGAAGTACTACTACCATGATGCGGAATTTGCAAGATGGTGGATGCTAACTGATCTCGATATTTTGTAATTAATTGATATTCCTGATTACGCTCTAAATCTCCAGTTAATAATGCAGAAAAGTGCCCATTAGTTACTTGTATTACACAAGAATCCTCATTTTGGGCATATTCAACCAATTTATTAGGCCACAATATATTAAATGTCAGCCCGTTCCAATTAATACGATTATCGGCTAAACAGGGATAGTTATTATTTAAATTAGAAGAAGAACTCATTAACCATGCCTTAGGGTAAACTTGTTGAAGCAATTTTAAACCTCCAACATGATCATTATGTTGATGACTAATAATAATGCCTTGTACATTCAAATTATGCCATTGCAAAAAAGGAATAATGACCCTTTCCATAGCTGAACTTTTTTCCCAGTTGGCTCCCGTATCATACAAAATAGCTGACTTGCCATCATGAATAACAATTGCCAAGCCATGGCCAACATCTAACATATCTAACCGCCAACGATAGTGTTGCTGTTTAAAAAATGGTGTGACTAATATCGCTAAAATAACTAACAAAGTAATACTAAAGTGTTGCCAAAGCCCAGTGCGCATTATAACTACACCTAACCAGCCTAAAAGACTTAACCAATAAAAGTCTGAAGGAATGTTAAGCCACAACCAATTAAGCCGATTTAAACTAAAAAATAACCATTGCAAAGATTTATCAGCAATCACCCAAAACCACAATGCGATGGAAAAACAGTTAATAACACTAAATATTAACGCTAGTAAAACAGAAGGAAATGTAAATAACGAAATAACAGGAATCGCAATCAAATTAGTTAAAATTGAAACCGAACTAACACCTTGAAAGACTAAAAATTGAATGGGAAGCAACAACAAGGTTAACCCAAACTGTAAATGCAATAACCTAAGTACATACCAGCGCTTTTTGTTCTTTACTGCTTTAGGGAGCGGCAACCAATCAAACAAAAAAATTAAGCTAATTACCGCATAGCAAGATAACCAAAAACTTTCAGATAAAATCATCAACGGATCAAACAGTAATAATAACGCAATAATTCGATTAACTTTTTGCCATGGACTTATATGATGTTTTGTATAACGTAAATAAATCCAAATTGATAAAGCCAGTATAGCGCGCAATGTAGGAGGATTGAAACCCGTTAACCATGCGTAAAAGAGAGCGCATAACCACCCTATAACAATCGGCACAAAAAAATAGATAAAGCGCTTTGGAATAAAAAATAGTAACACTTTAACCATAAAACAGCTCAGGCCGAAAACCACTAAAATATGCATACCCGATATAGCCATTAAATGGGCGACACCTGTTTGCTTCATCACCATACGATGTGAGTCATCTAATTGAGTTCTATCACCAAAAGCAAGGGCATACAAGATGCCTCGATAACGAAACAAATCAATGTAAGGTAGTGCTGAATCAGTAATAAATTGTCTTAGATCAGATTTACTATCTAATAGTTTGGCATCAACTAATTTAGCTGATAGTAAACTTCGGTTTGCTATTGAAAAGCGCTGGCTATCAAATCCTCCTTCATTTAAATAGCTATGTACAACTTTGATTTTTAGTGTTAATTGCCAAATTTGTCCCGATTTGGGAATGTCTGGCTTATCCCAATAAACCGAAATCGGAATATTATTAGATAGCATAACATCTGAAATGGAAAAAACAGAAAATGACAAATAATAAGGATCAACCGCTGTTGCTGTTTGTCGTGTATTTATATTTACTATTTTGGCTTTAACAACAAGGGATTTATCAATATAAGGCGAAATACTCGTTAAATATTGTTTAGAATATGCCGTAGACCATAAAAAGCCTAAACCAAATACAATAAAAATAGACAAAATAGAGTGTAATTTAACTGGAACAACCAGCACCAAAATTATCAAGATCACGGCAATACCATACCACTGCCAATCAGACAATAAATATGGCAAAAACAATAATGGCAAGCAGCCTAGCGAAAACATGATAGCCAATAAATCAAGAGAATAAAATTGTCGCATTAGTGCCCGCCATATTTATTTTCAATCAATAGCCAGCCTATCACTTAATATGCCTAACAAGATAAATGAGTTTGATTTTTTCGATCAGTCTTCCAATTTGATCATTAATTTAGATAAGATTAATTAAAATTTGTTTGTCATGTTCCTAATTAAAAAATACAACATAGTTATTGAGTTGATGGATTTTTCATGGGCGGATTGGATTGAATAAATGAGAGGACATTGCTCAATGAATTAGCTTGCTCAAAATAAAAAAGCCAATGATTCGACTCAAAGGCTTTTAATTAAACATAGAATTTAAAGATTATGCGTTTGCAGCTTTATTTACTCTTTCTCGCAACTCTTTACCTGGTTTAAAGTGAGGGATATATTTATGTTTCACTTCAACACTTCCGCCCGTTCTTGGGTTTCTTGCTTTACGTGGAGCACGATAGTTTAAACTAAAACTACCAAAGCCTCGGATTTCTACACGATCGTTACTTTCCATGGCTAAAGCGATCTGCTCAATAATATCTCTGACAGAATCATCAACTAATTGCACAGGGAGATGTGTGCGCCAGTTAACAATTCGTTCTACTAAATCTGATCTGTTCATGGTCACTCCTAATTTATTTATGTGTCATGTAACTTATTCAGTTTATACCATAAAAGAAAAAGAGGGCAAGCCCTCTTTACTCTTTACATAAATATTTTTTACTCAGTTTTTGAAGCAGCTTTGAATGCTTCAGCCATTGCATTAGTAAATGCTGCCTCTTCTTGAGTTGCCGTACTATTTACCGCAGCAAGTGCTTCTTTTTCGTCAGCTTCATCTTTTGCACGTACTGATAAAGAAATTGCACGAGTTTTACGATCGATATTGACAATTTTAGCTTCAACTTCATCACCAACTTTTAATGCCGTTGTTGCATCTTCAATACGTTCACGAGCGATATCTTGTGCTTTTAAGTAGCCTTCAATACCTTCAGCGATTTCAACAGTTGCACCTTTAGCATCAACTGCTGTTACACTTCCTTTAACAATTGTGCCTTTTTTGAAGTTAGAAGCAAAGCTACTAAATGGATCGTCTTCTAATTGTTTAATACCTAGAGAGATACGTTCGCGTTCAGCATCAACTTGTAACACAACTGCTTCGATATCATCACCTTTCTTATAAGCTTTAACTGCTTCTTCGCCAGGCATATTCCAAGAGATGTCTGAAAGATGAACTAAACCATCAATACCACCATCTAAACCAATGAAGATACCAAAATCAGTGATTGATTTGATCTTACCGCTAACTTTATCACCTTTATTGTGTGATTCAGCAAATTGTAACCATGGATTTGGTTTGCATTGTTTAAGACCAAGAGAAATACGACGACGCTCTTCGTCAATTTCAAGTACAACCACTTCAACTTCATCACCAAGACTAACAACTTTAGAAGGATGAATATTTTTGTTTGTCCAATCCATTTCAGAAACGTGAACTAAGCCTTCAACACCTGTTTCAATTTCAACGAAACAACCGTAATCAGTTAAGTTAGTTACTTTACCTGTTACTTTAGTACCTTCTGGGTAACGCTTAGCAATTGAAACCCATGGATCTTCGCCTAATTGTTTTAAGCCAAGAGAAACACGTGAACGTTCTTTATCAAATTTAAGTACTTTAACAAGTAATTCTTGACCCACTTCAACCACTTCACTTGGGTGTTTAACACGTTTCCAAGCCATATCAGTGATATGAAGTAAACCATCAACGCCACCAAGATCAACAAACGCACCGTAATCAGTAAGATTTTTGATAATACCTTTAACTTCAGAACCTTCTTGTAGATTTTCAAGAAGTTGTTCTCTTTCGGCACTATTTTCTGATTCAATAACCGCACGACGTGATACAACAACGTTGTTACGTTTTTGATCTAATTTAATTACTTTTAATTCGATTTCTCTATTTTCAATATGAGACGTATCGCGTAATGGACGCACATCTACAAGCGAACCAGGAAGGAACGCACGAACGCCGTTAAGATCAACCGTAAAGCCACCTTTAACTTTACCATTGATAACACCTAAAACTGTTGCAGCATCTTCAACTGCTTTTTCTAGAATTAGCCACGCTTCATGACGTTTAGCTTTTTCACGAGATAAGATTGTTTCACCAAAGCCATCTTCAATTGAGTCAAGCACAACATCAACAATGTCGCCGACTTGAACTTCTAATTCGCCTTGGGCATTTTTAAACTGCTCTACTGGAATTGCTGATTCAGATTTTAAACCAGCATCAACTAAAACAACGTCTTTGTCAATAGCAACAACAGTACCACGGATAAGATTACCAGAACGAGTGTCTAGTTGATTTAAAGACTCTTCAAAGAGTTGAGCAAAAGATTCAGTCATATTTATATACTTAAATTAATATTAACGTCCACATTACATCATGTCTTGTGGGGTTGTTTAAAATACTCCAAATATCCCTATATTGGAGCTTGATAAACGCTGAAAGTAACCTTACAACGCAAGTTTTTCGTTTATATACTTAATAGATTGATTAAAAACATCTTGAATAGACAGTGATGTGGTATCAATTATTAGAGCATCAATTGCAGGTTTTAGTGGCGCAACAGTTCGATTACGATCGCGCAAATCACGCTCAGTTATCTCCTGCAAAATTTGGGCGAATTTAACATGATTTTGATTATCTTGCAACTGTTTCATCCGTCTTTCTGCACGAGAGTGTGCACTTGCGTCAAGAAAAATCTTAACAGGCGCATCGCTAAATACCACGCTGCCCATATCACGTCCATCGGCAATCAGTCCCGGCGCTTGTCTAAAGTCACGTTGGCGTTGTAATAAAGCAGCTCTAACCGTATTAATAGCCGCCACTTTTGATGCTGCGCCACCTATCTGTTCTGTGCGGATGTCTTTCGTGACATCAACATGATTTAATAGCACCTTAACTTCACAACCATCAGTATTAAACGTTAACGGCAAATTAAGCGCTAATTGCACAAGCTGACTTTCATCTTCGAGTGCAACATCTTGTTTAATCGCACTAAGTGCTAGCACCCTATAAATAGCGCCAGAATCTAAAAGATGCCATTTAAAATGATTGGCTAACGCTTGGCATAATGTGCCCTTACCAACACCACTTGGTCCATCCACAGCAATAATGGGAACAGGTTTATTCATTTTATTTTTCGCTTAATCGTTTAAATTGTTCAAAATAATCAGGAAAAGTTTTCATGGTACATTTAGGATCTAATATTGTTACAGCTGTATCAGAAAGCGCCACGAGTGAAAAGCACATAGCAATACGGTGATCGTTATAAGTTTCAATTTCGGCATGAGTTAATTTTGCAGGTGGCAAAATAGTAATATAATCTTTGCCTTCATCGATCGTTGCCCCTACTTTACGCAATTCAGTTGCCATTGCATATAAACGGTCAGTTTCTTTAACTCGCCAATTATAAATATTACGGATTGTAGTTGGTCCTTTAGCAAATAAAGCAGTTGTTGCTATCGTCATTGCTGCATCAGGAATATGATTCATATCCATATCAATACCGTGTAATTCACCGTGTGAACATTCAATATAATCATCAGCCCAAGTTACTGTAGCACCCATTTTTTCAAGCACATGGGCAAATTGTGTATCACCTTGTAAGCTTTTTTTACCAATGCCTGTTACCCTAACTGTGCCACCTTTAATTGCAGCAGCAGCTAAAAAATAAGAAGCCGATGAGGCGTCGCCTTCAACTAAATAATGATCCGGCGATTGATAACACTGATTTGCTTTAACCGTAAATTTTTGATAGTTGTGATTTGTGACCGATACACCAAAAATAGCCATCATATTGATAGTAATATCAATATAAGGTTTAGATACCAAATCCCCAATGATAGTAATTTCAGTATCATTTTGTGCCAGTGGCGAAGCCATTAACAAGGCTGTTAAAAATTGGCTAGATACTGAACCATCAACTTGGATGTTACCACCGGTAAAACCACCTTGAATATGTAGTGGTGGATAACCTTCATTTTCGAGATAATCAATATTAGCTCCACCTTGACGCAATGCATCAACTAAATGACCAATTGGACGTTCTTTCATACGAGGTTCGCCAGTTAACACAATATTATTAGAACCAAGACATAATGCAGCAGCTAAAGGACGCATTGCCGTACCAGCATTACCTAAAAAAAGCTCTAATGTATGGTCAGATTGCAACATTCCCCCTATACCTTGAACATCACAAATGGTGCGATCGTGCGATAACTGATACTTAACACCTAATGCTGCAAGTGCATCAAGCATATAACGCACATCATCACTATCTAGTAAATTAGTTAAACGAGTATTACCTTTACTTAGTGCTGATAATAATAACGCACGATTAGAAACGCTTTTCGAACCTGGCAAATTAATCGTACCACTAAATTTTTTTATTGGTTGTAATGTTAAGGATAACATAATGACTCTCTTTAATATTCTTTAAAATTTTTCTAACGTCGTTTTTAATAAATCAATTGCTTGCTTATCTTTCGCACTATTTTGCCATAACTTATCAAATAAATGACGATACCGTTTAATGGCATCATAAGATGACGTGATTGACGCAATACCAGTAGTCACGTTAGGTAACTCACCTAATCGAAATGGGCTCATTGCTAATGAGATGGGATTTCCATCTTGATAAAAAATCTGAAAAGCAATTGATGGAATCGCTTCTTGGGTAATAGCAATAGTGGGGGCAAAAGATTGTTGTTCTATTAGCTCAATTAAATGATAAACTTCTTTACGTGCTAATAACACCCTTTCTGACTTCTTACCTGGTGAAATTGTCAAATTTCCCACTAAACCAATATGCAAAAATCGCTCTACATTACGCAAACTAATTAAATTAATCACCTTTGGAACTGATTGATGAAACTGCTTTTTACGTTCTTTTAAAATTGACAAAATGACTGAATATTTTTGATGATCAATCGACTCGCTTGATTCATTGAGCATCAGAGCTAAATGAGAAAGATAATCAGGTGAAGTTAATAAAAATGAAAATGGATCGAAGTGAGAATAGATATGCGTTGATTGCTCTTCTAACTGACGCATGCGCTCAAAAAAACCTTCACCACTCGAATAATATTCGGTATCAATGCCAAGCAGACTTGCAAAAGACGTATCGAGTAAAGATGCCAGTCGCTCTAAAGTTTCGATTTTAACAATTTCACCTTTTTCTAACCGATAGACTGCTGCTCTTGAAATTTTAAGACTTTCTGCGACATCTTCAGCCTTCAATGAAGCGGCAATCCGATACGCTCGTAAACGCTGACCTATAGCACAATAATCAATCGATCCAGTAATCATAATACACTCAAACTATTGGGATTTTGGCAGTGTATCACAAGGTGATAACAATGCCAATTTTTGTCAAAATGGTTCGGATTAATATACATTTGAGTCTAATATTTTAACAAAATTTGTTGTAAAGCCGATGCATTTTCAAACTCGGTATACTCGGTTATTGCTTGTGGTTGTTTTGATAAATCAGCGATATTACCTAATGCTTGAGAAGCAAAAACGAAACCTTTTGACTCCATTACAGCTCGAGTATAAAAATCAATCAAATCTTGCTTGGTTATTTTTTTTACCTGCGCTATTTTTTTAGCTCTAGAGTCAAAAGCAAATCGAGATAACCGATAATCTGCCATATAACGCCCTAACTCTTCATCCAATGTTTGTGGTGGCATATTTAATTCATCAAGCACACCCTTTTTATATTGCTCAATATCGTCTTTCGATAATGCTTGCAATTTGTTTAGCATGATTGGGAAAAACTCTTGATAACGTTTTAGCAAATAAGCTGGATCATATTGGTTGCTTTGAATTAAAAATCCAATTCCTGATGACTCACCTACGGTCACTGGTTGAGAAAATACAGCATAACCAAGCTGTTCATTAGTGCGCAGTTGGTCATAGAACCATGGTGAAATAATTTTTGACAGTAGATAACTTAATGTTCGTCCGGTGATTTGGTCATAATTAGCAGGGATATAACTCATCATCAGAGCATTATCAGTTGTTTTAGCTTGCTGAGTGAGCCTAGCTGTTAACGCATTTTTGATTTTGATATCTTCTATCGGTGTAAACTCTGCACTACGAACCAACGTTTTTTGAATGGCATGATAAAGATCTAATGATTGATCATTTGATAAATTACCAACGCTTAGCATATAAGGTACTGAACTTGTTAACAACTGATCCCGATAAGCTAAAATATCATCAATACTGATATTGTCTATAATTTTACGTTTTTCACCTCGTTCAAAATAACGTGGCATTACCGATAAGGCTTTTACTGGGTTGATAGCTAATAAATAGCTTTTAGCATGCTCAGCAGCGTCAAGTTGTTGCAAATACCATGATTTAGCCAAAGCCAAACTTTGTTCATCAATATTAACTTGTCTGTAACTATCAAGAATTGCCAAAACCATTTCGGATAAATGCTGATTAAAACCACTCGCTGTGATCATCAATCCGTTATCACTACTTGTTGACAATGACATACCAGCAACGCCAGCTTGAAACTGTAACTTAGCTAAATCACGACCAACAATGTAGTCAAGCAAATCAAATGTTACCACTGATTTAGCATCACTAAAAGCTTGATTGTTGCGTAACGAAGCAACAATAGCAGCTTTAGGTTCATTATTAAAATACTGACTAACAAAATGGATATGATTACCACGTTTACTAAACTCAGCTGGTTGAGCTTGATCACGGTTTTGCTTCATAATTGAAAAATCATCAGGAATATAAGGATTTAATTCGGGCAGATTAAACGCATAATTTTTTCCTAACATTGCCCAATTCGATTTTTGATCGCGGGTAATATTATCCACTTTATACGGTGCATCAACAAAATAAGCGGTCTTATTGGTAGTTTGATTTGGTGCAATCACCCAAATTCTAGCATTATCTGCCGTCAAACTTTTTAAACGTGCCGTAATGGCTAATTTATCAAAATAAGTAGCAACATAATCTGAATTTAATACGTTTTGTACGGGATATAACAACATCTGGTCGGATAGCCATTCTACATATGACATATCACGCTCAACATCTTGATATTTGAACCCTAACGCTAACACTTTTTGCATTTCTTGATAATAAGTGTCAGAAATTCCCTCTTTTTGCATCAGCTGTAAATAATTAAAAATAGCCCCAATAACTTTATCTTTTTGTGCAAGCCCCTCATCAGTTAAAGTCGCATTGATACTAAAAATGCCACTATTACCATAGCGAATCGGATCGCTTCCAGCTTGAATACCTTCAATCAATCCTTGTTTTTGTAGCTGATCAGCCAACGTATTTTGACTACGATTACTAATTAGATAAGCAATATATTCATCACTTTTGTTTGCAAATTTAGACAAGTTATTTTCAATTGGAAATTGCAACAACAATAACTTTTTGGGTTGAGCTGGTATCATGGCAATTTGCTTACCTAAACTATCAGCAGTGATTGCTGGTTTATCAACCTTAGGCGCATTGATATTTTTATTAGGAATTTTTCCGAAAGTGCTTTCAGCTAATTTTGCCAATTTATTGATTGACTGATTACTATAAATCACGCCTACCATAATATTGGAGGAATAATAATTACGATGAAATCCAACTAATGCATCTTGCAACTTACTACCGTCTTTATCGCTTAACGTTTCTAAATTACCGCCTGAAAATTGCGAAGCTGGATGATTTTGATTAATTGTTTCGGAATCAACTTGCCCAATTCGAAAACCATCATTAGATCTGGCCATAGTCATTTCGGCATTAACGGCATTGCGTTCTTTATCGGCAAAATTAGGATCTAAATTAGGTTCAGCAATCGCATCGGCTAAATAATCGAGTGCTTTATCAAATGCACTATTTTCAATCTCAAAATAAAACGCGGTTCGATGTGCCGCAGTGCTAGCATTATAACTGCCTGCATGAAGGCTTAAAAACTGAGAAAAGCTAGCAGGCTCTGGGTAATTTTTTGATCCCATTAGCACCATATGTTCAGCATAATGTGCCAATCCTTGCTGTTCTTGCGGATCTTGTAATGATCCAACAGGCAACGCCAATGAACCGAGTGACTTAACTGCATTAGGATCAGACACAAGCAGCACTCGCATTTTATTTGAGAGCTCAATCACTTCATATTGACGCTTGTCACGATCGCTTTGTTGTACTTTTTCTAACAAAACTGGTCTTGCAAGTTTATTTTCAATAGCAAAAGATATAGGTGAAGTAGTCATAGTTAATAGTCCAATAAAACTACCAATTATTAAATTCACTACTCTTTTATTTTTCAAATCCATCATATTCACTCGCTTGACTTTATCGTAAAAAAATAAGTTTTAAAAAGAAAAGAAAGAGAATTTATCAAAACACCTAGGCATGATGATAAATTCCGCTATTATGTGATAAATACAATTAATGTTCCCGAGTTTTTCGAAATTCAACATCAGGATATCGTTCTTCGGTCAAATTCAAATTAACCATACTTGGTGCAATATAAGAAAGATTATCTCCTCCATCTAAAGCCAAGTTCTGCTCGCATTTACGCTTAAACTCTTCTAATTTTTTCACATCAGAACACTCAACCCAACGAGCAGTTGTCACATTAACAGGCTCATAAATGGCTTCAACGTTATATTCCGATTTTAAACGCGCAACGACCACATCAAACTGTAGCACACCAACAGCGCCCACAATTAAATCATTATTCGCTAATGGGCGGAATACTTGTACCGCTCCTTCCTCTGATAGTTGAACAAGTCCTTTTAATAATTGTTTTTGTTTGAGAGGATCTCTTAAACGAATGCGACGGAATAGTTCTGGTGCAAAGTTAGGAATACCAGTAAATTTCAAATCTTCGCCTTGCGTAAAGGTATCACCAATTTGAATCGTACCATGATTATGTAAACCAATAATATCGCCGGCATAGGCTTCTTCAACATGTTCACGATCACCGGCCATAAATGTTAAGGCATCAGAAATATTAATATCTTTGGCAATACGCACATGACGTAACTTCATACCTTTTTCATATTTACCTGATACAATGCGCATAAATGCCACGCGGTCACGATGTTTAGGATCCATATTAGCTTGAATTTTAAAGACAAAACCACTGAATTTTTCTTCTGATGATTCAACTTCACGTTTATCGGTTTGACGAGGTTGAGGAGTTGGTGCCCAAGCAGTTAAGCCATCAAGCATATGATCAACCCCAAAATTACCCAATGCCGTACCAAAAAAGACTGGCGTTAAATCACCCGACAAGAAAGCATCTAGATCAAATTCATTGGAAGCCCCTTGCACTAATTCAAGCTCTTCGCGCAGTTGCTGTGCTAAATCATCACCGACCGCTAAATCTAAATCAGGGTTAGTTAACCCTTTAATAATTCGCACCTCTTGTATAGTATGGCCTTGACCAGATTGATAAAGATATGTTTCATCTTTCGCTAAATGATAAACACCTTTAAATAACTTGCCACAACCAATCGGCCACGTAATCGGCGCGCACATTATATTTAGCTCGTTTTCGACTTCATCAAGCAATTCCATCGGGTCGCGAATATCACGATCTAACTTATTCATAAAGGTTAAAATTGGTGTATTACGCAAACGCGTGACTTCCATTAATTTACGTGTGCGATCCTCTACCCCTTTTGCCGCATCAATCACCATCAAACAACTATCAACCGCAGTTAGCGTGCGGTAAGTATCTTCAGAAAAGTCTTCGTGTCCGGGAGTATCCAATAAATTAACCAAACAATCATTATAAGGAAACTGCATAACTGAGGTGGTAATTGAAATACCACGTTGTTTTTCCATTTCCATCCAGTCTGATTTAGCATGCTGGGCATTAGCGCCACGGCCTTTGACTGTACCTGCTGTTTGGATTGCGTGTCCAAATAAAAGTACCTTTTCGGTAATGGTGGTTTTACCGGCATCAGGGTGAGAAATAATCGCAAAAGTGCGACGTGCATTAACTTCGTCTAAATAAGCTTGTTCTGTCATAAAACTGTTTTAATCCACACAAAAATAATCATCTATTTTAGCAGGTATCTGTCTGTTTTGCCATTGATGTTATGCACAAGCCCATTTGCCTTATTTGTTGAACTATGCATAATATTTGCCTAATAAGTCATGCATAATTTACTGCTTCTTGACAAAAAGTTTCAGGAAACTATGCGTTTTAGTATAAAACCGGAACTAGCTATGAACATTCGTGATTTAAAATTGTACCTACATTTATGCGAAACCTGTCACTTTGGTATCACCGCACATGCCATGCATGTTAGTCCTTCAACCTTATCAAGACAGATCCAACGGCTTGAAGAACATTTTGGTCATCCGCTATTTATTCGCGATAACAGGCAAGTACAAATCACTCAAGTCGGCGAAAAAGTCAAACGCTTTGCTCAGCAAGTAATAAACATGCACCAACAGCTAAAATATGATTTAGATCAATCCAACCAACAGCTTGTCGGCGAACTTACGCTTTTTTGTTCGGTCACGGCCGCATATAGCCACTTGCCCGAAATACTCGATCGATTTAGAAGCCACTATCCACTTGTTGAAATCAAGCTTTCAACCGGTGATGCCGCCGACGCAGTTGAAAAAATACAAGCCAATGCAGCCGATTTAGCCATTGCTGGCAAACCTAAACAACTCCCAACTGGCATTGAGTTTTTAAAATTTGGTGAAATTGAAATGGTCTTGCTGATCCCCAAACTTAACAGCACATTTAGCGACAAATTACATCAAAAACAACCCGATTGGCATAATATTCCGTTTATACTGCCAGAACACGGGCCAAGTCGCCACCGTATCGATTTATGGTTTAAGCAAAAAAAAATCACCAATCCCAAAATTTATGCAACAGTTGCGGGGCACGAAGCCATTGTATCAATGGTTGCTTTAGGATGTGGCGTCGCTTTATTGCCAAAAGTTGTAATGGATAACAGCCCAGAGCGAGTAAGAGAACGCATAACCGAATGGTCTACCAACTTAATGGAACCGTTTGATGTAGGTATTTGCGTACAAAAGAGACGGTTATCTGAAAAAATCATCGCTGCCTTTTGGGCAATTTGCAATTTAAATCTACCTAATAACGAATAACAAAAATATAGTGTATAATCGCGCATTAAAAACTAAAACCATCATAATGGACGTATTAAATTACTGAGAAACGACTCATTTTTTGCAAGATATAACAATTAAATCTGATAAATATGATTGTAATGGAATTCCAAATGAAACAGATAAAAATGTTAGCCTCATTGATACTTCTTGCTGGTGTTACCCTACCATCAGTAACACAGGCCAACACGACAGAATCAATCGAACCAGTTAAAAAGACAAAAGCGACCACATCTGGGACAAACACAGATACCAGCATAAAAACCGACAACAAAACAGTTGCAGCTACAGCTACAACCAATACCAAGATTGACACTAACAGTGATACCCCAGTCCAAAATGACAACACAATCCATAAACCTAAGTGGTTAGTTCGCAGTACATTGGCTTATTATGATGGCGATAGCAACGATCTTGTTACCGCTGGACTGGGCTTTACGCCGTTATCAACCACCATTATTACTCCTGAAGTCGAAGTTCCGAGCAAACCACACTTTCAAGAACGACGACAAGCCAAATTAAATCGCTATATTGACACCAAAATTGGCGAGGGAACACTATTCGGTTTTAGAAAGCAAGAATTAACTCCTTTGTTTGACGGCAAAATTGCAGGTACCGAAATATTAGCGGTACAAAGGCAAGACGGCGTGGGCATGCTGCTACAAATTCCGATTGATTTTGACAAAAACAAACCTTGCATTGTTGCCGTTCCTGCCATTGATTCAGATGGAGTACTCAATGCCAAAGATGTACAAATTCGTGGATTATGGGGACTTAGGCACAACTGCGCAGTGGTCTATAACGACAAAGGATTAGGCAATGGCATTTATGATATCAAACGCAAGCTTGGTTTTACCGTATGGGGCGAAGTGGATAGCGGTAATATCTTATTTCATCCTTCGATAAAGAATAAAGAAAAATATATTCAAAAATATCCCCATCGCTATGCCATAAAACAACTGCACTCAAAAATCAATGCCGAAGCACGTTGGGGCGAACATGTTCTAAAATCTCTTGAGTTTGCCTTTTATGAACTTAATAGTATGTTTTCGCCCAATAAACAGGTTATATTTAATAAAGACAATACCCTTGTTTTAGTCTATGGAGCGAGTGATGGTGGCGGTGCCGCATTAAAAGCAGGCGAATTGGATGACCAAAATATGATAGACGGCATTGTAGCAGTTAATCCACAAATTCAGCCAAATATTGATAAATCCCGAGTTACCCTCAAAATAGGTAACAGCAACAAACAAAAACTAGAAACAAAATCCATTGCCAATTACAGTGCTTATGGCGCACTATATATACCGTGTGCAATTCCCGCAATAAAACCTTATAAAGACAATGCTTACGTGCCTTATGCCAGTTATTTTCTTCACTCACAACAACGTTGTAATGCCCTAAAAAAGGCAAAACTACTCACGACAGGTACGCCCGAAGAAGCCCTAGAAAAACTACACCAAAATGGCTGGACACCTGATATGGACATCCAACTACCCTATTTTTACTACACGGAATCGATTGGTCTACCTTACCAATATATTAGTGCTTATGGCAAATACGATGTCACTGAAAACATGTGTGATTTTTCGGTCGCTAGTACTCAGCAAAATCCAATATATTACAGTGGAAAAGTCGCGCCATTAGAAGAAATTTCGTTTGAACAAATATGGGGCATGGCAAACGGACATTTGCCGCTTTGGAATGGCCGAGATGCAACGGTTTTAGATCTGGTTGAAAACGAAGATCTCAACACGCCAAGACGTGAATTTTATTCTAGTTCGCAAACCAAAAATATGGTTGATTATGGCACTAAAGGCGCAATTTGTGTTTATAAAAAATCACAAGATCCGCGCGTTAAGCAAGGCATAAAACAAGTTATGGCATCGGGCAACTTAAATGGCATAAAAACTTTTATTGTACATGGACGCAATAATGTTAAACAGTTACCCAACTATACATCGCGTGCTTATGTTGCTTTAAATAGTTTAGTTGAAGGAAAACAATCGCAACTACGGTACATTGAAGTTGAAAATGCCAGTTACTTAGACGGCAGACCACCATTTGACAACACTTTACTACCAATTGATTATTATGGCGAAGATGCCATTGAATGGTTATGGGCCAATTTAACCACCAACGCCACACTACCGGTAAGTCAAGTAGTGCGAGCCAAAGCGCGCGGTGGCAAAAGTGGTTATGCTCCACAAGTAACCAGTAAAAATTTAAAATCGATAACGCAAACGCCGAATCGCAATGATGTCATCCAAACAAACGATGGCAAACTGATATTACCAAATTGACAGTAAATATCCCAAAACCGCTATCGGTTTAAGTGGCTGTATAACAGCTTAAACCGATAGCAGCAAAATCCATCTTAGTTCATGCTTTCTTTTACCGCTAAACAAATTTTGGGATATAACACAAAAAACAGCGAGGCTAATTGTGTATAATGTTGTTTAATATCAACAATAGTTTCGCTTAACAAATACAACTTTGGCCGTCTATTGGCCATGCGACCTAGCACATCACCGACAAAATCGATAGAAGCATAATTTTCCAGCCATGCACCTTGCCACATCGCGTTCATAAAATGTTGATAATCGGCCGGATAAGCATCAATATAAGGCTGGATATGCGCTTTTGTTACTTGATTAAATTGAGCCACACTTGGCAACACCCCATAATTAGCCCAATGTTTTGACAAAAAGTGATCCCACACAATATCTAACGTAATGGGAGCAACGCGCTGATGCGATTTTCGAAATAGCAATTTGGCCTGTTTAACTTCAAATAGGCTATCAGTTAAACTATCAATTTTGCGATGCAACATAATGCCATCAGCAATAGTGGGCTCATAAGTTAAATAAGGATCACCTTTAACAAAATCCGCCACAGTATTACCAATTAACGAACTACGCGCCAACGTAGCCAAATGTAAATGAGCCAAAATATTCATAAAATAGCAACATTCATTATTCACGATGCTTAAATTCGCCTTCGGCAAAACCTTCTCGCCAATAGCTAGTAATATGAAAAGCATCTGGCTGCAAATGTGTAAACTTATCCTTAACGGCATGACGAACAGCTTGTGCCAATGAACGTTCCATTCCCCCCCAAAATAATAACTTATCTTGCCCTGATAAATCGGCACTGATCACCGCATCAATTAACTGATGAGGTTTATCCGAATTTTGCACCAACCAGTTAACCTCAACACTTTTATTAACTGGTAATGACACCATATCACTTTTATGATTAACCTGCATAAAAGCAAAAACCTTTTGTTTTTTAGGCAGATGCTCAAGTGTATAACAAATGGCAGGCACTGCTGAAATATCGCCCATCAACACCAAACAATCATCAGTAAATTTCAACTTACCGGCAGCGCCAATCAAACCAATTTGATCGCCAACCTTAGCTTTTTGCGACCAAACCGAAGCTAAACCAGTGTCATGAATGGCAAAATCAACAAAAAATTGATTGGCAACATGATCAAACTCGCGCACGCTATAGCTACGAACAAGCTGACGCAACTTATCGTCAACAAGGATTTTATTATTTTCATCAAGTTGTGGAAACTCAATTAAGCCAGTTAAAGGATCTGGGAACAACAATTTTAAATACGGACAAATCCATAATGGATCAATATTAACTGGTTTATTGCAACCAAACTCAATGCGAATAAAGCTCGGTGAGATTTTTTCAACATTCAATACTGTTAATAACGCATTAACAATGACTTTTTTGTTTATTTTGATTTTTTGTTTTTTTTCATCCATCATGTCCACCCTTATTTTTATTGTTAATTAAAATCATCATACAACAAAAAATGTTAGAGTTATGCTATTTTTACAATTGAAAAAATAGATACACTTGTTCGACCTAATAGTGGAAGAACAAGCTCAGGCAAAAAACTAATTGTCAAATAAATCTAAAACGTTAACTTACCAAAAGCACCACACCAATCTTGATTAAACTTAGTAATTGCTGCGTCCACAGCTGGATCAGAAATAAACTGTTCTGCCACATCTACCGGCAACGTAATAGACTTGCAACCTGCAAGCATACAATCTAACGCTTGCCTTGGTGTTCTAAAACTGGCGGCTAATACCATTGCCTGTGGACAATGCAAATCTAACAATTTTTGCAACTCAAGCACGGTATCTTTGCTATTTCCACCTTGAGCATCGATGCGGTTGACATAAGGTGCAATATATTTAGCTCCTGCTAATGCTGCCAAAAAGCCTTGTCCTGCACCATAAACAGCCGTGCCTAACGTAGGAATACCTTGCTGGGCTAGTGCTTTTATTGCAATCAAGCCTTGCGCATTAACAGGGATTTTAGTCACAATCGACGGCACCGTCTTTCTAAGTTGATGAGCTTCTTTTATCATTTCGTCGGCATTACTTGAAAGCACTTGGGCAAACAGCAATTTATCTGAACCTAACACCTCTTGTAATTCATCTAATAACGAAAAAATTGGCTTGCCCGATTTTGCTACAATGCTTGGATTAGTGGTAACCCCACTAATAGGTAACACTTTAGCTAAACGTTTGATATCGGCAATATCGGCGGTATCTAAATATAATTCCATGGTTAACTCCTAATTCAGAATAAACAATCACTTGTTAACATATAACAACATTTGCATAACAAACATCGTAGAAAAAAATAACTCTACCGCCTAGAAGACGAATTTGCCATTTACTGGATTTTTATACGCTATATAAAAAAATGAGACTTAGATCACACAATTAAAACTTTAAAATAACTTATTAAATAAAAAAGATTTATAACAATTTTCATCTTTTTTTAACTGTATATAATCTAAATAAACCTACACCTCTTAATTTATCCTTATGACAAAATCCATCAACAACGCATTAACCAAGTTTGTAATTCGTCAGCAAACAATCAATCGTATCTATTTTGTAAATAACAGCAATTGCGCCCCTTTGCATACCCACCCCATCGACTTTCCACAAATTGAAATCATATTAGAAGGAACTCAACAAATGCAATGGGCGGATAACAATGGAAAAATTATTGAAAAAATATTATCGACTAATGATCTTTTATATATTTCCGCTCACAGCTGGCACAAGCCCCTTTGGCATACACCATCGACCTTATTAAGTATCTTATTTGATAAACAACAAATCGGTATAAGCTTATTGCATTGGGATGGATTGCAGTTAATTCCTCAAGATCAAGTCAATACGCCAAGACGAGGGCCTCGGATTGGCACATTTATCATTCAAGCACTGAGCGAACTCATTTGGCATAACCCACTATGCAAACACAATCAAACCGCTCACTACCTTATTCACAGTTTACTTAGCAATACGTTAGATTTGCTCAATACTGACATCAAAACTTCATCCAAAACAACCAGCCTATATGAAGCTATTCGCCAATATATCGATATACACTTTCGTGAAGATATAACGCGTGACTTTTTGGCAAATATGTTTTATATCTCACCCAATTATTTATCACATCTATTTCAAAGCGAGGGAAAAATAGGATTAAACCAGTACCTTAATCATATTCGCTTGGAATATGCCAAATCGCTGTTAAAAGATTATGAGCTGAATGTAAAGGAAATTGCCCTTGCATCAGGTTTTAAAGATAGTAATTATTTTTGTCGGATTTTCAAAAAAAAGACAGAGCGAACACCAACCGAATATCGTCGACAATATCATAGTAAGTTAATGTGCAAATAGTTTTTTCACAGTTAACGTTCAAACGCTTTTGTTTTTTGCAATGAGCTATAGAAAAAGTTAAACCATTGGAAGCTCAAGAATTTATTATTAATGATTTTGGTCAGGCTAATTATCAATTTCCAATAAACGATAAGCAATCAGCATTTGCAAAATTAGTTGATAACAACGGCAATGAAAAGACTATTTGGTCGAAACAGATTAATCGATTTTTAAATGAAAATAAAGCAGAAAAAGGAGATAAGATTATAATACAAGGTGATAAGTTTATAATAAATAAGAAGCAAATTAAGACTATAAACTTATCACAGATAGAAATCTAAAAACCACATGAGTGGCTTCTAAAACTTGATTAATTCCAACTTGCATTACCAACTCTATTTTTTGAAACTATCGCTTTGTGAGAATTTTGACAATTTAAGCTATCACCATCAATTTCACCGTTCTCACATTTTTTACGGTATTCATCTAGTAGTTCTTTATTATTTTTGAAGTCTTCTACAGTATAGGTCTTTTCATTACATCCGAATAAAAACATGGCAGTAATCATTACTAGTATTTTTTTCATATAAATTCCTTATAATTGTGGGTTAATATTAAATTAAGATCTATTGTGTTTCGTTAAGAAATCATTTACTGCTAATCTTAGCAAATCAGATATTGTTTTTAAAGGCAACTTTGCTCGTTTATTTTTTATTTCAATATCGTCTAATTCTTCATATTAGCTTTCATCAATTTCAAACGAAATTTTTCTCATAACTTTAGATTTAGATTCTTTTTTACCGCTAGAATATGGACGATCTGCTAATTCATCAGCCAGTTTATTTGCTTAGTTGTTTATAGTAATTTGATAAGGCATTGTAATGAATATAAATAAAAAACAAAATTAACACTTTATCAAAGACAAGAGATTTGTCACATAAATCATAAAGAAAAAATAACTGTCACTGATTTGGCTAAACGCTTTATGATTAGTCGTCCGACTATTTATAACGTACTAAAGAAAGCCCGATTGAAGCTGTTTGTGCCTCTAACCAGTAAAGGTAAACGTTATAAAACAATTAGTTATGAATCTAAACATCTGGTTAAAGTTAAAAAGTCCATTGAAGATAAACTAAGACAACAAGCTAACTAAACACTATAACAAAACCTATCCGGGCGAAATAATCACTGAATAGCATAACCAATGATTTCTAAACCGCCTATGCGGCGGTAAACTAACTAGTAAATTTAATTTGTTATCCCGTGCATTTCTAAACCGCCTATGCGGCGGTAAACTAGAAACCGATATACTATAAACCTTGTTTAGCAAAAGGCAAATAGGATTTCTGTTTTCAAAAACCCTTTTTTGTATCGCTTTACTAATATATTGTTTTTATTTACTTTAATTTATTAACAAAAAAAAGGATTGGCAGCGTTTTGGTTATTTTTATGATGGGTTAATTTTACTATTAAAAATTATTCAGGTAGAGTATTGATTTTATTAAATTTTAGTTTTGTATATTTTTAAAGCAAAATATACAAAACCAAAAAAATAAAAAATCAATCTAACTTAGGATGCTGATCCACTAAATTCTGTCGCTGAGCCTGCAGGGTTTCGATCTTCTGTTCAATATCTTCGACTTTGTGCTCTATTGTGTCAAAGTGATCCGATAAGATTTCTTTGGCTTCTGAACGATCTGATGCCGCTGGCGTTGCGCCACGCAATGGTTGATTTGCGGTTTCTCTCATCTTTATGCCAGTAAGTAAACCAATTAATGCCACGACCATTAGATAATATGCTGGCATATATAGATTATGACTTTCTTCAACCAGCCAAGCGATAACGGTAGGTGTCGCACCAGCAACTAATACCGAGATATTAAAAGATATCGCCAATGCACTATAACGAATACTAGTTGGAAAGATAGCCGGTAAAATGGAAGCCATAACGCCAGTAAAACAGTTAAGTAATACAGCTAAAATCAATAATCCTAAGAAAATAAGACCAATAATGTCACTATTGATCATAATGAAAGAGGGATAAGAAAGAATTAATAAACCTAAGCTACCGCCAATAATAAATGGTCGGCGACCAATTTTATCGCTAATAAAACCGATCAATGGTTGCACAAATAGCATGCCTATCATAATGGCAATAATAATTAGCACCCCATGTTCCGTATGATAATTTAGGTTGTGAGATAAATAGCTAGGCATATAAGTAAGCAACATATAATAAGTCACATTAGTGACAATCACGAGTCCCACACAGACCAATAGGCTCTGCCAATATTTGGTTATGATCTCTTTAAATGTCATTTTAGGTTGATTGGTAATATGATCACGATCATTTTGATCCATTAAATCGGTGTGCTGCTGAAATGCTGGTGTTTCATCTAATGCATGACGTAAATAAAGCCCAATTAATCCAAGTGGCAAAGCAAATAAGAATGGAATTCGCCAGCCCCAATCATGAAATGCATTTTTTCCAAGAATGCTTGATAATAATACCACTAAGCCAGCACCAACTAAAAACCCAGCAATAGAACCAAAATCTAACCAACTCCCCATAAAGCCACGTTTGCGATCTGGCGAGTATTCGGCAACAAATATAGCAGCGCCAGAATATTCGCCACCAATTGAAAAACCTTGCGCAAATTTAGCTAGCAGTAATAATATAGGGGCAGCAATGCCAATTGATGCATAAGATGGAATTAAGCCGATACAAAAAGTGCTTAATGACATTATGATAATGGTGATTGATAATACTTTTTGTCGTCCAAATTTATCGCCAAGAATACCAAAAACCAATCCCCCTAACGGCCGAACTAAAAACGGAACCGAAAATGTGGCAAGCGCTGCCACCATTTGAACACTTGGCGAGGCATCAGGGAAAAAGACTTGCCCTAATACATAAGCTAAAAAGCCATACACACCAAAATCAAACCACTCCATTGCATTACCTAATGCTGCTGCAGTAATGGCTTTTTTTAACTTGCTATCATCAATTATTAGAATATCGTTGATGTTTAATGGTTTGTTTTTGGACTTTCTTGTTTTTTTCATAAAATACCGCCTGTTTACCTAAAAATAATAAAAAGGAATGATGCAACAAGGTAAACGGTTACCTTTTAATACATAAAAAAACAATACTTTTTGGATTACACATCAAAATGTGTTTATCAGCTAATTAAAATTGAAGCAAAAGACAGCAAAGATAAAAAAAGAGGATAATAAAAAAGCAAAAACTAATGTTTTATTGTCTATTTTGTTTTTTACCAAATCACAACAAAACAATTCCTTTTCGTGAATATTGAACACCAATTATAGCAAAATAACCCTATTTTGTAAAATGCAGCAAATAAACTGCTAATCATGTAGCTGTGTAAACATAATTAGCAGTTTATTTTTTTGAACAAAAATAGATCCCAATCACAATGAATACTATCGAAACAAGATGAAAATAGGCAACTGCTGTATGTAAAAACACAATACTGAAAATGCCGGCTGATAAGGGGATGATGTGGGTATAAATTTGCCCTCTTGTTGCGCCAATTTCAACTATGCCTTTATTCCAAAATAGATAAGATAGCCAAGATGCAAAAATAGCAATATAAAGTAAACCCAGCAAAAAGTCAGGGGTAGTATAATGTGCTAGGTTAGAAACTGGATAACAATAAAAATAGACTAAAGCAATGGGCAATAACATTGCTGAACCTAACACTGCACTGATAGTTACAAAAGCATTACCCGATATCGATTTATCTTTTAACCGCAAAAATGCGCTATAACAAGCCCAGCTTAGTGCAGATGCCATTGCCCACAGGTCGCCTTTATTGATATTGCTAAGTTCAGTTAAATTGGTTAGGTTTCCTTGTAAAATTAAATAAATCACACCGATAGTACTAAATAAAACCCCTAAAATATTATTTTTTGAAATCGTATCATTAAATAATAATTTATTCATAACCAATACCATGCATGGTGTTGCCGAAAGGTAAATTGAGGCATTAAGCGATGAGGTATATTGCAATCCAATATAAAGTGTTAGCGGGAACAAAATTTGCCCAAAAATAGCAAGCAAACATATTGGCCAAATCGATTTTTTAATTTTAGGCAGATCACTGCCGAGTTGTTGATGGTATAAACACAATAATAACAGTGCAGTAAGAACCCATCGACCTTCGGATATTATCATAGGATCGGCTTGTGTAACTAAAACGCGCCCAACAACATAATTTCCGCCCCAAAAGCAAGCCGCTAATGTAAGTAACAAATATGGCATAATAATACCCTAACATTAAAATGAAGATATAATGATTGTTGAGCGTATTATATACCTAAAAATAGTCAGAAAATAACGGATTCGAAAAACAAACATGCCACCTAATTTAGGTTCACTGATTTCGGCTAATTTATGTAAATTTAGATAAGAATATCAACTTAATCTAGAATCCTTATTTGTTATCCTTTAAAATAATTAAACCCAAACTGATAAGGTAATCCCTATGCGCTGGAGAGACCAAAGAGAGAGTGATAACATCGAAGATCGCCGCTCACAATCAGGAAGTGAAATGGGAACAAAAATCCCCATTGGTGGTAAAGGTAAAGTTGTTTTATTTATTGTCGTGTTAGTAGCGGGCTATTATGGCGTTGATTTAACCGGCTTGTTAAATTCAAATCTAATTGATACTAGCAGTACTGAGCAAAGTACCAATCAATATTCAATTGATGATGAAGATGCTGCTAAATTTACATCAATCATTTTAGCCAGTACTGAGGATTATTGGCATCAAGAATTTCAACGTTTAGGCAAAACCTATGTTCCCCCAAAATTAGTACTTTATAAAGGCACAACAAGAACATCGTGCGGCACTGGGCAAACCTTTATGGGGCCGTTTTATTGCAGTATTGATAAAACCGTTTATCTTGATATGTCGTTTTATCAAGAGATGAAACAGCGACTTGGCGGTGGTGGTGATTTTGCTCAGGGCTATGTGATTGCGCATGAAATTGGTCATCATGTACAAAATTTGCTGGGTACATTTAGCCAAGTTGAGCATTTAAAGCAGGATCAATCAACAATAACAAATAATCAATTATCCGTTAAGTTAGAACTGCAAGCTGATTGTTTTGCTGGTATGTGGGGCAATGCAATGCAGCAACAAAATCGACTCGATACAGGTGACATTGAACAAGCCTTAAACACAGCAAAAGCTATTGGCGATGATCGCTTGCAACAACAAAGCGAAGGATATGTGGTGCCCGATAGTTTTACGCACGGCACATCTAAACAACGTTATAGTTGGTTTAAACGAGGATTTGATAGTGGTGCAATTAATGAATGCAATACATTTGCCCAATAAGGAAAGAATATGCTAAATAAGTTAGTTAACCGCGTTTTATTAGTGAATGATGACGGATTTGATGCACCGGGCATTAAGTTATTGCAAGAAATCGCAAAGCAAATAGCCCACGAGGTTTGGCTTGTTGCGCCAGCGATAGATCAAAGTGGTGTATCGTGTTCGGTAAGCCTAAAATCGCCATTTAGAGTTACTCAGCGTGGTAAACACGAATTTGCCGTTTATGGCACACCTGCCGATTGTGCGTTATTTGCGATAAAATATTTGATGGCGGATCATTTACCTGATCTTGTGCTATCGGGAATTAATAATGGTTCGAATGTAGGCTTTGAAACAATCTTATCTGGCACGGTTGGTGCGGCAATGATGGCAATGACGTTGGGCATTCCTGCGATTGCTTTAAGTCAAGTAACCAGTGAAGATAATCAGCCAACTAATTGGGATTGTGCTAAGCACCATGCACAATCAGTTGTCGCTAAATTACTTTCGTTATCGGCTCCGCAAAATATCTGCTTTAATGTCAATTTTCCTGCCTGTGCAGCACATCAAGTTAAAGATTTGAAAATAACCAAACAAGGCGATAGCGATGTAAGTCGTTTTGTGGTGATGCCAACCCAAGATCCCGAAGGCAATGACTATTTTTGGTTTAGAGCTAAACGCAATTTGCGAGTAATTGATGATAATAAAGAACTTGATGCCGTTAATGCCGACTTTATTACCATTACACCATTAAGTTATGAAAGAACAGATTATGCCTTTTACGAAAAACTATTAAACACATTTAATCTTTAATTATTTTTTGGCGATTTGTCTTCCTTACTATTAGGAAGACAAATTTGCTATTAATTATCTTTAATCCACTTTATTGTTTGCATCTTTTACCAATGCACAAAAGAATAATGATACTGCAACCATAACTAACGCAATCCAATAGATGACCTCATGCCCATAGGCTTTTGAGACAAATCCTTGTAGCATTCCAGCGATAATTATGCTAAAGACAACACCATTATTAAATAAGGTTGAAGCCACGCCCATTTGAGTTGGCAATAAGTCCTGAAAATAGATAATGCCAATATTGGCCACAATCCCAATGAATAGCGCGTTAAATAGCTGTAATGCTAACAATGCGGTTTTATCGGTGCAAAAAATCATACCAATATAAAAAATTAAGCCACAGATAATCGCAATAAAAAATAGGTTTCGTTTGCCTAAATAAGGCACTAAATAGCCAGCAATAATCATAACGGGAATTTCAATACCTGCAGCAAGCCCCATTAACACCCCTGGTAATGAATCAGATAGATGCAATACAACATCCACATAAATTGGCATATCAATGATATACATCATGTTTGCTGTCCACATAAATACGGTGGATAACAATAAGCAAAGCACATTTCTGTTTTGCCAAATTGGTTGATTTGCCGCTTGTAGCTCTGTTGCGCTATTTAGTTGTGAAGTGGGATTTTTTGCAACCGAAGGTAAAAAAATGGCAACAAACAGCATCGCGATCATAAACATGCTCATGGCAGTTAAATACATAACCGTAAAGCCAAATTTAACGGCTAAACCAAATGAAATTGGCGGACCAAACACCCAAGCTAGCGAAAGTTGAGCACGAATGAGTGAATTAAAGGCCACAACATTACGCCCCGTTTTTACCGCATATTCGCGCGCTAAGGCAAAAATTTGTGGCATAGCAGCAGAAGATAACGCAGCAAACAGCACCCCAAGGGTGATTAACACCAAATAGTGACGTGAAAAGGCAAAGATGACGCTGTTAGCAATACCCATTAAACAGCAGAAAATGACAATATAACGCCTGTCACCTTTTTGGTCAGAATATTTAGCCAATAAAAAGCTACCCACAATGCTCGCTAAAGCATTAATCGAGAAAAAAAGCCCTACTAAACGAGAATCAACGTTGACTTCAAAGGTTAAAAATCGACTTAATGTGGGAGATTGTAAAGCGCCTGCAATACCCACAATAAAAGTGGTAACTAGAAAAGCAAAAAAAATAGTGCCTTGTTTTTGGCGAAACGAAGATACATTAGCCATATCAATAAATAATAGAGGAGAGTTTATGCCAATTATATACTTAAAATCGACATACACGTAACAAAATTTCGAACTAAAATTCGAACTAAAATAAGCTTTCTTCGATTTTTTTGACCATTTATTATGGTTTAAATCGACGCTAATGTGACTTTAAATTTTACAGCTGTAATAATTTGAATTTATTATGATTGATGTTGTAATGATTAATCTGTTTTCCAAAAAATAAGGCAATAAGATTTGCAATATGATAGCTAATTGACAATTAAGCAATAGTGAGGCGCGCAATTTTACCAATAAATAACCCAATTTATTTACCTATCTATTTGATATAAATAAATTAAAATTTTGATAGATATTGAATAATATTCTTTTTGGTCACTTTTTCTAAAATCACTGCATTTTTATCTTGAAAATAGCCGTTATTAGTTATTTCATGATTAGCATCTTGAACAAATCGCACAGGATCATAAAAATTGAAGGTGTAGTGACGGTTATTTATGGTGACGCTAAAATTTAAAATGATACCTTTTGCTTCACTTTCAAATTGCAATAAATCGTCATACCAATCAGGTAGTTGAATCATCATTTATCCTATTTTTGCTATATAAAATCTATACTGAAAATCTAAAAATTTTTGATGCATGATATTCTTGATTGTATATTAATAGATTAAATATTTATTAACTGGTTGTCTTTGTTATTTTATTCAAATACTTTGAACTTTGATAATCGATAATCGCCTTTATCGTACACACATCCAAGTAAAACATTCCCTTGGGTTTTTATGGTTATTTCACGCTGATAACAATACTGCTGTTCAAATTGCCATGCTATATTTGCAATATCTAGATATTTTAAGATAAGTTCAAAACTACTATTAGCATTGATAGTAAAATCATTTAAAAATGTAAGGGAGCTACGCTCGACATCAACGCCTAATGAGTATATTTTGGCTTCTATTATCATAATCTCTATTGCATGATAAAAATAGCTAAAACCTTCGTCTTTATTAGATTCATCAAAATAATGTTTTTTACCTAATACTTTGGGGGGTAAAATTGCATATAATGCTTGTTCGGATAACCCTACTTTTAAGCCTAAATAACTACCTGTTTCTAGAAAGTTTTTTATATTCATTGATTTATCCATGACATGGGGAATAGATATAACACACAAAAAAACACGCGGTATTATTACCTTAACGTTTTGTTATCACAATGAGTATTTATTGGTTTTTTAGTACTATTTATGTTGAGTACTATTTAACATCATATAAATAAAATCCCTCTTCAGTAAGATAAAAAGCCCGTTTGCAATCTTGCATAAATATGGAAGATATCAAAAACGGCCTGAGGTCATCATGATTAATGGCGTGCTGAATAAAATCGATCAATTGTGCTTTAAATGCCCTGACTAGTTGCCCTGCAAATATAGCTTTTTTACCCTTATAAACAATTAAGTGATGTGCAATATAATAGCTATCCTTTTCAAGGAGATAAACAAGGTCTGAAAATGACTGAGTAAATAAAGTTAAATTGCCCTTACGCACAACGTCTAACATGTTGAAAAATATATCTTGCTTATCAGTTCCTAATACAAATTCTTTGTTGGCTAAATTTTTAAATACGTAATTATTTTTCATTGATCTATTTACGATGACTTAATATCTGTAATTAACTGCTTTAATCGTCTAATTTCATTAATTAATCTTGGTATATCCTGTCGTGCATGAGCAATAAATTCTTGATCGGCAATAGTTGCGCCAATAAGTTCGATGTCTTCGCCTCGATTATTGTTACCGCCTGTCATGATAAAATTACCACCACTAGTATGATTTCTACCCTCAACATAAGACACCCAAGGTCCTTTAGTTGCGTTATTACATCGCATTTGTATCAATTCTAATTCGTCATCAGAGATATTCGTTGTTCGTTGCATTGACACCTCTTTAGCTAAGCACGGTAAAATAATGGGAAAAGTTGATTATCTTGATTGCTAAATGCAGTATATAACCATAAATTGATCATTAAATAAATTTAAAACCAGTAAATCATCTCGATAAACAAACATAATGATTTATATTTCTAGGTAAAAGCATCCTATACTTTAATCAAATTTTATTATTAACAAACTTATATCCATTAATCATTTTATGTTTCTGCATAATCCAGTTCAAAAAATTAATCGGCTATTCTTCTATTATCATTTTAAACGAATCTTAACGCAGTTGTTTGCTCTGATACAAAATTGGGAACTAAATAGTTTTGTTTTAAATTGTTTTAAAATAAGTAACTAGAGTAAATAGTCTTTATCATTTGTTATTTAATCGTCGTTTTAACTTTCTTATTTCAGGCGTTAATGCAAAGCAGTCTTCTATAGGCTCATCAGATAACGACCAATAATCAATGAGATCCATATAATCATCATGATTATGAAATAAAAGCGCTAATACTTGGCTAATTTTTGGCGATGACGCGCTAATTCCAGATGATAATAAATCATTGGTCACATCAAGTAATAAAGTCATGAGTATGTGCTTTTGTAACTTTGAATATGTTGAATTAACATAAGCATAGAGGTATTTATCGAGCCATGTTTGCGTTCGATACTGATCGGGCAGTTCATACGCCCAATCTTGAGTGAATTTATCACCGAGTGGTAAATGTAGATCGTTACATAGCTGTTTTAGTTCACACATATTTTATTCTTTCATTATTGATGAAGCTATAATTGATAATATCTCCTGTTGCTTGTTGCGTTACAGCTCTAAAAAATTATCATTTTCTGCATAATAATTTAATGATTGAATAAAGTCATCTATCGTGGCTGACGGCTTTTGATCTAAGACAACATCAACAACATCAGCAAATTGTTGACCTGAATAGAGATAATGTAAATGCTTTTGCCGTACAAGAGGAGGGTAAATTTCTTGTCCATCATCATCGACTTCAGGATAGTCATCAATATAATAGCTTTCTTGATTTTCCAACGCTTTGTCTTCAACGCCATATACACAAAAATCATCATCTCGTTCAAGACTATTTTTCATATAGTTGATTATATCGTTTATTGAATAAAGATTTTCTTTAATAAGCATGTTTCTAATACCCCTATATCATTTTGGAACATTATAATATTGCGAATATAATCTCTACTTTTATAAAAAGGCCGTTTCAGCATAACCTATTTTTATCATTGAGAGATTTTTTAATTTAACGCCGATACCATGTTCACTATCGCCAGACCAGGCAAACATAAAGCCATATTCATCCTTTTCTGGTAATAAGTAAATTTTAATGAGTGAAATTTGCGATAATGCTTTACCGCCATCTTGCTTATAAGCTTGAGTAATATAAGCCGTGATTTCATTATTGATGATGTGATGTAGTTCGACTTGGTGAGATTTAATAAAATCGATATTATTTTGCATTTTATTATCAGACTCAAAGGATTCTAGATAAATAATCGGGATACATTGTTGGTTAAAACTATCCAACATAATATCTATTGCTAGGCCTTCGTCTTCAATAATATAGCTGTTTATATTTTGGCGATTGTTCTTTTCCATTTATTAATCTCGGTTAAATTTTTGGCAAGTATGTTCCGATTAGCGCTAAACTTGTTGAAGTTAACATTATACTCTACCTGATTGAAGCATTTTCCCTTTTTGACCACCCCATTGGTCATCAATAATGTAATGAGCTGTAATCGGCACAAGTGCAGGTACAAAGGTAAATTTATAAAAAACTTCATCACCTTCACAAATTTCATAATATAGTGAATATAATGGTGCATCTAATTGTAGGTTAACAGTAAATTTTTCTGTCGCCGAGGCAACTTCAATAACATTGTCAGGATGTGTATAAAAAGGAACAACGATGCAACGTTGGGTTTGATTATCCATTATAAAACTATCTGCTAAGGTTAAAACGACATTCGCACCGAAAGCATCATCAGGTAATGGATCAAAAATAACATAATTGTGATGAATAACGGCACCTTGTTCGATATTTTGTTTGCCCCATTGCGATAATTCTTCACTGTATGGTCTTGATCTAACCAAAATTTGACTATGAGATATTAATAAATCTACAACCTGCTGTTTGTTTTTTTCCATCAACAATACCCACTTTTACACACTATAAAATCATCAAATTAAATATAGGAAACCGTTGGATTGTTTACACCACATGATTAAACTAATCCGCTAACACTTACACGGCGTTTTACTAAAAATCGCTTAAGTTTTGTTTTCTATTTTTTACATCACTAACTATTTGCTGATTATGCCACATCTCCATGAAAGTAAACATATTTTTCTGCTTTTTCATTCATTTATTAGCTAGCATCTTTTGTGAATGTTTAATTGATTCGTTAGTATCATAGGTCTTAACCAATAGATGCTGCAAAGTCTCAATTAATCACCAAACGGTATAGAATCCTGAATATTTTTTACAAAAATATAACCGAAAAATTGAGACTCACATCTTCATTAAAGTACCTATCGCTTTCAGCTTTCCCATTCTTTGGTCGGGCAGGTTTTGTGAATGTTTGGTGTTACGTTAGTTATCATAGGTTTAACCAATAGATACGGCGAAGTCTCAATTAACCGCCAAACGGCATAGAATCCTGAATATTTTTTACAAAAATATGACCGAAGAAATGAGCCTCACATCTTCATTAAATGACATGTCTTTCAGCTTTCCCATTCTTTTGTCGGCTAGCAGGTTTTGTGAATGTTTGGTGATACGTTAGTATCATAGGTTTTAACCAATAAATACGGCGAAGTCTCAATTAACCGCCAAACGGTATAGAATCCTGAATATTTTTTACAAAAATATGACCGAAAAAGTGAACTGTTGGGTAAATACCCTGCCTGTTTTAGTAGATAGCATATTATTTAATGCTTCATGAGGTCTTTCGGTGTTATCTATATGACTAAAAAAGAATATAACAAAACTTATTTAACTAAAAATAAGATTAAATGGGTTATTTAATTCAATTACTATTTTGAAATTGGCGCTTGATTCCACCCTAAGAAAGTGATTGGGTAATTCAATTGCATTAATGAATGGGTTTGATGTTTCGAAATAGATCACCCATTTTAAATCTTCCTTAGGTGTTAAATAGGCGATAAAACCTTCCGAGCCATAGCTTCCTTCACCTAAAAAGCATTTATTACCATTTGTTAGGGTGATTTTTTGGATGATATCTATGTTAGTGATATTATCAGGATCTTTATCCAAAAAAAGATTAAGATTGAATGGTTTCCCTTTTTTAATTAATAATTGGGGATAAAACTGGGCTGAAAGGGATATTGATTCACCAGTAGAAAAGTAAATCCCGTCTTTTATAGGTAACGTTTGTTTATTCCATAACGCCAATATTTTTGTCATCTAAGCACCCTTTGATACGTTAATCCCCAAAAGCGTAGTTAATTTATTACATAATCAAATCTAGATTTGATGCAAGTATTATAAATCTCTATTAGCTAATTTATACGGAATATTCATCAAAGTAGCCTTTTGTTTTTTGTCGAACATTACTTTATATTTGCTTAATGTCGAGTGATTAACTGAACTATAATGCTCTAATTCAGTACTGAGTGTACCATCATCCTCCCAATAACATAATGGACAAACATCGTATTGTCCTTGATGAGTTAGGGTTAAATAATGGCAACAAGGGCATGCATGCAAAATATCTTCGTCCCCTATAATGGTAATAGGTTTACCATATAAAGCACTAACATATTGTTTTAAATATTGATTAGAATAGCCTTTCAATTTAATATCAATAAAATAGCCTAATAAAAACGGTTGGATAGCATCATCATACATATTTGTATATGCTAAAGGTTGACCATCTTTATCAAGATAATTTGCAAAGAGAATATTCTCAATATCCTGTTTTGAAGATTGTGCAATCATTTCGATAGCTAACAGTGTTAAAGCGAGTTTTCGGCTGAGCGTCTTCATTGAGTTAAAGTGAACAATGATAAATTACCTAATTTATCAAAAATACAGTTTGATCACTACTTCGCTTTTTATTTTATGCTTATGATAAATGAAAAACTGGAACAATAAAAAAGATAGAAGTGAAATATGGAAAGATTAAATATTGATCTTATTGATATTATTAACAATGGCGGCTTTTTAAAATGCCTGCCTGCTTTAGCGCAAGATGCTTTTTTTCGACATTGCCAAATAGAAACAATGAAATCAGCCATTTTGTACACGGCTAAAATCGGACTTTTTGATATAGAAATAGGTCTTGATAAAAAAGAACATAGTGGCTATGAACTCATTAATTTATCTGAAGATAACCATGAAGTTAGTGGTATCGCTATCCATGATACTTATGGAATAATGAAAACAAATTTTAATGCTTTATTACCAGCTAATATTATCCAACTATTGCCTGAGCATACAGTAAACCATATAGATAATATAGAACAAATTGAAATACACTTCTGTAGTGGAAGCACTATAATTTATCAGCGGGCTGACTTACCGCCTGCGGTGATATCCAATACATTAAAGGGCGTCATTTTTTGAATTGGAATAATGTGTGATTTGTTTATCGTCATCAATTAATATATGATTATTATTGATTATATAAGGAAAAATGGAGATAACATTTCAAAAGAAGATCTCAAAATTTAATCAATTAAAATTGAGTCACATGAAAAAAGAAATGTTGCCCTTGTTCTGTTGCGATACCCAAAAGGTAATAAAAAATGAACTCTATCGATATTATAAAAAGCTATTTGGCAGGCACACTTTCTCCGCAGGATTTTCAAAAAGAACTTTATTATAATAAGGATATTGAAGATCTTTTATCGGAAGAGCATCAAATTCCCCCCTATACCAGCAGATATAAAAATGCATTTTTGTATCTTATTGAAATTGATATTTTATTGCCATCAGGTGAACTCGATAGTAAAGATTTACTTTCAAAGTTTCTTACTAAAAGAAATATTAACTTCTCGCTAAATAATGAACATAAAAAAAAGTATGATCTATTTATGAAAATTCAGCCAAGCTGGTTAAATTTAACTGAACCATACTTTAATTTAATCATGAATAAACATCGGGATAAAGTTGGAGTTGAATTAGAAAGAGCGTTAAAATTAGAAATTAAGAAAGATTTTAAATTCTTAAAAAATAGACCTAAATGGCTTCAATCCCCAAACTGGCCAACCGTAAATAACAAACCGTTAATTTTTATAGGTCAATTAGATATAACCCAAATTAGCCATGATATATCCTATTTATATATATTTTTAGATGAAAAGAAAAATACATATATGACTTTTGAGCAATCAACATAAACAATAACTAACTGGCAACACGACGATATGATTTAATAATAATTCTATCGGGTTGCCATAACTAGCAAAATCTCAAGCGATATATCATGAATAAATTGAAAATTAGGCAACAAAAATTTGAAGTGAAACATTACTGGTCCCCAGATATACATGACCCTTGGCGATGGAAACCAGAAGACAATGCAGTATTTTACTTATTAGAAATGAATATTGGTATTACAGGAAAGGATGAAACAGATATTTATTCAATTATTATTGCTACTCCAGAAGGGATAATGAATTTAAATAACAACAGAATACAACAACCTAAATTATATAAAATGTTGTTACTATACCAATACGATTGGAATAAGGTTAGACGCACAATAGATCAGCAGCTTGCTTTGATAAATCCCACTGATGAAATACAAGCCTTGGATAAATTAGCCAGTAGTTTTTATTGGGAATATGATGGTATGAAATAACCCTAAAAAAATATGCTAATTATGAATATGTGGTGATGAGTAATTAGCACAATTTATTAAGTGATCCTTTATAGCGGTTTGAGTAAAAATAGTTCGGTTGAGACTGAGCCTAATGGGAACGTGCAAACTAAAACCAGCATTCATGTGGATTGCAAAAGTGAAGTACATAAGTATTCCATAAAATGGGAGTTTTAATATTAATGCATATTCAAAGAGAAAAGATCTTATATGCACTTCAAAAAGCATATGGCGATTTAAGCAACCCAGATTTCCATTTCGTGATGGAATCCTATAACTCCCTAAAATATAAATGTCTACTAAATGATATCCATGCTTTATTTAAAGTAGAAGATAATACTGATTTAAACTATGACGTATGTATATCGCTAAAATTTAATTATCATAATAAATCAATGTATTTATATTTATCTTTAGTATCGGCCTATGCTTTTTTATTTTATGAAAATAAAGTTATTGATTGTAATGATGATATTTATCAAATATTGCCTGAACTGATTGATATATTACATGATTATCATTTTGTGTTATTAAACAAAAATGAGCTTTTATATACCGTTGATATAAATTCCTCGGCTTTTGGTTTTGAGGGTAAAAAAGCATCAGTTTTAGCAGTGTTGTTTTCATTCGGTTTATCGGTCAATTAAAAATAATAATTAAACTACATGACGACAGCTTGGGAATAGTCGAAATAGGAGAAAAATAAAATGCCAGAAGTAAACAATCAGGCAATTGAAACAATCTATGGGGAAATATATGGAAGAGACGCTTTAATATTAAAAGACATCATATTTGATATGTTTCCACTGGAATTAAAGGTAGTAGCTTCTTTGTGGTTACCACATTGCCAACCCAGCAGAGGATTAGAAGGCGAGGCTTTAATCTGTTTTAAATTTAAAAATATAAAAAGTTTAACTATTACGATGATTGATGAATCAAAATATCAGCTGGTACAAAAATCTTGTTTCGATAAAGTATTTGATAAGGAACAAGATGAACATTATGTTTTAAGTACTTATGATCATATTTTTGATGTGATTGGTCAATGTGAAGTAAGCTACAAATAGTTATTAACGTTTGTAATAATTTGGAAGGAAAATTGGCTGATAATATGGTTGTACATCATAAAAACCCATTATTTCGTCAATAATAAAGATTTACACAAGTATCCTACAAGAATGAATCCCTTATTTGGTGTTAATTAAAAGAGGTCGGTATGAATTTATTCTGCGATAATTGTAATAAAGCATTTATAGCATCAGAGGAGCAAGACCGATTCATCTTAGTTTCTCGTGAAAAAAACATGAAATTCATTATGATACAGTGCCCTTATTGTTTTATGAGTTATGCTTTTAATCCAATGCAGTTAACTAACCTAGACAATAAAAAAATCCCTGTTGTTAATGGGTTAAGATGCCCTAAAGAAACATGTACGGGTATAGTATCTTATATTGAAGATATCCCTCCATTTTTTGGGTGTGGTGAATGTGGTAACGTCTGGTTAAAAAAAGAAAATTTGTATGATGATATTAAAAATATAATATCTAAGTATCCTTATAGAAAACATGCATATAATATAATAAACGGCGAATATTTACCTGTTCTAGATAAAGAAATTCCACCATGCTATGATGAGCAAGTCAATTTAGAGTGGAATAATTAAATAAATCAAAATGATAGTTGTGATAATTGCAGAAAATAGCCAGATACAATTTATTGTAAATAATAATTGGAGATTATGAATGAAAACTATAAGAGGAATTGAAAATTTATTCCGTATTTATAAAAATCTGGATGAACCATGGCGCTTTTTTGTGGAACCTGAATTTATAAATGAGATCAATTGCATTAAAAATGCCAATTATTACGTTGCAGAGACGGAAGATGAATTTGATGAAATGGATGATACACCTGATAAATATAACCCATGGTTAGAATATCCGACATTTCAAGCCATTATCGATAATAAACTTGAACATCATCCTAATGCTACAAAAAAAGATTTATTAGATGCTGTTATTTATTACCTTGAAAATGATGATTTTTCGGATTAATCCGAAATGGGAAGGTCAAAAAAAGATCTTTCCATTTTTAAGCAAAAATCTGTAGTAGTAAAATTTACCGTTGTTAACCGCATTAATGCAGTCGATTTAAAACAGTTTTTATCACTAAAGAGAAATTATGAAAAAATTTTTAGAATTACTAAATAAACAAGGTATAAAGTACCTCATTGAAGACAATAAGATCACAGTTGATGGTAATTTAAATCTAAGAAATAAAGGAATTAAAGCATTACCTGAAAACTTGTTTGTTAACGGGAATTTGATTTTAACTCATACAAAAATTGAAGCACTGCCTAAAAATTTTTCTGTTAGTGGTGATTTAGATTTAACAAATACAGAAATTAAAAAATTACCTGAAAATATACTTATTGGTGGCTATTTATATTTAACAAATACGGAAATCAAAGCATTACCTAAGAATTTTTCGATTAGTGGTAGTCTAAATTTAGCAAAAACAAAAATAACAGCACTGCCAGAAAACCTATCTGTCCAAGGTGATCTCAATTTAACAGTGACAAACATCAAAATGCTACCCGAAAACTTATCAGTTGGTGGGAGTTTATACTTAGGATTTACAGAAATAGAAGCATTACCAGAACACTTTTCTATTAAAGGTGACTTAGATTTGAAATTTACCAAAATGACTAGGTTACCTGAATACTTATCCGTTGATGGTCACTTAAACATCGAATCGACAGAAATTCAAGAATTACCCGAAACCTTATCTGTTGGTCGTGGCATACATTTGGATATAGATCAAATACAGAATATAGCTTATCGTAAAACTGATGAAGATAAGTCGCAAACTATTTTTGCTTGTTGGGCTAATGGAGCATTTGCAATTCAAGCAACGAACTTTTTTGGTACACTTGCAGATTTTGAAAAAATGGTGGATGAAAACTATTCTGAAGAAAATGCGATACAATACAAAAAAATGGCGAATGAATGTATCAAAGAGCTGACTACAAAGCTTAACAAACCGTCATCGATAGTAAATTAAGATAAGGTAAAAAAACAACCTTCCTTGATTACCCCAATAAGATCGGCAAAATGATTACAATGCCGAATACTACCAAATAATGTGAACTGTCCTCATTTTAGTGGACAGTCATTTCAAATTATTCTTTCATTTTATTTTAAAATTTAACAGGTTATAAAAAAACATGGATATCAATATACTGTATTTCAATACTCTAATTTATACAAATTTTCAACATTGACATGATAATTATTATTACCTATGCTTACCAAACGTAAGCAAAAAATACGAGGACTAATTATGAAAGTATCAGCCAAAGAAATCGAAGCTATGTCAAATAAAGGCAGCAAGGAGAGATACATTTATTCTATAAAAAGAATTGTTGATAACGAAAAAGCTTGGGTTTTGGATTATGATGGTTTTGCCTTGAGTGGCATAAATGGTGACAATAGTGAAGTTCTTATATTATGGCCAGCTCGTGAATATGCTGCAAATTGTGCTATAGATGGTTGGGAGAATTACAAACCAAAAGCATTATCGCTTGATTATATAATGGATGATTTGTTGCCTAAATTATCATCAAAAGGGACTCAAGTCGGTATTTTCTCAGTTCCAGGTCTATCTAATACCCCAGTTGTTGATGCTGAAAGTTTACTGCTTGATTTAGAACACGAATGTAGTAATTATATGTAATTTTATATTAATATCAGAATAAGAATAAAATTATAACAACCTTTATTATTTATGCGAGATATAATGGAAAAGTTTTTGGAGTTATTAAACAAAAAAGGCGTAAAATACTGTATTAACGATAATAAAATCATAGTTAATAATAATTTAAATTTAACAAAAAAAGGAATTTGTGTATTACCCGATAATTTATTGATTAACGGCGATTTGGTTTTAGCTTATACAAAAATTGCAGCACTACCTAAAAATTTTTCTGTTAGTGGTGATTTAGATTTAACAGATTCAGCAATTCAATTATTACCCGACAATTTATCTGTAGGTGGTAGTTTATATTTATCGTTTACACATATCAAAGAACTGCCTAACAATCTATCTATTGGCGGTGATTTATATCTAGGAAATACAGACATTCAATCATTACCAGAAAATTTATCAATTGGTGGCGATTTAGATCTTGTCTTTTCAGAGCTCAAAGAATTACCTGATAACCTATCAGTTGGTGGTAATTTAAATCTAGAAAATACAGAAATTGAAATACTACCAAGAAATTTATCAGTTGGTGGGGATTTATATTTAATCAATAGTCAGATCAACAAATTATCTGAAAACTTATTTGTTGGTGGCGATCTTGATTTAGCCTATACAAATATTCAATCATTACCTGAAGGCTTAACAATCGGTGGTGATTTAGATTTAAGAAATACAAACATCAAACAACTACCCGAAAAATTTTCTGTTAGTGGTTATTTAAATTTAAGAAATACAAAAATCCAAACATTACCAGAACATTTATCTGTAGGCGGGTATTTAAGTCTAGCGAATACAGAAATTCAAGCATTGCCTAAAAATTTATTTGTTGGTGAGCATTTAAATATACAGTCAACCAAAATCACATCATTACCCGAAAACTTATCTGTTGGTCGTGGCATACATTTGGATATAGATCAAATACAGAATATAGCTTATCGTAAAACTGGCGAAGATGACTCACAAACTATTTTTGCTTGTTGGGCTAATGGCGCATTTGCAATTCAAGCAACGAACTTTTTTGGTACACTTGCAGATTTTGAAAAAATGGTGGATGAAAACTATTCTGAAGAAAATACGATACAATATAAAAAAATGGCGAATGAATGTATCAAAGAGTTAACTATAAAGCTTAATAAACCGTCACTGAGAGTAAATTAAGATAAGTTAAAAAAGCAAATCTTCTTAATTGACTCAATGCTATCGCCAGATAAAGTAATATTATACCAATCACGTTCTTCTATATGATTAGGTAACAAGCGCTTTAGATATTTACGATAATATTGTTGATTTAAAGCAATCTATTGTTTAAAACAAACTAAGCTGCTAAAAAATGAATATACAACATATAGAAACAGCTGATTGCAATATCTTGGCTACTAAAATATTTTCTCATGAAATTAAGATATATTTTGCATCAGTTTACCAATTAGAGACAAAACGACGCATAACTAATGTTTGTTTATCGATTTTTAATTGGTCATTTTTTGAAGCAAATGTTTTTATCGTTAATCATTTGAATAATCGCTTTGAACAGAAAACGTTATTCAAACATGAATTAGAGTTTTTTGAATATATTCAGAAAATATCGCTTGAACAGAATAATTTTATATTACAAGGATACAGTAAAAAATCTGGGAACTGGCTAGAGTATCGTTTCATAGATAGTGATTTTTGCTTGACCATGTTTTAACAAAAATATAGCAGCGTATGTAATAACTATGCAACCGTTTTTGTGGTGCTATAAGCATTGATGAAAAAATAAATTAATTGTCTGACAAAAAGCTTAAGTGATCTATGGAATATAGGCTGTCATTTCTAGTGTCATAACACGTTTATTTGGGTGTCAATGTAAAAGTACATAATCATGAAATCAAAAGATCAGCGCTTCCTATTCTTAATTGAAAATAAAACCGCTCCTTGGGGCGACTGGGGCGATATACTTTGGACAGGGTTGACACCTTGGGATGAAAATAAGCAGTCTATTGCTATCGAACGTACCGGACCTTTTACTCCAAAAGCTTATTTTTCAAGTAATAACTTTATTTTTACAAAAGAAATAAAGGAACTAATCGAAAATTCCTCATTAAAAGGCATTAAATTTTTGTATGAAATAGAAAAAAAGAAAATTATTAATCTTGATTGGACAAAATGGGATGTGAATAAAGATATAACTGATTATTTAGATGATCTATATGAACCAGTGGATTTAATTTTTGATGGCATTAATGATGTAAAATTAAATCAGGATATGCCAGATTATTACTTGTCTAGTATAGAAAGCCAAATTCATTTAAACAAAAATAAACTTATCGATATGCAAAACCCTTCGGAATATATTACTTTTGTTGGCAACGAACTTGATGATTCTGATTTTTTTATGGGAATTGAAATACTAGGCTGTTTTATTAGTGCAAGAGCCAAAAATTGGCTAGAAAAATATTGCCCTAACTGTTTTGACTACTATTTAATTAAACCTGATTAATAGTGGAAATATTCTAACTTAATTGCTTAATCTAAATAAAAGATAATCATATAATTTTTCTGCTAAAAAATTAGCATGCTCACTTTTTACGATTAAATTAAAAAAATAGTATTGGTTATACGAATCTTCAATTATAGGATCGGAAAGCATACAAAATTCGATGTAAGCTAAATATAATTTTTTTATATCATCAGAAATTTCTTCTAAAGAGATATGATAATTGCTTATATCATAAAAGATATTAGTGAATTTATGATTAATAATACTTAACTCTATAAAAGGAGTATGATTTTTCTCACAAAATGCCCAGTGCATAGATTTTGTTTTATCATCTTTATAAATAAATTTCATAATTAATCTTTTATCTTAAAATTTGTGACATGTATCATTATGTCATTTTCCCCTGTTTCACCATATAATGGATTCCAACATCATAAATTTTTGTTCTATCCTCTAAGAGATTTGGATGCGGTTCACTGATCATATAATTCAACTTGGCTATGGCAAAATAATTTTCGGGTGTTCTATCTAAATAAGTATCATTAATCTCAATAAGATCTTCATAGTATTTGTTTGAAAACCCCAAAATGACTTCTAGCGGCAATGATTTTCCAACACAATCAATACAATAGCCAAAGGTACGTTGCGTTCTTTTGTTATAGCGTGATTAATCGACGAAAACATCCCATTTATGTCTAATCTGGTTATTATTGAATTTGTATTTTAGTTATGCTGAATCATTACCAACTGGTGAAAATAAAATATAATCAATTAACTAAAAATTCAATAGTTAATAACTTTGTGATAATTTTGTGATAAAGTTATCAAAGGATTTAGACACCAAAACTAATTCTTTTTCATCCATTAACCATATATATATTTCTCCATAATTTTCATCTTTTAATGAAAGTACAAAGCAATTTCCACCTTCATCATAAGCAAAAGGAATCATATTCTTTAAATTAGGGAAACTATCCACTAAGTCAGTGTATATATTTTCTATAGTTACATCACCATATTTTATCGAATTAAAGCCACCTAATAAAAAGAAATTATGTCTTCCATTTTCAGGTGGGTAACCGCCATTAAATTCCATATAAAAATTAGAAAACGAAAGTGGAATCTTTTTGTTAAAGTATTTGCTAAATTCATTTAACTCATCAAAAGATAATTGTTTTTCTGATTCTTCAAGTTTTAACCCCATTTGCTATTTCCTTTTTTAGTTGCGTAAATCTGTCTAAATACAGACCTAGATATCATCTAAGATAAAATCAGTTTTATAGCTATGATTTATAAACCCTATAAATCATCTTCAAACACTAATTTAGAAATAAATTCATTAAAACTATTGCATAGAAATTGTTATCTTTAAAAGTTTTTCAACCTCATTTAGGTCAGCGGTATTATTGCTTGTTCAGAGTCATAGAATTTGTTACTTGCTCTTGGTTTAATATCTTTATATTCAATAGTTTCATCTTAGTCTTGTTCTTCATTATAGGTTAAAGTATTTAAAAAACTTTCTAATGAATCAAATATATTCATCATATTAATTCCCAAATTATATTGCACCTGTAACTATCCGCAAAATAATAGAGTAAAAAAACACAAAACTCATCTACAATATCAATAAAATAGGATGATAATTTTTAGGCAAATAGTCATGATCCAAGAAATATTAAATAATCTAAGAAATGGTCCAACTATTTTAACGTTATCTCAGATAATAGATGTAATGAAATATCTTCAAGCATTTAAAGTTGAGGAGATATTAAAAAATGATCAAGGTTTTTTGGAGGTATTAGATATATTAGTTGAATCTTATTCTGATTCAGCGATATTTGAAGTCAATAATGATAATAAATCATTTTTAGAAAATTTTAGTGATTGGTTGCTTAAATTAGGGGAAAAACACCCACTAGGTAACGATCAAGATGATTTAAGCTCTTATGCAGATATGTTTTTGAAAGAAATGTAAGATATTACTACTGAAAACAGCTAAAAGGTATGGAAAGCAAGATTCTAAATTATTATTTCAATAAATAATTTTATAGCTTTAGATAAAAACATTTTTAATGCCTATTGTAGACCATATTCAAGTTTAGATGCATGAAAGCGAATATTAAATCTCTGAATCAAGATTATAATTTAGTTGATAATGCTATATACTTTAAAACTATCAATTGAATAATGACTTTCTTTAAGAAAAGATAAGGATTCATAAAATGAAAAATAAATATCTTACTGAAATTGATGATTATTTATCTGTTCCAACAAATTTCAATTTTTTAAAGTTATTAGATGCAGATCATCAATTGGATCTAAGAGATGAACATATATTTGATGATCAGTGGATGAATACCTTTAATGCATTAAAAAATAAAAGCTTTGATAATGAGGAAATCAAATTGATTAACACATTACGAGAAAAAGCATTTATGCTATCTTTAAAAGCAATTAATGATTTTGAAATATCATCCCGAATCGCTGACGATATTGAGATAATAGCCAAGAGCTTTATAGCAGGAGAATATACTAACTGGGCTATTACACACTTATGGTCCGCTTATAAGAATAAAAGATTTCCTGTATAAATTTTATAAAAAAATAGTAGTTAGATAAAATATAGTTCGGCATAGTATATATTTTATGAATAAAAATTTATTCACCATTGATGAAAAAAAATATCCTATTGCATGGAGATTTAATTCTCAAGATTGCTTGCTATCCTTTGATGAAAAAAACAGGATTGTTTTCCTTGATACCGAAGAATCGAGTCATTTTTGGGATATGACGTTGCCATTTGAACATTTAATGAACATCAATTCATCATGTTATTCTATTCTAGAAAAAATCAATTTGGATTTTAACTTTCCTCAAGAATCTTCTTTATTTTTTAAAAATAAATTAACCAATATTTCATCGATTTTTTTCTTTTGGGGACGAAAAGCGAGTGCTATTGTACCCGTGGAGATTTTTGTTAAAGCATGGAGTGATTTTTTTTATCCTAGTGATGAATCAAGTATTCTTTTAATTACCAATAGCAATAAGATGATCTTTTCTTATGAAGAAACATTTTTTTATGCAGATATATTAGATTAATAAAGGATCAAAAGATCTGTCATCCCCCATTACCTCATTATTAAAAATAAAATGATTTTCTTTTTTATTTTTTAGCGTACAATCAAAATCATCCCCAAAAAGAGGTAACGTTATGTTATATAATAACAAATCAATGTACCACAAACATCACCGCCATGAATGTTGTCATGATAATTATCAAAATCTGGCGCATAATCATGCAAATTTCTCTCATGTTGTAAATTGTCATCAAGAATCAACCCAGAGTTGTGGCGGTAGTACCCATAAGACTAACCCCAAAAATGAGTTTGGCGATCCCCCTGATGACCCCGACAGGCAAATCAATCAAACTAAATTAACATGGAAAATAAAAGGCATGGATTGTGCAAACTGTGCGCAAAAAATTGAAAATAGTTTAAAGACATTACTCAATATTTGCCAAACCAAGATTATCTTTTCTACCGAAAAATTAGTTGTTTTTGTTCCACAAAAGAATGAAAAAACGATTAAATTGATCGAAGATAAAATCGTCGAGTTAGGCTATAAGCCCATTTTTGAATCATCCCCCGAACATTCACATCATCATGAGCATTCCCATCGTTTTGATAATAAAGCATTAATCCCTTTAGCGGTGTTAGGCGCTTTAATTGTTATGAGTTATATCCTTTTGTTATGTAATCAAACCGTTGGCGAATATGCCTTTATGGTGACGGCAATTGTTGGGCTCATTCCTATTTTGAAAGAAGCATTGGTTTTAACGCGCAGTGGTACACCATTTGCGATAGAGTCGTTAATGAGCGTGTCGGCTATTGGTGCTTTATTTATTGGCGCTGCCGAAGAAGCCACCATGGTGATATTTTTATTTATGATTGGTGAAATGTTAGAAGGTGTTGCTACAAGTAAAGCAAAAAAAGGCATTTCCTCGCTTGCTCAGCTCATGCCAGAAGAGACCGTGATAATCATTGACGGTGTACGAAAAACCGTTGCCAGTCATAGTTTAAAACCCGAGGATATTATTGAAATTTCATCTGGAGGACGCTTGCCTGCTGATGTCATTTTAATGAGTGAGCAGGCCAATATTGATGAAAGCGCATTAACTGGCGAGTCCATTCCTGTTAATTATCTTTCAGGCGACAAAATTATGGCTGGTTCGCTGGTGGTTGATAATACAATTCAACTTAAAGTGGTATCAGAAGTCGGGCAAAATGCAGTTGATCGTATTTTACAGATGATTGAAGATGCCGAGGAGCGCAAAGCGCCTATTGAACGTTTTATTGATAAATTTAGCCGTTACTATACGCCTACAATTGCTTTATTTGCATTATTGGTGATTATTGTGCCACCTTTGTTGCTTAATGCTGATTGGTATACTTGGTTTTATCGTGGCTTGACGTTGTTATTAATTGGTTGCCCTTGTGCGCTTGTGATTTCAACCCCTGCGGTGATAACATCAGCCTTGTCAAATGCGGCAAAGCAAGGGGTGTTAATTAAAGGTGGAGCAGCATTAGAGCATATTGGTTCGGTTAAACTGGTTGCGTTTGATAAGACTGGTACCTTAACTGAAGGTAAACCACAAGTAACCGATGTGATTCCTCAAGATATTTCCAAAGAACAATTATTAGCAATGGTTGCCTCGGTTGAAAGTGGTTCGCATCATCCTATTGGTAAAGCTATTGTTGATTACGCATTACAAAATCAGTTAGTCATTAATCAGGCCGATAATCGTAAAGCAATTGCGGGAATTGGTATTCAAGGCGAGATTGATAATCAGACTTTTTATATTGTTTCTCCAAACAAAGTTGCAACTGTTTCAACACCTTTAAATGATGAACACGCTAAAATCATTGCGGAACTTGAAAGTGCAGGTAAAACCGTGGTGGTTGCGGTAACAAATCAACAACTGATGGGCATTATTGCGCTGCAAGATATGTTGCGGTCAGATGCAAAGACTACAATGAATGAACTTAATCTGCTGGGTATTAAATCTTTGATGCTAACAGGCGATAATGCGCGAGCGGCTAAAGCTATTGCCGATCAGTTAGGTATGGATTACCGCGCTGAATTGTTGCCTGCGGATAAGTTGATTGCCATTGAAAAGATCCGCAACACAACGTCAATTGCTATGGTGGGAGATGGTATTAATGATTCACCAGCCATGAAAGCCGCAACTGTGAGTATTGCCATGGGAAGTGGCACAGATGTTGCGCTAGAAGCTGCCGATGCCGCATTAACTAAAAATAGCTTACTCAGTTTACCTAAGTTAATTCGTTTAACTCGCTTTGCGAGTCGTAATATTAAACAAAATATTACCATTGCATTAGGCATTAAGTTGATCTTTTTGATTACCAGTTTGTTTGGTTTTACTGGACTGTGGCTAGCAGTGTTGGCTGATTCAGGCACGACTGCGATTGTTACCGCTAATGCCCTTCGGGTTTTGAAATTTAAAAATAAAAGTTAAGAATATGTTTACTTAATCTATTCCGCTTGTTACAAGCGGAATAGTTATTTTAAATAATTTTAAGTTTATTATTCATCAATTCTTAATGATATTTCGCCACCAATATGGGCATTAATTTGACCGTTTTGTTCTAACAATAAAGCACCTTGCTCGTTGATGCCTTTTGCAATGCCGCGAATGGTATTATCACCAATTAATAGTTTTACTGGTCGATTGGCAAAGTTATCTAGTCTATTCCAATCATGAATAAATGGTGCTAAACCATGTTTTTCAAATTCGATTAATTTACTTCTTAAGACTTTGGCGACTTGAGCCACAAGCAAATTACGATCAACATTACCTAAATTAGCCCATTTTTGGTTAACTATGCTGGTATCGGGGTTTGACATGGTTAGATTGACGCCAACACCAATCACTACATGGGCACAGTCACCAGTTTTACCAGCGAGCTCAACTAAAATACCTGCTAACTTTTGGTCGTGAAGATAAAGATCATTTGGCCATTTAACTTTGATCTCTTGACCTGATAATGTGCGCAAGGTATCGGCAAGTACTATCCCTACCACCAAACTTAACCCCATTGCCGCCGCCACGCCTTGATCTAATCGCCAATACATCGAGAAGTATAAATTGCTACCAAAAGGTGAAAACCATTTTCGCCCACGTCTTCCTCTCGCTTTTGATTGGAATTCAGCCACACAGCAATCACCTGATGTTAATTGCCCTATTCGATCAAGCAGATATTGGTTGGTTGAATCAATAATCGGTAATACTTCACACTGACTATTCGACTGGTAATACTGGTCAATTTTGACTTTATTAAGCAAATTAAGAGGAGAAGCCAAGCAATAGCCTTTACCTTGCACTGACGTTAATGCTATCCCCCACTCACGCAGTTGTTTGATATATTTATTAATACCCGCACGTGTTATGCCGAAAATGGTTGCCAATTCTTCGCCTGAATGGAACTGTCCATCGGCCAATATTTCAATTAATTTAAGTGGATTTTTGTGGCTGCGCATCCGTTCCTCTTTTTTTAACTAATAAGATAACGAAGTATAACGAAATTATAGCAAAACTAACAAATAAATAGGTATTACTCGTTTTATCCATGATGAATGCTATCGCCGCAGGAGCAACTAAGCTACCTAAAGTGTTAGTTAATAGCATTGCTTGGTTCATAGCCACAATATTTTGCTTTTTAACACATGAGCAAGCCCAAGCCATCGATATGGGATAAATGGTGTAAATTGTTGCACCTAATAAGATAATTGCCAACGCACCAAACCAATTAAATATAAGCATGATACATGCAACCAACATGAGCAGCGATTCAATTAGCAATACAACTTGCCGTCCAAATTTGTCGGCACACCAATTGGCAGGCATTTGTGCTGCAACCCCTGATAAAATAAGTAAAATCATCCAATTAGCAACTTGAGTATCGCTATAACCCAAGTGTGAATAATAAACTGGTAACAGTGAATATAACGACCCAATTAACATACCAGCAATAACGCAACCGATTAACCCAAGCCGAGAGGGTTTATTTAATATCATTGGCATAATGTCAAAGCTGCTTTTTTTTCTTTTTGGTAATTTATAATGTGTGCGCAAAATAAATAAAATCGCAAGCCCCATTAATAACATAATAACCAATCCAAAATACAAGACATCTTGTGGAAAATACTGTAACAATGCTTGCCCTAAAACCGTACCTAAATAATAAGTGGTTAAGTAAACTGCAAGCATTTTTCCACGTGTATGCACTGGGCCTGTGAGTAATATGCAACTTTCAATCACCACCCAAGTGACAGCGCAAGCAATGCCAATAAAAAAGCGCCACATGATCCAACTATAAAAATTCATTGAAAAACTTAAGCCAACAGTTGCAATAGCAAAAATAATGCAACTATAGGTATAAGTGTGCCGAGCATTAAATTTACTAATAAACCAATTGGCAAAAATAGTACCAATCAAGTTGCCAGTAAAATAGCTTGATCCCACAAGACCAATTTGCCCAAGCGAAAACTCATTACGCACTAGCCACAATGGTACTTGCGTATTGAGAGCTGACAACGAGATAGTCACAAAGAGTAAACTCGTTAATAAAATAGGAAATGAATACGAATGTTTCATAATGTTATCGCATATAATTTATGGGTTATAATTTGCGGGCAGTTATAATTTGGCGTTAATTATAAATAACTGTCAGCATCAATTTCGCCCGAGTTGCCGATAAATCGGATTTCTGGCGATAAACTCACCAAGAATTTTTGTAATACACATTTTTTTATATAACGAGCTAATTCAACTACATCTTGTGCAGTTGCTTGGTTTTTGTTGACTAACACTAACGCTTGTTGTTGATGCACGGCAGCTCCGCCTATTTGATAGCCTTTTAGACCACACTGATCGATAAGCCAACCTGCGGCCAATTTTGTTTGATGATTGGCTTGTGGATATATTGGCATATTCGGATAAATTTCAAGTAGCTTATCTGCCTCAATTTTATCGACCACGGGATTTTTAAAAAAGCTCCCTCCATTGCCAAGAACTTTTGGATCGGGCAATTTACTACGGCGAATTTCGCACACTTTATCAAAGACCATTTTTGGAGTGACATTTTTTGGATCAAAGTTTCGTAATTCACCATAAGTTAGTACTGATTGCCACTGTTTGGGTAATTTGATACCAACATTGATAACTGCATAACCTTGCAAATATGCTTTTTTAAAGATGCTTTCACGGTATCCATATTGACCATCGGTGACTGTGATGATTTTACCTGTAGCAAGCTCAAGCAGTTCTACATAATCAGCAATGTTTTGAAACTCAACACCGTAAGCACCAATGTTTTGGATGGGCGCAGAACCAACGCACCCCGGAATTAATGCGAGGTTTTCAAGTCCTGATATATCTTGCGCAATAGTTGTTGATACTAAATCATGCCAAATTTCGCCAGCCCCCACTTTTAAATGCCACGCTTGTTCGGTTTCGGTTATGGTAATACCTTTTAGGCGATTAACAATAACAATACCATCAAAGTCACAGGTAAAAAGAGTATTACTGCCTTCACCAATAATTATAATAGGTAAATTTTGAGAGTTATCTTGCCAAACTCGTTGTAATTGTTCGACCGTAGTGATCGTGACAACTTTTTGTGCAAAAACAGTTAGACCAAATGTATTAGGAATTTTTTGTTTCATTGATAACTACCTTTATTTTTGTGAAAATAGATGTCCAAAAGTCAATCGATTTTATTTGTTATTTTTATAGTTTGGACTCTATTGCATTTGCTGATTATATTACCACATTGGTTAAGCTTATTTGATTAATTATTTAATCGCGAATAATTTTAATTTTTCTTTAAATTTACTATTAATCGTGCACTTCATAAAATTAGTCTATTTACTTTTTTTCGACAAAAGTGTGACTATTATCAAATTCATCACATTATTTATACAAATATTCAACTAAAGTAACGCTTAAATCTTTTTTGTTTTTTGTTATCGTGTATTATAACTAACCAAGCGATGTTTTTTATAAATTATAGTCTGAATTACTTATTGCTAGCGCGAAAAACAACCACTGTTATTTGATTAGCAGTTATTGATTGTGCGCAAGTTAAGTTTTGCTTATGAGTTAGAGGAAATTATGAAAAGAGTTTTTATTATGATCCTAGATTCCTTTGGAATCGGTGGCGCTGAAGATGCCAAAAAATTTGGGGATGAAGGTGCAGATACATTGGGTCATATCGCTGAGTTTTGTGCATTAGGTAAAGCGGAACAAGGTCGAAGTGGACCATTGAAATTACCTAATCTAGGAAAATTAGGCTTAATAGAAGCCGCCTATGAGTCAACTGGAGCATATCCTAAAGGCATGATGACAGAAGGCGAAATTATTGGTTCATATGGGTATGCCAGTGAAATCTCATCAGGTAAAGATACGCCTTCAGGACATTGGGAAATCGCAGGTGTACCAGTCCTTTTTGACTGGGGCTATTTTACTAATACAACTAACAGCTTTCCTCAAGATCTTTTGGATAAGATTGTTTCTCGCGCAAAGCTTCCCGGTTATCTTGGTAATTGTCACTCATCAGGCACAATTATTCTTGATGAGCTTGGTGAAGAACATATGGCGTCTGGCAAACCTATTTTTTATACTTCTGCTGATTCAGTATTTCAAATTGCCTGTCATGAAGAAACATTTGGTTTAGATAGACTTTATGAAGTTTGTGAAATTGCACGTGATGAACTAAATAAAGGTAATTACAATATTGGCCGTGTTATTGCTAGACCATTTGTTGGTAAAAAAGCGGGCGAATTTGTGCGTACTGGTAATCGTCACGATCTTGCTGTTGAACCACCAGCGCCAACAATGATTAAAAAGTTGGTTGATGAAAAACAAGGCACAGTGGTGTCCATCGGTAAAATTGCCGATATATATGCCCAAGTTGGAATTACCAAAAAAGTGAAAGCAACCGGTATTGAAGCTTTATTTGATGCATCACTAGAAGAAATCAAACAAGCAAAAGATAACACTATCGTATTTACTAATTTTGTCGATTTTGACTCTTCTTATGGACATCGTCGCGATGTTTCGGGGTATGCTGCTGCGTTAGAATATTTTGATCGTCGCCTACCTGAAATGTTAAAGCTTATGAATCCCGGCGATCTACTTATTATTAGTGCCGATCATGGTTGTGATCCAACTTGGCCTGGCACTGATCATACTCGCGAACATATACCTGTCATTGTTTATGGAGATAGTGTACCAACTGGATCTTTAGGTCATCGTGAAACCTTTGCCGATATTGGGCAAAGTGTTGCCGATTATTTTGACTTATCACCAATGGATTATGGTAAATCGTTTATAAAAAAATAAGTAATTTAAGTTTAAGTAATATTGATTTAGAAACAAATATCAGGAGAAGTTGATGTCTACCCCGCATATTAATGCCATTGATAATGCTTTTGCAAAAACCGTTTTAATGCCTGGCGATCCGCTACGAGCAAAGTTTATTGCAGAAACCTTTTTAGAAAACGCACAAGAAGTTACCAATGTAAGAGCCATGTTAGGTTTTACGGGTTATTACAAAGGTCAAAAAGTTTCTATTATGGGGCATGGAATGGGCATTCCATCTTGTTCTATTTATGCAACCGAATTGATTAAATTTTACGGAGTTGAAAACATTATCCGTATTGGTTCGTGTGGTGCAATTAGCCCTAATGTTAACGTGGGCGATGTGATTGTTGGATTAGGTGCTTGTACCGATTCAAAAGTCAATCGATTACGATTTAAAGATCATGATTTTGCCGCTATCGCTGATTTTGATTTAACCTGTAATGCTGTTAATGCTGCTAAAAAGTTAGGTGTAAATGTGAAAGTGGGTAATCTCTTTTCTGCTGATCTTTTTTATAGTGTTGAGCCTGATATGTTTGATGTTATGGAAAAATATAATATTTTAGGTGTAGAAATGGAGGCTGCAGGCATTTATGGGGTTGCTGCCGAATATGGAGCCAAGGCATTAACCATTTGTACGGTTTCGGATCATATTCGAAAAGGCGAGGCGATGTCGGCAGAGCAAAGACAGCTGGGCTTTAAAGAAATGATCACAGTTGCACTAGAATCTGTTTTATTAAATCAAAACTAAAAAAATGGCAGGTAATCTGCCATTTTTTATTTTTATTTATCAAATAATGATTATATTCGTGTTTAGATAATAGATTATACCAAGATCTCATTAATAAGGAATCATAAATGAATATTAAGTATCAGCTTAAAGTTATATTTTTCTTACAATTTTTTATCTGGGGAAGCTGGTTAATTACCTTGGGTTCTTACATGATGCGTAAATTAGATTTTACTGGCATTGAAGTAGGATCAGTATATGGCACAATGGGCATCGCTTCGTTGTTCATGCCTAGTTTGCTTGGTATTGTTGCTGACAGATGGATCCCCGCTAATCGTCTATATGTACTTTGTCATTTGATAGGTGCTATAACACTGTTTATAGCTGCTTCTGTAACATCACCTTTCTTGATGATGATTGTAATACTTATTCATTGCTTAGCTTTCATGCCTACTATCGCAATTTCAAATTCAATCTCTTATTCCTGCTTAGAATCACAAGGACTTGATGTTATTACTCAGTTCCCTTGTATCAGAATATTTGGCACCATCGGCTTTATTGTTGCTATGTGGCTTGTGAGCTTTTTACAGTTAGAACTTAGTAGCATGCAACTTTATATAGCTGCTGCATCTTCTTTGTTACTTAGCCTCTATTCTCTCTCATTACCACTGATTCCAACTGCCAAAAACACTACTGAAGAAAAAAGCATCATTAGTTCATTAGGATTAGATGCTTTTGTTTTATTCAAACAACCTAGAATGGCTATCTTCTTTTTATTTGCGGTTTTATTAGGTGGCATTTTACAAATCACCAATACTTTTGGTAACCCATTTTTGCATGATTTTGAAAAATTCCCAGAATATGCTAATAGTTTAGTAGTTAAATACCCTTCTGTATTGTTGTCGATTTCTCAAATTTCAGAAGTGGTCTTTATTTTATTTGTACCTTTCTTTATGAAACGTTTAGGTATCAAATATGTTATGTTAATTAGTATGTTTGCTTGGGTGGCACGTTTTGGTTTATTTGCTTATGGTGACCCATCACCTGTCGGCTTTGTACTATTACTTCTTTCAATGATCGTTTATGGTTGTGCCTTCGACTTTTACAATATATCAGGTTCAATGTATGTTGAAAAATCGGTATCACCAACTATTCGTAATAGTGCTCAAGGATTATTTATGACCATGACTAATGGACTTGGTGCTTATTTAGGTTCGGTAATTAGTGGCTTTGTAGTCGATCATTACACAACTACAAGTGGCATTGATTGGCAAACGGTCTGGCTTGTTTTTGCAAGTTATGCTTTGGTTTTAGCTATTGTGTTTATGTTGATTTTTAAAAACGAGAATCCTAATTCACAATCAACCACGACCATCAATTAATAATTCATTAAGTGGTTGTTCATTCCCACCACTTAATCAATATGCAGGCAGCAATATTAGTTGTTGCCTTTTGCTAGCACAAAATTAGCGTAAAAATATGATTTACCGAACAAAAATATAAATAAGTAATGCAAAAGTTATGGCGGAAAGATGTTTTATCAAGGTAAAATAGCCAATCTTATAATTAGCAACAATAAATATGCTATTTTTAGTTTTAATAAGTGTTTTAATGTCATTATTACTAAAACCATTTAGCTCATTTTAAATAGATTAAATACCTAATGAACGATCAAATAATACCCAAAGTCATATTACATGAGCACATTGAAGGAAGCATTACTCCTATTATGGCTCAAAAGTTAGCTGATAAAAATCAAATCCCCTTTCCTAGTTCTTTATGTTATAAAAAGGGAGAATATGATGAGCAAGAGTATCAAAATGGACGTTATCGATATGATGAAACAAATTTCATAGAATTTATTCAAACTTATGATGCCGTTTCTCATTTTTTAAAAAATCCGGAAGATTATTATTTAATTACATTTGATTTTTTGAGTAGAAATGCCAAACAGGGACTAATCTACTGTGAACTTTTTATCTCTCCTTACCATATCTGTGCAACCGAATTTGATGGCAAGATGACTTGGGATAAAGAACGATTCCAACAAACCTTAACACAAATGGATAAAGCCATTATTGACGTCCAAAAAAATCATAATATTACCGTTAGGTATCATGTTATCGGCGTTCGACATCTTGGTGCTAAAATTGTCCATGAAACATTAAAATTTATTGAAAATAATCCTCACCATTTTATTACTGGATTCAACATTGCAGGCAATGAAAGAGCAGGTCATTTCGATGATTTTCAAGATTCACATCAATTAGCATCTAAATTAGGCTTACAAAAATCTTATCATGCAGGCGAAATTGAGCCAGCAGAAAGCATCATTCAAGCATTAAAACATGGCGCAACAAGAATTGGGCATGGCATTAAAGCCATTGATGATCAAAATCTAATTAATGAACTGATTAAGAACAACATCACCCTAGAAGTTGCACTCACCAGTAATCGTATTTTGGTTAATGAACTACACGGCGATATCTATCTGCACCCAATAAGACGGCTTTATGACCAAGGCGTTCGCATTACTCTCAATACGGATGATGCAGGAATTTTTGGCACCGATATTGAAAAAGAATATAACATTGCCCAATCCATATTTGCATTTTCACGATTAGAATTGCTCGACATAACGCTGTGTGGCATTCAAGCCGCATTTGCCGAAGAATTGGTTAAAAGTCGTTTGATAGAGCATGTTTTTTCATGTTTTACCTCTGATGATAAGCAGGTGATGAAAAAATGCATTAATGATAAGAAATATCACCCAGCAATCATTGAACGATTTTTAGAATATCAGAAACAGTTGCTAGCCATGCCCGTTAACTAATTTAGTTATCAGAATAATAGGAGATTCGCATGAAAAAAAATAAACGCATCCTGACCTTTTTACCCCTATTTATTTCCGGTATTGTTAATGCTGCAACGGTTGATTTAAGAATTATAGAAACCACCGATTTACACGGTAATATGATGAACTATGATTATTTTAAAGATCAACCTATAGATACATTTGGATTAGTAAAAACAGCCAATTTAATTCATCAAGCAAGAAGTGAAGTTAAAAATAGTGTTCTTGTGGATAATGGCGATCTGATTCAAGGTAGCCCAATGGCTGATTATGCCGTGAATAAAGGCCTTAATGATGGCGATATTCATCCAGTTTATAAAGCTCTCAATACGCTTGATTATGTTGTTGGTAATATTGGTAACCACGAATTTAATTTTGGGCTGGAATTTCTGCAGAAAAGCCTTTCAGGTGCTAAATTTCCTTACGTTAACGCTAATGTTTATGATGCTAAAACCAATAAGCCGTTTTTTAAACAATATATTATTGTAGATACCCCTGTCATTGATAGAAATGGTGATAAACACACCATTAAGATTGGCTATATTGGTTTTGTACCACCACAAATTATGCAATGGGACAAGCTTAATCTTGATGGCAAAGTTATCGTTAAAGATATAACTGAAACGGCCAAATTATTAGTGCCTGAAATGAAAAAACAAGGCGCCAATGTCATTATTGCGATTCCTCACTCTGGTGTGTCAACTGAACCTTATAAAGCGTTAGCTGAAAATTCGGTTTACTACTTGAGCCAAGTAGAAGGTATTAATGCAATTATGTTTGGTCACTCTCACGGCGTATTCCCTAGTGATGAGTTTCATTCACTACCAAATACCGATATCAAAACTGGCAATATTAATCATATTCCAGCTGTGATGCCTGGACATTGGGGTAGCCATTTGGGCTTGGTGGATTTAGTGCTTGATGGCGATAAATCTAATTGGCAAGTCGTCTCGGGTAAATCCGAAGCTAGACCAATTTATGATGTAAAAAATAAGAAAGCGCTAGTAGAAGCCGACAAAAAGATTGTCAATATTCTAAAACAAGACCACCAAGGTACGCGTGAGTTTGTTGGTAAGCCAATAGGGAAAGTGTCAACTGATATTAACAGCTATTTAGCACTGGTTGAAGATACTTCTGCCTTACAAATTATTAGCGACGCACAAATCAATTACGTTAAGCAGTTTATTCAAGGCGATCCTGATCTCGATGGTCTACCCGTTCTATCAGCCATTGCACCATTTAAAGCAGGTGGCAGAAAAAACGATCCTAGTGCTTTTGTTGATGTCAAAAAAGGCGATTTATCATTTAGAAATGCGGCAGATATCTACCTTTATCCTAACATTTTATCTGTCGTGAAAGTAACAGGTAAAGATGTTAAAGAGTGGCTGGAATGTTCAGCTGGAATCTATAATCAAATTGACAAAAATTTAACACAACCGCAATATTTAATTAATTGGGAAAAATTCAGAACCTATAATTTTGATACGATTGATGGCGTGAATTATCAAATAGATGTAACTAAACCACCGCGCTATGATGCAAATTGTCAATTAATTAATCCAACATCAGAAAGAATTAGTAATCTGACTTATCAACAAAAATCCATTGATGCTAATCAAGAATTCTTGATTGCCACCAATAATTATCGTGCTTATAGTGGCATATTCCCAGGTACAGGCGAAAAAAATATTAAATTTAATTCACCTGACGATTTAAGATTGCTTCTTTCGGCTTATATCACCAATACCACCCAAAAATATGGCATAGTGGATGTTACCGTTGATAATAATTGGCAAATTGCCCCAATTACTAGCGACACGAAATTGGATATTCGCTTTGAATCATCACCATCAGATAAAGCTAAATCCTATATTGAAAAATATTCGCTATATCCTATTCGCTTTATCGACACAGATGCATCTGGTTTAGGCGTTTATCGTATAGATTTACAGTCACCAGTTAACACTCAACCCAAAATTTAATTAGTATTATTATGACCCAAGGATTATAAATATGAAAATTGACAAACTGATTGAACTTGCTAAAGCAGCCCGTTCTAAAGCTTATGTACCTTATTCTAAATTTAAGGTTGGTGCCGTGCTCATTACTGAAAATGACGAAGCGATTTTAGGCTGTAATATTGAAAACGCATCTTATGGACTGGCTAATTGTGCCGAGCGAACAGCAATTTTTAAAGCGGTATCTGATGGTAAAACAAAATTTAAAAAACTGGTGGTCATTGGTGATACCGAGGGACCTATCTCGCCTTGTGGTGCTTGTCGTCAAGTTATTAGCGAGTTTTGTGCTAAAGATATGCCCGTGATTTTAACTAATATGCAGGGAAAAATCCAAGAAACAACGGTGGGGGAATTATTACCTTGGTCATTCTCACCAAGTGATTTGGACTAATTTACTCTAAACAATTTTATTTACTAAGTCATTACACTTAGGGAGAATTTAACAATTAAATATTCGCCCTATTATATAAGATAAGAGAGCATCAATATGAGATTTGTTGATATTATTGAAAAAAAACGCGATGGAAAAGCGTTATCAACTGAAGAAATACAATTTTTTATTACAAACTACACTAATGGCAAAATTCCTGATTATCAAGTTAGCGCTTTATTAATGGCAATTTATTATCAAGGTATGACGTCTAAAGAGTGTGCTGATTTGACCAGCGCTATGATGTATTCGGGCGATACTGTTGATCTATCATCAATCAAAGGTATTAAAGTTGATAAGCATTCAACTGGTGGTGTGGGCGATACAACAACCTTAGTTCTTGCGCCTTTAGTTGCAGCGTTAGGTGTACCAGTGGCTAAAATGTCAGGACGTGGACTTGGGCACACAGGTGGCACCACTGATAAATTTGAGTCTATTCCAGGATTTAAAATTGAATTAAGTACACAAGATTTTATTAATCAAGTTAATCATAGCGGTCTTGCCGTGATTGGCCAATCCGGCAATTTAACACCAGCAGATAAAAAGCTATACTCGTTACGGGATGTAACAGGAACAGTTAATTCTATTCCACTTATTGCAAGCTCAATTATGAGCAAAAAATTAGCCGCTGGCGCTGATGCCATTGTGCTAGATGTCAAAACTGGCGATGGCGCGCTAATGAAAGATATGGCGGACTCCGAAAAATTAGCTCATGAAATGGTGAATATCGGTAACCAAATTGGCCGCAGAACTATGGCAATCATTTCAGATATGTCACAACCACTTGGTTTTGCAATTGGTAATGCGCTTGAAATAAAAGAAGCCATTGATACTTTAAAGGGTCATGGTCCTGCTGATTTAACTGAATTAGTTTTAACATTAGGTAGCCAAATGGTTGTGCTTGCCAATAAAGCCAAAACATTGGAAGAAGCTAGAGCAAAACTTCAAGAAGTCATTAAAAATGGCAAAGCTATCGAGAAATTCAAAACCTTAATTGAAGCACAAGGTGGTGATAGTTCAATTGTTGATCATCCTGAAAAACTGGCTAGTGCACCTTATCAAATTGCTCTACCGGCTCTTAAATCAGGTTATGTATCAAAAATTATTGCAGATCAAATTGGTATTGCGGCAATGCAACTAGGTGCTGGGCGCGCAACCAAAGAGGATATTATTGATCCCGCGGTTGGAATCGTGTTACATAAAAAAGTAGGCGATCAAGTTGCCGAAGGCGAAGCGTTGTTAACCATTCACGCTAGTACAGATAAGCTTGATGCGATCAAGCAAAAATTGTATGACAATATTATTATTAGTGATTGTGCACATGAACCGCAATTGATTTATAAAGTGATTACGGAGTAATCATTATCAATAAGGATTTAGGAAGCACCATGTATCATTCAAATTTGAATAAAAAAATATCACTGCTTGTTGTGTTGGGATTGTTTTCAATTAACACTATAGCAGCTTCAACGATACAATCAACAACACCGAGTTGGGAAATAAACAAGCCTTACCAATTTACTATTTTACACACTAACGACCACCACGGTCGTTTTTGGCAAAATGATATTGGAGAATATGGTCTTGCTGCACAAAAAACAGTTGTTGATGAAATAAGAAAGGAAGTAACCACTAAAGGTGGAAAATTGTTGCTTTTGTCTGGTGGTGATATTAATACGGGTGTTCCTGAATCAGATGTACTTCAAGCTAAACCTGATTTTTTGGGTATGAATGAAGTTGGGTATGATGCGATGGCTGTCGGTAATCATGAATTTGATCATCCTTTAACCGTTATTCGTGAGCAACAAAAATGGGCTCGATTTCCATTTTTATCTGCCAATACTTACTTTAAAGGTACGGATAATCGTGTTTTTGATGCTTACAAAATGTTTGATTTAAATGGCATTAAAGTAGCGGTATTTGGATTAACCACAGATGATACCATTTTTTTAGCCTCTCCCAAAAATACTGATGGCGTTGAATTTCGAAAAACATTACCCGAAGCACAAAAAGTTATTGCCCAAATAAAAAAGACAGAACATCCAGATATGATTATTGCCGTTACACATATGGGTCATTACGAAAATGGTGAACATGGCTCGATGGCGCCAGGTGATGTTGAATTAGCACGAGGTTTGCAAAGTGGCGAATTAGATATGATTGTCGGCGGTCATTCGCAAAATCCCGTTTGTATGGCAAGCCCAAATAAACGCATTACCGAATATGTACCGGGTACCCCATGCGCACCCGATAAACAAAATGGCACATGGATTGTACAAGCCCACGAATGGGGTAAATATGTTGGGCGTGCTGATTTTGTCTTTTTAAATGGCAAAATAACTTTGCAAAATTACCAATTAATTCCAATCAATCTAAAAAAAGAAATAGATAATGGTGACGGAACCAAACGCCTTGAATATTACACTAAAGAGATCTTACAAGATAAAACATTACTCGAAAATTTAAAACCTTATCAAGAGCGAGGTAAACAACAATTACTGGTTAAAAGTGGTGAATTAATCGGTCGTCTTGAAGGTGATCGCGGCGTTGTAAGATATCAACAAAGTAATATGGGACAGTTGTTACTCAGTGCTTTTGTCGAAAAAACCAATGCGGACATTGGCATTATGTCTGGTGGCATGATTCGCGATTCATTAATTGAAGGCAATATTACTTATCGCGATATCCTAAAAGTTGAGCCTTTTGGTAATAATGTTGTTTATTTTGAATTGACGGGTAGCGAATTAATCGATTACCTAAAAATAGCACTTAATAAAAAACAAAGTTCGGGCGGATATGCACACCTGAAAAATATCAGCCTAACACGATTTGGCGATAACATTAAAGATGTAAAAATTAAAAATGAACCCATTGATTTACAAAAATCATATCGCATTGCTACACTTGATTTTTTAGCTACAGGTGGTGATGGTTATCCAATAACCAATACTTCACCAACTTATGTGGATACTGGTTATCGAGATGCTGATGTCGTAAAACAATATTTTGAGGAACATTCTCCAATTAACGCATCTGATTATGAACCAGCACAATTTATTATTGAGAAATAAGTATTGAGGTAATTATGAGCTTGACCGAATTTCAACAAAATTGTTATAACATTGTGACAGATCCCAACCTATCACCAAAACAAAAATCTAATTTGCTTGCACTTGCTGCGGAAAATAACTTGCCTTATTTAGAGCTAGATAGTGAAACCCAAAAAGCCTTAAATGAACGTGTTATTTGTGATATGTATGAAGGTCACGCACCGTATAAACCGCGTTATGTGCTCCCCGATTATACTAAATTCTTAAAACAAGGCTCAAAGTGGCTTGAACTTGAACCTGCTAATACTTTTGATGATGCATTAAATATGCTTACCATCATTTATCATCATGTTCCTTCAGTAACTGGTATGCCTGTTTACTTAGGCTGTTTAGATCAAATCTTACTTCCTTACGTTGGCCATCTTACAGAAGATGAAATTTACGAGCGATTAAAACATTTTTGGATAATGCTAGATCGTAATTTACCTGACGCATTTATGCATGCCAATATTGGACCAACCGATAATATTCTCTGTCGTGTAATCTTACGTATAGATAGAGAACTCAAACAAGTTGCACCTAATTTAACCTTTATCTATGATGAAAATATTACCCCTGAATCACTATTATTAGTAGCAATAGAAAATATTTGTGAAACAAGCAAACCTCATATTGCCAACAATAATATGATCCAAAAAGATTTTGATGACAAAGGATATGGTGTAGTAAGTTGTTATAATTCACTACCAGTTGCAGGCGGAGGAAGCACTCTTTCACGAATCAACTTAAAAGAAGTTGCATTGCGCAGTAAAAATAGTGAAGACTTTTTGACAAATACCCTCCCCTATTATTGCCAATTACAGTTAAATCTTATTAAAGCAAGATCTGCTTTTCTTTATGAACAATCCAACTTTTTTGATGGCAGTTTTTTAGTCCAAGAAGAATTAATTGATCCTAACCGATTTGCACCAATGTTTGGTATCTTTGGCATGGCTGAAGCGGTCAATATTTTGCAAGAAAACGCAAATTTAGCAGGACGTTATGGTTTTGACGAACAAGCAAATGAACGGGCATTAAACATTACCCAACTAATTGCCAAATTTATTGATAGTCACACAATAAAAAATGCTTGGAAAGGAAAAGCCATGTTACACGCCCAATCAGGAATTAGTATAGATAAAGATACAACCCCTGGTCTACGAATTCCTTATGGTCATGAGCCCGATCCTGTTACCCATATTATGGCATTGTTTAAACATCATCATTATTACACATCTGGCATTAGTGATATTTTAACTATCGAAGAAACCATCAAAAATAATCCATCTGCATTACTACAAATTTGTAAAGCAGCTTTCAAATTTGGTTTCCGTGAATTTACTGCCAATATCAGTGGCAATGATCTTGTTCGAGTAACAGGTTATATGGTGAGATTATCCGATATCAAAAAGTATAACAAAGAAGGTTCACGAATCAATACCACGTTCTTAGGAGCAGAAGCTGCTGATGATGTCAATAGCTATTTATGTAGAAAGCCAAGAGTAATCAGTCATGAACAAATCATGGGCAATCGTTAATAAGATTTTACCCTTTTCTTGTGTTGATGGGCCTGGCAATCGGCTAGTAATATTTTTACAAGGATGTAATTTTCGTTGCTTAAACTGCCACAATCCTTACACAATATCATTATGTAAAGATTGTGGCGACTGTGTTAATGCTTGTCCACATAAAGCATTAAGATTTAAAAATCATAGAGTTGTATGGCAAATTTCGGTTTGCCAACAATGCGATACTTGTATTAATATTTGCGTTCATAATTCAACACCAATGACTTATAAATACAGTGTTGAAGATATATTAAAAATTATCCGAAAATATCTGCCATTTTTAAATGGTATAACCCTCAGTGGGGGAGAAGCGACTATACAACTGCCTTTTATTGAGAAACTATTTAGAGCAATAAAACAAGCCAACGATTTAAATCACCTTACTTGCTTTATTGATAGCAATGGTTACTTACACCAAACAGGATGGCAAAAATTAGAAAACGTGATGGACGGCGCAATGATTGATCTTAAAGCTTGGGATAATGATGTACATAAACAGCTAACAGGACGAGACAATCTACGAGTAAAAGATACGATTAAATATCTTGCGAAAGTTAATAAATTATATGAAGTAAGATTTTTAATTATTCCTAAACAAACCGATCTACAAAATAACGCTGAAAATATTGCCAAATTCTTAATTGATTTAGATCCCAATATTCGAATAAGAATTAATGCATTTCATAACCATGGCGTACATGGCATTGCTAAAACATGGCAGTCTGCCAGTAAACAACAAATAGAACTTTTTGCCCAGCAATTAAAACAAAGTGGATTCAAACAGATTACTTTGCCCCTTGTATATTTATAATTTTTTACCGTCAGCAAATAATAACGATAAAAACAGTTTAAAAATAAACCAATTAAAAAGGGAAACATTGTTTCCCTCCTTTTTAATTTTAATGGATTCAACTTATTGCTCTTTGCCTTTTTTAAATGCAGCAGCAAACGCATTGCCCATTGCACTATTACCTAACTGTAAACTCTTATTATTTGGTTTGCTAGCATGAGATCGACTTTTATAGGATCGACTATCGTCTTGCTTAGTTAATGACGTTGGATCATCAAGACGCATAGTTAAAGCGATACGTCTGCGTGAAATATCAACTTCAATCACTTTCACTTTAACAATATCACCAGCTTTGACAACTGTTCTTGGATCGTCAACAAACTTATCTGATAGTGCTGAAATATGCACTAAACCATCTTGGTGTACCCCAATATCCACAAAAGCACCAAAGTTGGTTACATTGGTTACCGCACCTTCCATAATCATGCCAATTTTTAGATCTTCCATGGTTTCGATATCATCAGCAAATTGAGCGGTTTTAAATTCAGGTCTTGGATCACGTCCTGGCTTGTCGAGTTCTTTAATAATATCGGTTACGGTTGGAACGCCAAAATGATCATCAACATAATCAATCGCTTTAAGTGATTTTAAATAATTTGTGTCACCTAAAATATCTTTTAATGATTTATGATTTTTTTCTAAAATTCGCTCTACCACAGGATAAGCTTCGGGGTGAACGGCTGATGCATCAAGCGGATTTTTACCATCCATAATCCGTAAAAAGCCTGCACACTGCTCAAATGCTTTGAGACCTAAACGTGATACTTTTAATAACTGTTTACGGTCGGTAAATTGTCCATTTTCATTACGCCAATCAATAATATTTTGGGCAATCACTTTATTAAGTCCAGCAATACGTGCAAGTAGCATCATTGAGGCGGTATTCAAATTAACACCAACGGCATTTACACCATCTTCAACAACAGCATCAAGTTTTTTAGCTAACTGAGTTTGGCTCACATCATGCTGATATTGGCCAACACCAATTGATTTAGGATCAATTTTAACAAGCTCTGCCAATGGATCTTGCAATCGCCTTGCAATTGATACCGCACCACGGATCGATACGTCAAGATCAGGAAACTCTTGTGCTGCAAGTTCTGATGCTGAATACACTGAAGCACCAGCTTCGCTAACAATAACTTTTTGACCTTTAACTTCTGGATATTTTTTTTGAACATCAAGGTAAAAACGCTCAGTTTCGCGCGAAGCTGTACCATTGCCAATAGCGACTAATTCAACTTGGTATTTGATACAAAGCGCAGCGATAACCATAGCTGCTTTATCAGCCTGTCCTGTATGTGGGTAAATCGTTTCGGTCGCAACTAGTTTACCGGTTGCATCAACAACTGCTATTTTTACGCCTGTTCTTAAACCTGGATCCATGCCCATAGTGACTTTCATACCAGCTGGTGCAGCCATTAACATATCATGCAAGTTGGCAGCAAAGACGTTAATCGCTTCTTCTTCAGCATGTTCACGTAATGTTGTCATTAATTCGGTTTCCATGTGCATTAAAATTTTAATGCGCCATGTCCAATTAATAACAGCTTTACGCCATTTATCTGCTGGTTGGTCATTAAAATGAACACCTAAATATTCAGTGATAATTTGTTCACAATAACTTTCTTTTGGTGTTTCTTCAAATTGTGGATCGGCATTTAACGAGAGTTGTAAAAAGCCTTCATTTCTCCCTCGGAACATGGCTAATGCACGATGAGATGGAACTTTGGAAATAAGTTCACTTTGCGCAAAATAGTCTCGGAATTTTGCGCCTTCTTCTTCTTTGCCACTCACCACTTGTGAAACTAAATGAGCATTATTCCAAAGATAATGACGTACTTTTGCCAGTAATGCCGCATCTTCAGCAAATTTCTCCATTAAAATATAACGCGCACCATCTAATGCTGATTTTGTATCAGTAATACCTTTATCTACATTGAGATATTTTTCTGCTTCGATTTCTGGATTTAATGAAGGATTTTGCCATAAGTCATCGGCAAGTGGTTCAAGACCCGCTTCAATGGCAATTTGACCGCGAGTACGACGTTTGGGCTTGTAAGGTAGGTAGAGATCTTCAAGTTCGGTTTTACTGAGCGTTTGTGTAATACTTTTGCTTAATTCTGGCGTTAATTTACCTTGCTCTTCAATGGACTTTAAAATCGTTTTTTTGCGATCTTCAAGTTCACGTAAATAGCTTAATCGGCTATCAAGAGTACGTAATTGGGTATCATCAAGCCCTCCTGTTACCTCTTTTCGATATCGAGCGATAAATGGAACAGTGCTACCTTCGTCCAATAATTGAATCGCAGCTAAAATTTGTTCTGGTTTTACACTGAGTTCACCAGCTATAATATGGCTAATTTGATTATTTATCATGGTATCTCTGAATATTTTGTCAATTAACAGAATTTATCTTCAACATGCAAAAAGCTAATTATATAACAAGAGAGGGCTATTTAGCACTCGATCGTGAACTAAAATATTTATGGAAAGAAGAAAGACCTAAAGTTACCCAAGCAGTATCGGATGCAGCTGCGCTTGGTGATCGCAGTGAAAATGCCGAATACATCTATGGCAAACGAAGGTTAAGAGAAATCGATAGACGAGTTCGTTTTCTAACCAAACGATTAGAAACACTGACAATTGTTGAGCCAGACCCTAGACAAGAAGGCAAAGTATTTTTTGGTGCATGGGTAAAATTAGAAGATGAAAATGGAAACTTATATGTTTATCGCATTGTAGGAGCGGATGAGTTTGATCCTAAAAAAAATTGGATATCTATCAACAGCCCTGTCGCAAGAGCACTAATAGGACATAAAGTCGATGATGAAATAGCCGTTATCACCCCAAATGGCAAAATGTTTTATTATATTGTAGGGATTAGCTATACTGACTTTGCCTCTTAAGTTGTGTGTTTCAAATTAAACAATCAGGTTTTTTATTACTCTTAATCTGACATTCTATTGTCTATAAAATACGAGTAATTAAGTATATAATCATACCAATATTTACCATTTACTTAAGGGATTATGATTTCCGTCAATCAATTATACATCTATCCAATCAAATCGATTCAAGGTATAGAACTTACTAAAGCAAATACGGTCGATGGTGGCTTTGAGTACGATCGTATTTTGATGATTAGCGAGCCTGATGGTACATTTATTACAGCAAGGCAGTATCCACAATTATTAAAACTGAGTGCTACCATTATTGGTAGCGAAGTCCATATTTCACATCCATCAACTACGCCAATCAGCCTTAATCTTGATGAATTTTCAAGTTTACAAGAACCAACAGAAGTTTGGGGAAATCATTTCACTTCACAAATTGCTCCTATAAGAGTGAATCAATTTTTTAGCCATATTCTTCAAAAAGATGTCCAACTGCGTTGGGTTGGGTATCAATTATCACGCAGAACAAAACGCTACCCAGAAGTGCCCGTTAGTTTTGCTGATGGTTATCCTTATTTGTTATTAAACAAAGCTTCATTTGATTATTTACAACATCAATGCCCAGAAAAACTCGATATTAGGCAATTTCGGGGAAATATTATTATCCATGGTGCACTACCTTTTGCTGAAGATGGTTGGAAGACAATTAAAATTGGCGAGGTGATTTTTGATATCGTTAAACCTTGTACTCGATGCGTACTAACAACAATGGATGTCAATTCTGCAAAACCATTAGCCAATAATGAACCGTTGAAAACATTACGTTATTTTAGAGCTGATGAACAAGGTCAAATTAATTTTGGTATGAATATGATTGCCCGAAATCATGGAACAATCTCAGTTCATGATAAAATAGAAATATTGGAAAGGCAAATAGCCAAAAACTATATTAAAACCTTTCCACCAGAAACAAAACGTGAAACACAACTTTGTACAATCACTTTTGAAGGAAAAACCATTAAAGGTAATAATAAGCAAACTATTTTAGAGCAGTTAGAACAGCATAAAATAGCATTACCTTATTCTTGTCGTTCGGCTGTTTGTGGACGTTGCTTAGTTATTTTGAGAAAGGGAGAAATAAGCGCATTAACTCAGTCAGCTGTAAAACGCAATAATCGAATTTTAGCTTGTAGTTGCGTTCCTAAAGGAGATATTATACTTGAACTAATCAAGAAATAGCTTTAAATTCAAAATTATCTAACACTGGTATTTGTGCAATTAATTTTTCCTCTACAGGCTTTAATCTATCATTCATCACCTTAATTGCTTCAGAAAACATAAACGTTTTGCTCATAGCAACAAAAGAAGGTTGCGCAATAATACAAAGCGAAGCATTTTCACCCGCCTCGACAATCATCAAATAAACCTTTTGCCCACCTTCTTGTAAACTTACCTCGACAACATCTGCGACTTTTGGAACGTATAGCATTGGCTGTTGAGAAAAATACCAGCTCTTGGGCATTTGAGGTTTCAAAAAATTAGCTGCCACAATCGCATTAATGGATAATTCAATTTTTTGTGCATCAGTCAAATCAAGTAACTGGCAACCATCACGAAATTGGTAATAAGACGTTGCATCGCTAACAGAAAATGAAAATTCACCAAAAACATCAGGAATTAACATTTTACTTGGATAACAAGAACGGAATAGCATTTCAGATGAAACTTCAAGCATTAGGCTATCGTATTCGCTGTCAAAATACCAACGCCAACAATCAGTCGGCCGAAAAGCCATTTTCATTGATATATTATCCTCGTCAATTAAATTAAATTAAATTAAATTTATTCAAAAAAATAACATAAATTAGTTAAAAAATAAATATAAAGTTAAAATAAAAATAGCTTAATTATTTAATTTTTAAATATTTTAAAGTTCAATCTAAAAGTTCAAAACTCTCTAAGTGGAATCTAATTTAGATCGATTTAGATAGTTTGATAGGATTTTTTATGCTAAAACAAACACTTTCTTTAAAATTTTAGACATAAAAAAGGTGCTTTTCAGCACCCCTTTATTTATAAATCACTGTTAGCTTGCAACATTAATACGTTTCATATCAGTCATATAACTACGTAGTTTACGGCCGATTATTTCTATTGGATGATTACGAATTTCTTCATTCACATCGCGTAATTGTGCATTATCGACGCTATCTTCAGGAATTGCTTTACCAATATCACCTGATTGTAACATTGGCATAAATTTTTCTCTTAATAGCGGTACAGCGGCATTAGCAAATAGATAGTTACCATATTCAGCTGTGTCAGAAATTACTACATTCATTTCATATAGACGTTTACGCGCAATGGTATTAGCAATCAGTGGTAATTCATGTAACGATTCATAATAAGCTGATTCAGGTAAAATGCCAGATTCAAGCATAGTTTCGAACGCAAGTTCAACACCAGCTTTAACCATTGCAATCATCACTACTCCCTGATCAAAGTAAGCTTGTTCATCAATTTTACCTTGATATTCAGCGGCTTTTTCAAATGCAGTTTCGCCAGTTTCTTTACGCCATTTAAGTAGGTTAACATCATCATTTGCCCAGTCTTTCATCATGGTTGATGAAAATTCGCCAGATATAATATCATCCATGTGCTTACGGTAAAGATCCGTCATAATCACTTTCAATTCTTTTGCTAAAGCGTTTGCCCTTAATTTAGCTGGATTTGATAAACGATCCATCATCAAGGTAATTCCACCTTGTTTTAACGCTTCAGTGATTGTTTCCCAACCAAATTGAAGTAATTTACATGCATAAGCAGGATCGACACCATCTGCAACCAATTTATCAAAGCAAAGTAACGATCCGGTTTGTAACATACCACAAAGTATTGTTTGTTCACCCATTAAGTCTGACTTAACTTCAGCAACAAATGAAGATTGTAAAACACCAGCACGATGTCCACCAGTGGCCGCAGCCCATGCTTTAGCGATTGCTAAACCCTCACCTTTGGGATCGTTTTCTGGATGCACAGCGATCAGTGTTGGTACCCCAAAGCCACGTTTATACTCTTCACGCACTTCAGTCCCCGGGCATTTAGGTGCTACCATAACAACTGTGATATCAGAACGAATCTTTTCGCCCACTTCAACAATATTAAAACCATGAGAATAGCCTAGTGCTGCGCCTTGTTTCATTAGTGGTTGGACTGCTTTTACAACTGCTGAGTGCTGTTTATCTGGTGTTAAGTTAATAACAAGATCTGCTGTTGGAATTAATTCTTCATAACTTCCTACTTTAAAACCATTTTCAGTTGCCTTTTTCCATGATGCTCGTTTTTCAGCAATAGCTTCTTTACGTAATGCATAAGATATATCTAAACCTGAATCACGCATATTAAGACCTTGATTAAGCCCTTGTGCTCCACAACCAACAATAACAATTTTTTTACCTTTTAAAAAGTGAGCTTCTGTTGCAAATTCATCACGAGCCATAAAACGGCATTGACCTAATTGTTCTAATTTTTCGCGTAAATTGAGTGTATTAAAATAGTTTGACATTATTCTCTCCAAGAGTTGAGTTATTCATAATCGACTATCAATCACTATATAGTACTTTTTATATTGCGAAAATTGATATATTTAAAATACAATATTGCATAAATTGCAACAACCTTGCTAAGTTAAGTACTTTCTTTTAATCTAAGCCACCCTCAATTTACCAATCAATCAATATGGATACTCGATATAAGCAAGCTAATAAAGAAGCTAAACTTTCGTTATTGTTAACTTTTATTTATCTTCTTGGATGGATTGTTTGTGCTTACTGTGTTAGCGATAATATAGGATTTTTAGGTCTTCCATTATGGTTTGAACTATCTTGCATCATGGTACCTTTCGGTTTTGTATTACTTTGTTGGGTGGTTGTAAAATTTCAATTCAAAAACATTTCATTAGAACAAATTAAGTGATAAAACAATGCATTTGGATATTATTGTACCGCTTGTCATCTACCTTATTTTCGTGTTTGCGTTATCAATTTATGCATATATGAAACGCAAAAAGGTAAATCAATTTACTGATTACTTTATCGGTAATAGAACCATGGGTGGATTTTTACTAGCCATGACATTAGCTGCAACTTATATTAGTGCCAGCTCTTTCATTGGTGGCCCAGGTGCAGCCTATAAATTTGGTCTTGGTTGGGTATTATTGTCGATGATCCAAGTCCCAACAGTACTACTTTCACTTGGTATTTTAGGCAAAAAATTTGCCATTTTAGCGCGTAAATATAATGCAATAACCTTAAGTGACATGCTTTATGCACACTATAAAAGTAAAGCCATCGTTTGGTTGGCTAGCATTGCATTAGTTGTTGCTTTTATTGGCGCTATGACAGTACAGTTTGTTGGTGGTGCACGATTACTGGAATCATCGGTTGGCATTTCTTACGATATCGGATTATTGATTTTTGGTATTGGTACCGTTATTTATACCGCTTTTGGCGGCTTTAGAGCGAGTATTTTAAATGATGCCTTCCAAGGTCTAGTAATGATAATTGGTGCTATCTTACTATTAACAGCGATTATCTATGCGGGTGGGGGTATAACAGCAATTATTCATCGTTTAAATGAAATCGATCCTGCACTACTCACACCACAAGGTCCTAATAATTTTATGGACTTTCCTTTTATGGCATCATTTTGGGTTTTAGTCTGCTTTGCCGTAGTTGGTTTACCTCATACAGCGGTTCGTTGCATGGCGTACAAAGATAGTAAAGCCGTACATCAAGGCATTATCATTGGTACGATTGTTGTCACAGTCATTATGTTGACCATGCACCTATCTGGCGCACTTGGTAGAGCGATTATTAGTGATTTAACAGTTCCAGATCAAATCGTTCCTACCCTAATAATTAACATCATGCCACCATTAGCGGCTGGTATCTTTTTAGCAGCTCCGCTTGCCGCAATTATGTCAACAATTAATGCCCAGTTACTACAAGTTTCATCAGTGATCATTAAAGACCTATTTTTAAGCATGAAGCATAGCAAAAGCTATAGTGATAAAATGTTAACGCGCATATCTGTTATCATCACCTTTATTTTTGGCGGATTACTTATTTTAGCAGCTTGGAATCCACCTGATATGATTATATGGTTAAATTTACTTGCTTTTGGTGGGCTTGAAGCCGTATTTTTATGGCCATTAGTGCTTGGACTTTATTGGAAAAAAGCCAATTCAACAGGAGCTTTGTGTTCTATGTTTGCCGGCGCAATAAGCTATATTTTATTGGCGGCTTACAATATAAAGCTTTATGCTTTTCATCCGATTATCCCATCCTTAATTATTGGATTGGTGGTGTTTATCATTGCCAATATGTTTGGTAACACAGGAAAAAATTATGCCTTGGATTCAACTCAGAATTAATACAACTAACGATCTTGCCGAAAAAATTAGCGAACAATTAGAAGAGTCTGGCGCAGCCTCAGTCACGTTTCAAGACACTTATGATAATCCTGTTTTTGAACCATTACCAGGTGAAACAAAACTTTGGGGTAATACCGATGTAATTGGCCTATATGATGCCCAAACAGATATCGATGAATTAAAAGCAACATTAAATCTTGCTCAATATTCTTATAAGATTGAACAACTAGAAGATAAAGACTGGGAACGTGAATGGATGGATAACTTTCATCCTATGCAATTTGGTAAGCGACTTTGGATTTGCCCAAGTTGGCGCGATGTACCGGATGCAAATGCAGTCAATGTTATGTTAGATCCTGGTTTAGCTTTTGGCACAGGCACTCATCCCACTACTGCATTATGCTTAACTTGGCTTGATAGTTTAGATCTGAAAGATAAACTAGTAATTGATTACGGTTGTGGGTCTGGTATTTTGGCAATTGCAGCACTTAAATTAGGCGCAAAGCGGGTAATTGGTATCGATATTGATCCTCAAGCCATTCAAGCTAGCCGTGACAATGCGCTGCGTAATGATGTCAGCGAAAAGTTAGAACTTTATTTATCAAAAGATATCCCTGATAATTTACAAGCAGATATCCTTGTTGCCAATATTTTAGCCGGCCCATTAAAAGAACTTGAACCACATATAAGCAAATTAGTAAAACCACAAGGTAAGCTAGGCTTATCGGGTATTTTAGCAACTCAGTCACCAAGTGTTTTCACGGCTTATAAACCTCATTTTACATTAGATCCTGTTGTTGAACAGGAAGAGTGGTGCCGCATCACTGGTAAAAAAAATTAAAAAAATAACGTTACCCCCTTTTAAGTTAGAGAAAAAATGCGTAATATAGCCGGCCTTAATTTGCTTAACATTGGTGAAATTAAATTAAAAAATAATTTAATTGCTGCGCCAATGGCTGGAATCAGCGATAAACCATTTCGTAATTTGTGCTATCAGTTTGGTGCTGGTATGACAGTTTCAGAAATGTTTTTAGCAAATTCGGATGTTTGGCATACCGATAAATCAGCTCTGCGGATGGTTGCAAGCGAGGATATTGGTGTTCGTGCAGTACAAATTGTTGGTTCTGATCCCGACGAAATGGCTAGAGCTGCAGAATTTAACGTCAAACATGGCGCTCAATTGATTGATATCAATATGGGATGTCCAGCTAAAAAGGTCAATAAAAAATTGGCAGGATCTGCTTTAATGCAGTATCCAGAACTTATTAAAAAAATTTTGCAGAAAGTTGTCGGTGCAGTTGATGTTCCGGTAACATTAAAAACGCGGACTGGATGGAATAAAGATCATAGAAATTGCATAGAAATCGCACAAATTGCACAGGATTGTGGCATAAAGGCAATTACTATTCATGGACGAACTCGTGCTTGCTTATTCAATGGTGTGGCTGAATATGACTCTATTAAGGCAGTTAAAGAAAACGTTACGATTCCTGTAATTGCCAATGGGGATATTTGTACACCTGAACAGGCAAAAGATGTTTTTCAATATACGCAAGCTGATGCTATAATGATCGGCCGAGCGGCACAGGGGCGACCTTGGATATTTGAAGAAATTGCATTCTATTTAACACATGGACAGTTAAAAAATAATAAAACTATTGATGAAGTAGAACAAGTTGTATTGTCACATCTTGATGAACTTTATCAATTTTATGGAGAATACAAAGGATTAAGGATTGCCAGAAAGCATGTAAATTGGTACACCAAGAATTATGCTGACAGCGATCAATTCAGGCGCTTATTTAGTGTACTTAGCAATACAAGTGAGCAAGTAAACACTCTAAAAGCATTTTTTAGTCAAATTAGAAACAACCCAAAGAGTTAAGAATACTATGTCAGAACAACGCGTTACAGCTGCAGCACTTAAATTTACAACTGTAAATTCTCAGGACCAAATAACACAAAAGCCATTGCGAGATTCCGTAAAGCAAGCTTTAAAAAACTATTTATCGCAATTAAATGGTGAAGATCCTACAGATCTATATGATTTAGTGTTAGCTGAAGTTGAACATCCATTCCTTGATATGGTTATGCAATATACCCGTGGTAATCAAACCAGAGCTGCAAATATGCTTGGTATCAACCGAGGTACACTACGCAAAAAATTAAAACAATATGGAATGAGTTAATTAACTATTATTCCATTGTTAATATGACAAAAAAGCGCCTTTCTGTAAGGCGCTTTTTGCTGATAAATAAAAACTTTAATGAATCCTTCATAAAATGAATAAAGATATTGCTAATGAATTTTTCATAAAAGTTTGCTAGAATACGGTGATTTTTTCAATTATTTAATCTGGAGAATTTTATGGCAGGTCATAGTAAATGGGCCAATACCAAACACCGCAAAGCAGCACAAGATGCAAAACGCGGAAAAATCTTTACCAAAATTATTCGTGAGTTGGTAACAGCAGCAAAACTTGGTGGTGGCGATCCAGCGTCAAATCCACGACTACGCGCTGCAATGGATAAAGCATTATCGAATAATATGACTCGAGATACCATGAACCGAGCCGTTGCTCGTGGTGTTGGCGGTGAAGATGATAGCAATATGGAAACGATTATTTATGAAGGCTATGGTCCCGCAGGTACAGCTGTCATGGTTGAATGTTTAAGTGATAACCGAAACCGTACGGTATCAGAAGTGCGTCACGCCTTTACTAAATCAGGTGGTAATTTAGGTACTGATGGCTCAGTTTCATATTTATTCACTAAAAAAGGAGTTATTTCATACCCTGTTGGCACAGACGAAGATAAAGTCATGGACGCAGCACTTGAAGCAGGTGCTGATGATATTGTAACTTATGATGATGGTGCTATTGATGTATTTACTACACCAGAAACTTTTGGTGAAGTTAAAGATGCACTTGATGCAGCAGGTTTAGTTGCCGAAGCAGCTGAAGTATCTATGATTCCATCAACAAAAGTGGATCTTGATATTGAATCTGCACCAAAGCTATTACGTTTAATTGATATGCTTGAAGATTGTGATGATGTTCAAGAAGTTTACCATAATGGTGAAGTTTCAGATGAGGTAGCAGCAACACTCTAATGGCCATTATTCTTGGCATCGATCCTGGCTCTCGTTTGACGGGTTACGGCGTAATTCAACAAACGGGACGTCAACTCACTTACCTTGGCAGCGGATGCATTCGTACTGCAGTTGATGATTTACCTACCCGTTTAAAACGCGTATATGCTGGTGTTGGTGAAATTATCTTACAATTCCAACCAGATATGTTTGCTATTGAACAAGTGTTTATGGCTCGTAATGCTGACTCAGCATTGAAATTAGGCCAAGCAAGGGGAGCAGCAATTGTCGCAGCAGTTAATAATAATCTACCTGTTTTTGAATATGCTGCTCGTTTAGTTAAGCAGTGCGTAGTAGGAACAGGCGCTGCCGATAAAAAACAAGTACAACATATGGTCAAATTATTATTAAAGCTACCGGCTAGTCCTCAAGCCGATGCTGCCGATGCTTTGGCCATAGCAATAACCCATGCTCACACCAGTCAACAGCTGATAAAGTCTCGTAAGTAAAATTATAAGCATTTCAATGTTATCTGATTGTTAGGGAACAAAAATGTTTCAACTAAATCGAAAAGAGTCATAAAATACTTTTATAATATTTTCACAAAAAGTAGTAAAACAGAGCTAATAATATATTTGCTTTACAAATTTTTACCTACATACCTTTTTATTATTTTTCAACAACAAAAGAAGCTAAGTATAATATTATTGATTAGTATCTTGTTGATTAGTTTCTTCACTATTACGATCTGTTTTTCCTTTAATTTTCTTAACATTTTCAGTTGCAACAGATGCCATTCTTCAATGGACAGAAGAACATCAATGAAATTTGACTGCTGTTAATTTACCTTTGATAAACCACTATTAATAATATAAATATTTAGTTTATATTCTCGTCGAAAGTATACCATATACTTATTTTATTTAGCTAATATCACACAAATTATTATACGCTGTTCAACGTAACACTGAGTCTTTAATTTATTAACTTATTATAAAATAACAATTTATTGTAATATGGTTATATCCAACCCTCAATTACTTTATGCAAAGCATAAAAATGCGCTAATCTCAAATAGCGCATTTTAAATTCAATTATTTTATTCTAAAGATATTATAAAAATAATCGGCTCAATTAAGTGTAAAAAATATTTTTGTTCATCCTTATGCATAGCAAAAGCTAGATAGATATAAGCGTTTTATATTAATTTACATATAAATCATTTAAGCGTATTTTTTCTACTTAATAGAACTGGTTTATTTTTATGCTTCGTAAATAGTTTTGTTACAAATAAGAAGAACAATGGTACATAAAATATAGCTAAAAACGTTGCAGTTAACATACCACCAATTACACCAGTACCTACTGCATTTTGACTTGCAGAACCTGCTCCAGTATTTAATGCCAATGGTAAAACACCTAGAATAAAGGCAAATGAAGTCATTAAAATTGGACGCAATCGTAAACGACAAGCTTCAAGTGTTGCATCAATTAACGATTTACCTTCTTTTTCAATCGCATCTTTGGCAAATTCTACAATCAAGATAGCATTTTTGGCAGATAGCCCCATTGTTGTCAATAACCCCACGATAAAGTAAATATCGTTATCAAGACCTCTAAACATCGTTGCAAACACAGTACCTAAGATTCCAAGAGGAATAACAAATAAGATCGAAATTGGCACAGTCCAACTTTCGTATAAGGCTGCTAATGACAAGAACACCACAATAATTGAAACAATGTAAAGTGTCGTTGTTTGTGAGCCTGTTTGGCGTTCTTGATAAGAAATACCTGTCCAATCAAAGGTAAATCCTTTTGGCAAATTTTTTGATAATTCTTCCATCACTGCCATTGCTTGTCCAGAACTTAGACCTGGAGCAGCCGAACCGCTTATCTCCATTGCAGCCACACCATCATAACGAACTAGTGATGGCGAACCATAGGTTTTAGTCGTGGTAGCAAAAGCATCATATGGAACCATTTCACCATTTTTATTTTTCACATGCCAATAACTAAAATCATCAGGCAACATACGATATGGTGCATCAGATTGCAGGTATACTTTTTTAACTCGGTTATTATAAACAAAATCATCAATATAAGCAGAGCCTAAAGCTGTCGACAATACAGTATTTACTGAATTTACCGAAACGCCCAATGCTTGTGCTGCTTCAAAATCAACATTAATTTTGTACTGTGGAACATCTAGCATACTTCCAGGTCTAACTTGTTGTAGTTTTGGATGATGAGAAGCTTGCCCCAACATTTGAAAAAATGCACCTACCAACGCATCATGACCATAACTAGCCGTATCTTTCAGAACATAAGAAAAGCCATTAGCCATACCTAATGCAGGAACAGCTGGCAAGTTGGTAACAATTACCCGCCCTTCAGTTATAGTGGAAGCAAATCCCCAACCACTAGCAACTAAAGCATCAATTTTTTGATCAGCGCGTTTACGTTCACCCCAATTTTTTAAGCGAACAAAGCCAAGTCCCATGTTTTGTCCACGCCCCACCATACTAAATCCAGCAACAGTAAATATTTCTTCAACAGAATCAGCTTTTTGCTCGGTATAAAATTTTGCAGTTTTATTTAATACCGACATGGTTTGTTCTAATGTCGAGCCTGGCGGTAACTCAACCATAACCAAAAGCACTCCCTGATCTTCATTAGGTAAAAAGCCAGTGGGTAAACGGTTAAAACCAAAAATTAAACCAATAAGAATTAAGGCATAACAAACAAATGTAATCAATGGATAACGAATAACCTTAATTACGCCTTTTTCATAAGAACGTAAGCCCTTTTCATAAAAATTGTTAAACCATTCGAAGAATTTTTTGGAACCGACAGAACACCAACTAAATGGCGGTATAGATTCTAATTTTTCACCTAGTGAAGACTTTCTTACTTTACTTTTAGATGGTGCTTTTAAAATCTGAACGCAAAGTGCAGGTGTTAACACAATTGCCATTAAGACGGATAATGCCATTGCAGTTACAATGGTAATTGAGAACTGACGATAAATTCCACCTGCGGCACCACCATAAAAAGCCATCGGCACAAACACGGCCGATAATACAACAGCAATACCAACCAATGCCGATGTAATTTGTTCCATCGATTTAACTGTTGCGTCATAAGGCGATAAACCTTCCTCATGCATAATACGCTCAACGTTTTCAATAACAACTATCGCATCATCAACCAATAAGCCGATAGCCAGTACCATCGCGAACATTGATAACGTGTTAATAGTAAATCCACAAATATACAAAATTGCAAATGTACCTAACAATACAACTGGTACGGTGATGGTAGGAATCAGTGTCGAGCGTAGGTTTTGTAAAAACACATACATTACAATAACAACCAAAATGATAGCTTCAACTAATGTGTGAATTACATTATTAATAGAAAGCTTAACAAATGGTGTGGTATCGTATGGGAAAGAATATTTAATATCTTCAGGAAAGATTTTAGATAACTCCACTAGTTTTTTATCAACCTTATCTGACGTATCTAATTGATTAGCACCTGTTGCTAAATATACCCCTAAACCAGCTGAAGCATTACCGTTATAAAGCGAAATAAAGTTATAATCAGATGCACCAATTTCAACAGTGGCTACATCTTTTAATAAAATATTAGAGCCATCGGTATTAACTCGAACAAGAATATGTTGGAATTGTTCCGGTGTTTTTAAACGCGATTGTGCAGTAATTGTAGCATTAAGTTCTTGTCCGTCTGTTGATGGCAAAGCACCTAATTGCCCTGCTGTTACCTGAGCGTTTTGTGCTTGAATAGCAGCTATGATTTCTTCAATGGATAAATTAAAATAGGTCAATTTATTGGGATCAAGCCAAATACGCATTGCATATTCAGAACCAAATAATTGTGTATCACCAACACCTTGTACTCGTCGAATTTGATCTTGTACTGTTGAATAAACAAAGTCAGCAATATCCGCTTGAGTTTTTTGTGGATTGGTTGAATAAAAACCAACGACCTTTAAAAAACTAGTGTTGTTTTTAGCAACAGAAACACCATTTTTCTGCACACTTTCTGGTAGTCGTGATTTAATGCTTTCAACTTTATTTAACACTTGCACCTGAGCAAAATCGGGATTAGTTCCAGGCGCAAAGGTTAACGTTGTTTGAACAACACCTTGTGCACTACTGGTTGATTTCATATAAATGAGATTATCTAATCCTGTTAAATTCTGCTCAATTAACTGAGTAACCGTATTTTCGATAGTCTGTGCATCGGCACCTGGATAAACTGCACTAACAGTAACTGCTGGTGGAGCAATATCAGGATACTGTTCAACAGCTAACAGCTTTATACATAACGCGCCTCCCAACATCATCATGATAGCAATTACCCATGCAAAAACAGGTCTATCAATAAAAAACTTAGCCATAATTAAATCTACCCCTGTTTTATTTCACACTGTTTTTGATGATATTATTTAATTGCTCTTGCGAAAGTTTACCAGGATGTCCGACTTTCTCTACTTTCATAGGTGGTGTATCTGCTTTGGCGTTCTCGACAGAAGTTAAATTAAGTAATCCTGTAATAATAACCTCTTCACCAACGTTAATTCCTTTTGTAACAACCCAATAACCACCTATGCCAGTGTATACTTGGATATCTTGTCGATATTCCACTGTATTATCAGGCCTTAAGATTTTTGCGGTATATTGCCCTAACTTATTACTGGTAATTCCTTGTTGTGGAACAAGTATAGCATTTTTGATATAACCTAATGTCATTTGTGGCTTAACAAACATACCTGGTAAAATTTTGCCTTCAGCGTTTGTGAACTGTGAGCGCAACGTTACAGTACCCGTTGTTTCATTAACCGTCATATCAGAAAATTTCACACTGCCTGGATAAGCGTATTTAGAACCATCATTAAAGTATAATTCAACATTGTTACCTTTAACTGGTTCATAAATTACGTTTTCATCTTGAAGATATTTATTGTAGCGAGTAGCCGCTTCGGTCATATCAACATAAATTGGGTCTAGTTGTTGAACTAGGGCTAGTGGTGTTGATTGGCCAGCCGCAACTAATGCTCCCTCAGTAACACTTGACTTACCTATATATCCATCAATTGGCGAATATACTTTTGTATAGTCTAAATTCACTTTAGCGGTATGCTCCGCCGCTTGTGCAACTAATACAGCCGCTTCAGCCTGTTTAGCATCCGCCGCTGCTTTATCATAATCTTGTTGACTGATTGATTTAGTATTTAACAGCCCAGCATAACGTTTAAGAGTAAGTTGTGCAATGTTTGCATTGGCTTTAGCACTAGCTACACTTGCAACAGCACTGTCATAATTAGCTTGGTAAATAGCGGGATCAATTTGATAAAGTGACTGCCCAGATTTAACATTTGAGCTTTCATCAAATTCTCGTTTTAATATAATACCGCTAACTTGAGGTCTAATTTCAGCAATTTGAGACGCAACAACACGGCCAGGTAAACTAATCTTTAATGTGTAGTTTAATGGTTCAACTTTAAATACTGTTACCTTCGGTAATTGATTCTTACCGTTTTGTGATTTACCATTATCACAACTTGTTAATAAAAGTAGGCTGGCGCACGCCACGGGCAAGGCTAATAATAGCTTGTTAAATCTCATAAAAAATGACCTCAGTGAACTTAATCGTTATCTTTTTAAAAATAATAGTTTTTATTCAAACGTGACCAGAGATTTTACAAAAAATATGCATAGATTGTAAGTAACTTTACATGTTAATAGCACGGAGTTCTAAAAATTTGCTAACTAAATTATGATATTAAAAAAATATATTGATAATTATGAATATTGCCAGAAATCAAGTAATATATATTAATTAATTTTTAGTGCTATAACGTATCTTAAAGAAGATGTTATACTAAAGATCAAAGTGCGGTTGCTTTAATGAAGATTAATCTAAATTTTTAAAGAAGTTAAAATTTACATTGCTGTACTCCGTAATCATTTTTTTCAAAATATGATTGAATAATTTAGGTCTATATTTAATTTAATACAGAGATGGTTATTATGGATAATTTACGTATTGTTCTAATTGTTGTTGCATCCTTGGTCATTATTGCATTGCTCATCCATGGGTTTTGGATCAATAAAAAAGAACGTTCTTCACTTTTTAGTTCAGATAAAGAAGAAAAATTTGGACAAAACACTCAACAATCTCAAGACTTCGCTATAAATAGTCTAGAAGAAGATGATGTAATTTTACTCAAGCCCAACACAATAAAAAATAATGAAAGTCTTGAAAAAAATAGCGTAATTAATGATGATGCGATAGAAGAACAAGAAAATGTACCTCAACAAGTAGATCTATTTGTTGATAATGATAGCCAACAAGAAGTTAATACTGATACGGAAAAAGAACCTGTTATCAACATTAATCGTGATCTTTTTGAAGATGAAAAATTAGAAGAAAAACAACTTGATTTAACCCAAACAACGAAAGAAAACCAAGTAAATACAGATAGCGAAACCCAGCCTAATGACAAATCTAAAAAGCCAAATATTGACGACAAGCAATCTACAACTGAAATTATCGTGTTAAACATCACAGGCCTTAACGGAAAACTCCTACAAGGAGACGTATTACTTGCTAGTATTATGCAATCAGGTTTTCAATTTGGTGACATGCGGATTTTCCACCGTCATGTGGATCCTGCTGGTAATGGTCCAACATTATTTAGTTTAGCCAATATGGTCACACCAGGCTATTTAGATCCAGAAACAATGCATGAATTTACTACACCTGGCGTATCTATTTTTATGATTGCACCAACTGAAGGTAACAACCAACAAAATTTCAAATTAATGTTACAAACAGCACAACGCATAGCGGATGATGTTGACGGTGTCGTATTAGATGATGAACATCACATGCTGACACCACAAAAAATCAACAGTTACAAAGATCGCATTAAAAAAGCCTGTAACGAGATTTAACCGCGATATTTTCAATAAAGTTTTAACAAAATGCCACCAACTTAGGTTGGTGGTTATAAATAGATATTGCTGTAAAATATTTACTTAAATGATTTAATTTATCTATGCATTATTTACAGTTAGATTAATGCAATTGTAATGATATTCCCAAAACCTACGTTGTAATTAAGAGCCTATTATCATGTCACTATCGAATAAAAACGAAAATTCAGCAAATTTATCTGAATCGATTAAAGATATAACAGAACAATTGACCTCACTACGAAACCTAATTAGGCACCATGAGTACTGTTATTATGTACTTGATACACCAGAAATTCCCGATGTTGAATATGATAAACTAATAAAACAGCTGCAAACATTAGAACAACAGCATCCAACGCTTATTACGCCCGACTCACCAACCCAACGAGTTGGTGGTTCACCATTAGCACAATTTGCATCTATCAAACACGAAATGCCCATGCTATCACTCGATAATGTGTTTGATGATGCTAGTTTTATAGCATTTAATAAAAGAGTTAAAGATCGGCTTCATTTAAGCGACGCTGAATATGTTGAATATTGTTGTGAGCTCAAACTTGATGGACTTGCCGTTAGCCTACTTTATGAAAATGGCCACTTTATACAAGCTGCAACTCGAGGTGATGGCACAACAGGAGAAGACATAACAGCAAATGTAAGAACCATCAAAACAATTCCACTAGTTCTAAGGGGCAACAACATTCCTGCTCGATTAGAAGTCCGTGGTGAAGTATTTATGACACATAAAGGCTTTGAAAAACTCAACACAGAAGCCGAAAAGCGAAACGAGAAAGTATTTGCCAATCCGCGTAATGCTGCTGCTGGATCATTAAGACAGTTGGATCCTAAAATTACCGCAAAAAGACCTTTAACATTCTTTTGTTACGGTGTGGGTATTGTCGAAGGCACTACGTTACCTAATACTCACTATGACCGCTTAATGCAATTTAAAGCTTGGGGATTACCGGTTAGTGATAAAGTTCAAAAACGTCAAGGCGCACAGGCTGCTTTAGATTATTTTAAACAAATTGGCGAGCAACGTATGTCGTTAGACTTTGATATTGATGGTGTGGTTATCAAAGTTAATAGCATTGAACAACAAAAAGAACTTGGCTTTGTTGCTCGTGCACCAAGATGGGCAACTGCATTTAAATTCCCTGCTCAAGAGGAAATCACACAATTAAACAAGGTAGACTTTCAAGTTGGACGAACAGGCGCAATTACACCAGTTGCAAGACTTGAACCAGTTTCAGTTGCTGGTGTTATTGTTAGCAATGCGACATTACATAATAGTGATGAAATCACACGATTAGGCATTAGGGAAGGCGACTATGTAACAGTACGCCGAGCAGGTGATGTTATTCCTAAAATTGTCGCTGTCATATTGGACAGAAGACCTGCGGACACAAAAGAAATCATATTCCCAACTCACTGTCCTATTTGTGGATCACAAATAGTGCGAGACGAAGGCCAAGCTGTATCGCGCTGTGCCGGCGGACTAATTTGCCCAGCACAACGTAAAGAAGCCTTAAAACATTTTGTTTCAAGGCGGGCTATGAATATTGATGGTATGGGGGATAAAATCATTGAACAATTGGTGGATAAAGATTATGTCAAAACCCCAGTAGATCTTTATAAACTTAATCTACCAACACTATGTAGTTTGGACAAAATTGGCGAAAAATCTGCCAATAATTTATTAAATGCATTAGAGGCCTCAAAAAATACCACATTAAGCCGTTTTATATTTGCGCTTGGAATTCCAAATGTAGGAGAAGTTACTGCCGAAAATTTGGTTAATCAACTAGGCAGTTTATCGGCAATCGAAAACGCTTCACTTGAACAATTACAAATGGTAAACGATATAGGCGTCGTTATTGCCGAAAGCATTATAGACTTTTTCCAAGAACCACATAATCGCAACGTAATAGATCAACTAACTAGCGATAAAATTGGCATTCACTGGCAAGATGTTAACCCGCAAATACAAGCAACCGATACAAACTCACCCTTTTCAGGTAAAACTATCGTATTAACCGGTACTTTATCTATTTTAACCCGTGATGAAGCCAAAAATAGATTAAAGCGGTTAGGCGCAAAAGTAACAGGCAGTGTATCAAAAAATACCAATCTCGTGATTGCTGGAGAAGCCGCTGGTTCTAAACTTACTAAAGCCCAAGAACTGGGAATAAAAGTTATTGACGAGCAAGAAATGGTAAATTTACTTGCCGAGTAAATATAAAATCCATTGGTACTTATTAGCAGATTGATTAAAATAACAAGCAAAAAACAAGGAGGACATTATGCCTTTATTAGATAGTTTTAAAGTCGATCATACCAAAATGAAAGCTCCTTTTGTGCGAATTGCCAAAACCATGGCAACCCCAAAAGGTGATGATATTACGGTGTTTGATCTACGCTTTACCATTCCCAACAAAGACAATCTGCCAGAAAAAGGGATTCATACATTAGAGCATTTATTTGCAGGCTTTATGCGCGATCATCTCAACAGTGATAAAGTTGAAATAATCGATATTTCACCAATGGGGTGCCGTACTGGTTTTTACATGAGCGTAATTGGTCAACCCGATGAAGAATTAGTCGTTGATGCATGGCTCAAATCAATGCATGATGTATTAGACGTTAAATCGCAAAATCAAATTCCAGAATTAAATGAATATCAATGTGGTACTTATAAAATGCACTCATTAGATGAAGCCAAAGCCATTGCCGAACAAATTATAAAATCCGGTATTGGAGTCTGTCATAATGATGAAATCGCATTGACAGATGAACAACTTGCCCAAATTAATCACCACTAGGAGGTATTTATGCCAAATGTCGTGATCGACTTTTTAGAAGGTCGCACTATAGAGCAAAAGAGAGAAATGGCAAAACGCGTGACTAATGCCATTGTCGAAACCCTCAATTGCAAACCAGAAGCCGTACAAATCATCATGCACGAAATATCTAAAGATCAGATTGCTAACGGTGGCGTGTTGCGCAGTGATAAAGATTGATTTTAACGTGGTCAAATAATGGGGAAAATAACAATATCAATAAGTGAAAATTCCTTTTTGTATATTAAGCTCCATAAAAAATCTCAAAATAGAAAATATATTTTGAGATTTTTTATTCCAACATGTTTACTATCTTAGATAAAATCCATCACAAATAAACAACTCACTATTTAACCAAGCGATTAATGTTTACAATTAGCGTGATGCAGATGAAGCAAATGCCCCATTTTATTCACTTTGGTTTCTAAATAGTGTTCATTATTCGGATTTTCGCCAACTTCCAATGGCTCTCGTTGCGTAATTTTAATACCAGACTGCTCAAGCACTCTTATTTTTTCTGGGTTATTGGTTAACAAACGAATTTGTGATACCCCTAATAAAGTCAGTATGTCTGCACATAAAGTAAAATCTCGTTCATCCGCCGCAAAACCTAATTGCTCATTAGCTTCAACCGTATCTAAACCTTGATCTTGCAATGCATAAGCTCTAATTTTATTCAATAAACCAATATTGCGCCCTTCTTGACGATGATAAATTAAAATCCCTTTACCTTCTTTTGCAATTTGTTTTAAGGCAGCTTCTAACTGAAAGCCACAATCACAGCGTAAACTAAAAAGCGCATCACCGGTTAAGCATTCAGAATGAATTCTTGTAAGCACTGGTGTATCACCAGATATATCGCCAAATACCAATGCTACATGATCCTTTTTTGTTGCAATTTCTTCAAATCCAACAATAGTGAAACATCCCCATGGCGTTGGCAGTTTCGCTTGTGCAACACGTTTTAATTGCATTATTGTCTCCGTTTTAAATAAAACATAGCTAAGATTTTATAAAAATAAATCTATCTTTTATGCTAAAATATTAAGCAATTTGTACTTAATTGAGTTTATAAATGGGGTTAGTAATAAAAAAAACAATAGCCATATTGGCTATTTTCTTAGTTGTTCCTTTAGTTATTATAGCCATAAATTGGCATTGGCAACCAGCGTCATTAAATGATACATCTAAATATTTATTCGTAATAACTGAAACAGCAAGTTTTCCTTGGGCAATAATTACATCGACAATTTTATTCTTAGTATTTTGTCTATTATTATCCAGTAAAATGAAAAAAAAAATTATATTATTATGGTTGCTTCTTGTTAGTGCAATATTAAGTGGGCAGGCAATTAAAAGTTTTTTAAAATCGCAGACAGCCGAATCAAGACCTTATGTACTTTGGATAGCAAAAGAATTTAAGATTAGTAACCAACAATTTTATTCGAAATCGGAATCAGAAAGAAAAGAACTTATTCAGCAGTTATTTAAAAATTCATCCACAATTCCAAGTTGGTTATCTAACCACTGGAAAAATGAAACTGGATTTGCTTTTCCTTCTGGACATACTTTATTTGCTGTAACTTGGGCATTTTTAGCTTTAACATTACTTAAATTGCAGCAGCATTATGTGATAGTATCAATTACCATTATTTGGTCGATATTAATTGAAATTAGCCGGATATTATTAGGCATGCACAGTCCAATTGATCTAATAACAAGCATATTAATCGCTTGGATAATTTCATTAATCAGCTATTTTTATGCTAAAAAATGGCATATAGTAGACAAATAATTTTTAAATATTATTTTTAAAAAACTGCCATTTATTACAGGCGGATTTTATTTTTGAATGTCATTGATAACTGTTTAACTAATCAAAGCAATTTGTATAAACAGTCTAGTATAATAACCAAAACGTTTAATTAAAAATAAAAAGAAAGGTCAACATTATGAAATTTGTTATATCAATTTTATTGATAATTATCATCTTTGCTATCTCAATAGCAATAGGTTCAGCTAATGATCAAATCGTAACTTTTAATTATTTGGTGGCTAAAACTGACCTCCGCTTATCGGTGTTATTAGCCATTTTATTTGGTTCGGGTTTTATTGTCGGTTGGATACTAACAGGCATCTTCTTTTTAAAAGCTAAATTTCAACACTCATCAACAAAACGTAAACTGAGCAAATTACAAAAAAAATATGATGAAGATATGGCTAATCATCAACAAATACACTTAACTAAAAGCAATTAAGAATAGGTTACTATGTTTGAACTGTTATTTCTGTTACTTCCTATCGCCGCCGGATACGGTTGGTATATGGGAGACAGAAATGCAAAACAAAAATATCTAAATCAATCTAATCGGCTATCGCGTGAATATGTAGATGGTTTAAATTTTCTATTGTCTAACCAAAAAGACAAAGCCGTCGATCTTTTCTTAGACTTGTTAAAAGAAGACGATGGTACACTTGAAGCACATTTAACATTAGGCAATCTATTTCGCTCTCGGGGTGAACTTGACAGAGCGATACACATCCACCAAGCATTGTTAGAAAGCTCATCTTTAACATTTGAACAACGATTATTAGCTATTCAACAACTAGGGCGGGATTATATGGTTGCAGGCCTTTACGATCGTGCCGAAGAGATGTTTTTGCAACTCATTGATGAAGAAGACTTTCAACAATACGCACTACAGCAACTTATCATCATATACCAATCAACCAGTGAATGGATAAATGCCATCAATATGGCAACTAAATTGGTCAAACTTGGCAATGAAAAATACAAAACCGATATCGCACAATTTTATTGTGAATTAGCGTCACAAGCTATTGCTAATGATGACCTTGATAAAGCAAATGGTCTATTACAAAAATCAGCAATGGCAGATGCTAAATGTGCTCGCACTTCGCTCATGTTGGGTCGAGTTCTTATGGTACAAGATAAAACAGAACAAGCCATCCAATCTTTTCAACAAATATTGCAACAAGACAAAGCCTTTATTGGCGAAGCACTACCTTTATTAAAAGAGTGCTATTTAATACTAAATAACCAACATGAATTTCAGCAATTTTTACAATTATGTGTCGATCAAGATACCGGTAATGTGGCCGAATTGATGCTTGCTGATCTTATTGAAAAACAAAAAGGCTTAGATGCTGCACAATACTTTATGTATCGTGAATTACTTAAACATCCTAACTTAAAGGGATTTTATCGATTAATGAACTATCATGTTGCTGATGCAGAACAAGGTAAAGCCAAAGAAAGCCTTTTACTTTTAAGAAACATGGTTGGCGAACAAATAAAAACTGTGCCCAATTATCGATGCCAAAAATGTGGATTCACGGTTAACTCAATCTACTGGTTATGCCCTGCTTGCCGTTCGTGGTCTACAATAAAACCTGTTCGTGATTTTGAACAACATTCAGATAAATAAAAAAGAGATTTTTATGTTTTTAATTGACTCTCACTGCCATTTAGATAGTTTAGATCTTAGTGCTAAATCTATCAAAGATGTTTTACAAGAAGCTTCCAACAACGACGTTAAACATTGCCTAAGCGTGGCAACAACGCTGTCGGGCTATGAAACCATGAAACAAAAGCTTACACCTTATCAAAAACAATGCTCTTTTTCGTGTGGAATTCACCCACTTAACCTTGATGACGAAATATACGATGCCGAGCGCTTTCAAAACTTAGCCCAAGAAGATAACGTCATAGCACTAGGTGAAACTGGTCTTGACTATTATTACCAACAAGATAATTTGGAGCAACAACAAGAGAATTTTAAAGAACATATTCGATTAGGTCGAAAATTAAGTAAACCCGTCATTGTCCATACACGTAATGCCAAAGAAGATACCTTAAAAATCTTAAAAGATGAGCATGTTCATTCGGGCGTGTTGCACTGTTTTACAGAAGATATCGAAACAGCAAAACAACTATTAGATATCGGTTTTTATATCTCATTTTCAGGAATAATCACCTTTAAAAATGCCGAAGCTCTACGAGAAGTTGCCAAATATGTACCGCTTGATCGTATCTTGGTCGAAACCGACTCACCTTATCTTGCTCCCGTTCCATACCGAGGAAAAGAAAACCAACCCGCTTATGTTCGCGAAGTGGCACAATATTTATCCGCTTTAAAAGGTGTCTGTTTAGAAGAGATAGCACAAAAGACTACATCTAACTTTTGTCAATTATTCAATCTTCAAGGGAAATTAAATGAATTATAAGTTAGCTATTGATTGGGATGATTTTTTAACAAACTATTGGCAAAAAAAACCGGTAATCCTACGCAAAGCATTTGCAGATTTTATTGATCCCATTACACCAGACGAACTAGCGGGTTTAGCGATGGAAGAAGAAATCGATAGCCGGATTGTTTCTAATAAAGATGGTGTTTGGGATGCTAGATTTGGGCCATTTACTCAATATGATAATTTAGGCGAAGATCATTGGAGTTTGTTAATACAAGCTGTTGATCACTGGCACGAACAAGCTGCCACACTACTTGAGCCTTTTAAATGCATGCCACAATGGCAATTTGATGATCTAATGATTTCTTACGCAACACAAGGTGCTGGCGTTGGGCCGCATATCGATAATTATGATGTGTTTATCATTCAAGGCATGGGCAGCAGACGTTGGCAAGTTGGCGATCGTAACCAACATTATAAACAATTTAATGCACACAAAGCATTATTGCATGTTGAAGAATATCAACCCATCATTGACGAAGAAATCACTGCTGGCGACATCTTATACATTCCACTAGGTTGCCCACATAATGGCACATCCATTGGTGAATCACTCAGTTATTCTGTTGGTTTTATGACACGAACCTCACAAGAGCTATTAAGTAGCTTTGCAGATTATATCATTGATAATCTGCCAAATGGTATTTATTATCAAGATCCAAATTTAAAACGACCTAAAGATCCATACCAAGTTCAGCCTTATGAACTAACAAAACTACAAGATCAAATCATCGATTTAATCAAAAAACCAGAGTTATTTAACGATTGGTTCGGTAAACACATTACACTACCAATGCACGATTTAAATATTCTGCCAGTTGAACCACCATACGATTATAACGAATTTGAATCACTGCTAAAAAATGGAGCAGAACTACACCGAGTACCAAGTATTCGAATCCTTAAGGTGGGCGATTGTGGCTACATCCATGGCGAACAAATTAATCTACCTATGCCCGTCATTGATCTTCTTTGTAAAACTGAAACACTCTATTACGAGCAGTTACAAGATAAAAACACACTGCAATTTATGCACGATTTTGTGAACAAAGGCTATTGGTACTTTGCCGAAGAGTAACATAACATATCTGCCGATAATAAAATCGGCAGATAAAACGACTATTTAGAGCTTTAAGCTTGGCTTTTTTTAACTTTTAAGGATATACTTGCCCCGCTTTAATTTACCCGCCGTTTAATCGCAAATTAAACATCATAAAATGGAAATTTTAAGTAACTATCTAATTTTAAAAACTAGAGGTATACATGAAAACCGAAGCAAACGCAGCCCTGCAAGCAGAAAGTGAAAGCAAATGCACAACTCCATATCAAAAAAGAACTCTATTTGCATCCACCGTTGGTTACGCACTAGATGGCATGGATATGATGATTTTAGGTGTTTGTTTTAGTCTAATTTCAGTCAGCTTCAACTTAACAAAAACAGATTTAGGCACTTTAACCTCAGTAACCTTACTTGGCGCCGTATTAGGTGGCATTTTATTTGGTATACTTGCCGATAAATATGGTCGAGTAAGAGTCTTTTCATGGACTATTTTAATATTTTCTCTTTTTACTGGATTATGTGCAATTTCACCTAATTACGAATGCTTTTTAATATTTCGCTTTTTAAGTGGACTTGGACTTGGTGGTGAATTTGGGATTGGCATGACTTTAGTTTCTGAAAGCTGGCCTAAAAATAAACGCTCAAGAGCAACATCTATTGTTGCATTAGGTTTTCAAGTCGGCATTATTTTAGCTGCATTAACCGTCAATTTTATTGGCGAAATTTATGGTTGGCGCTGGGCTTTTGCGATGGGCGTGCTACCTGCGCTATTTGTTGCTTGGACACGTAAAGGTCTAAAAGAACCAGAAATCTGGCAAAATCTAAAAGACCAAAATAAAAACAAAATAGCCGTTGGCAAATTATTTAAAAACCCAAGAACCATAGCAACCACAATAGGATTAACCATCGCTTGTGCAGTACAAAACTTCGGTTTTTACGGACTCATGGTTTGGATGCCAAATATGATTGCAACTGAGCTCAAATTGCCATTTAAAAATACCATGTTTTGGACTATTTCAACCACTATAGGTATGTCATTAGGAATTCTAATTTTTGGTTGGTTATGTGATAAGTTTGGTCGTCGCCCTTCTTATATCTTCTTTTTATTCATCTCGGCCGTTTCAATTTGGTTCTATTTTCATCAAACTGATATGTTTATATTAATTATCTTTGGCTCAGTAATTGGCTTTTTTGTCAATGGCATGATGGGCGGATATGGCGCGCTACTTGCTGAACATTACCCAACAGATGCCCGTTCAAGTGCTGAAAATATTATTTTTAATGTCGGTCGAGGCATTGCCGGTGTATCACAAGTACTAATTGCTTATTTAGCCACCGTTTACTCAATTAGCTACGCATTAGCTTTACTATCAGCCGCTTATTTATTATCGGCTGCGGCATTTGTCTTTTTAATACCTGAAACAAAAGGCAAAGAGCTCGAATAAAATTACGCAAAAAAACAGGGCAATTGCCCTGTTTTTTATCTCATATAAATTACATCAAAAAACTAAATGAAACTATCTTTAGTTAGCAGTACAAGAAGCTGGCGTCAATTGAACACTAAACAATTTTTCATCATGAATATAGTAATTATGACTAACACCATTTGGAAATGCATCCCTAAGTTGTTTAACTTGTGCACTATTACTACAATAAAGTGTTTTTAGACTTTCTGTCGTCATTTTTTGAGTTTCAGGGATTGATACCTCATCTTTTGAACTATTAATTACATATTTATAATTAATTAAATCATTCTCTTTAGTGATATCAATCAAATTGTTTTTTTCATCAACTTTAACTGGAAGCATTTTTTTGGCTTCATTAATAATAGTTTCTTGCAAACGACTAAGTTCAGTGTTTTTTGAAGAATCACTACTTGTTTGATTAGCATTAGATTTTGAATTATCACAACTGCAAAGAACCAAGCTTATCAAAATTGCTGGCACTGTTTTTAAACTTTTCATCATTATTCCTTTAAGTGAATTTTATAAATTACATGTTTACCGCTTATTTAAAGGCGAACGATAAAATTGTAAAATATCAGTGAGAAAAGTACATAAAAACTTTGCAATTTAAAATAAATAACAAATAAAAAAAGGCTTTAATAAGCCTCATTTAGTACCGATGATTTCTACTATTTTTTAAATTGAGTAATAGTTATTTAGAATCACAATCACTCGGTTTCAAATCAAACGACATAATTTTTTCATTGGCAAGATAATAATTATGACTTACTCCATTTGGGAATAAAAGTTTTAACGCTTTAACATTTGGGTCATTACCACAATATAAAGTAACTATCGTGTTTAATACAGATTGCTGATTTTGCTTTAGCAATATCAATTCTTTAGGCATACCTTTAATAATATATTTATAGATAAGTTTATCGTTATCTTTTGATATATCATCGAACATCGTAAATTTATCAACCACAATAGGTAACTTTTCTTTTATACCTGCAACAACCGAATCTTGAGCAAAACTATAATCACTATCTTTTTGATTATTAAATTGTTTGATTTTTTCAGGTGTTGATTGAGCTATAATTTTTATTCCTCTATCAACAACATCCACATTTTCTTGAATATCGGTTTGCTTAGTATCTATAACTTTCGCTTCTGAATTATCAAAACCAAATAATATTATTGCCATAAACATTACAACTGTTGCTTTAATACCTTTCATATTTATTCCTATCCAAGCTAATTCATGACCACCCGCTATCTTATAAAATACTCATAAAGTTGTAAAAGATAAACTAAAAATACACAATACTAATAAAAAATTTTAATTATCTGTTAAAAATTAGCAAATGAACAATCTTAAAAAGAATGGCAAAAATAAAAGGGCTTCAAGTAGCCCTTTTATTATGAATAAATTCTAACTATTTGTTAAAGTTAATCCAAATATATCTAGTCATCATCACAATCATTCGGTTTTACATCCACTGAAAAAACTTTATCATCATTGATATAGTAATCATGATTAGCTCCTCGTGGAAATACTAATCTTAGTGTCTTCATACTAGAATCATCACCACAGTAAAAATCTAGCAATTTATTACGTAACTCTTTTTGATTGCTTTCAGCCTGTAATGCATCTTTAGTGCTATTATTCACCACATATTTATAATTAATAGTTTTGTTATCTGTCGATACATCAACTAAAGTTGTGTTCTGATCAATTGTCGCTGGTAATTTTGCTTTAATCGCCTTGATCATCAAATTTTCAGCTACACTATAATTACCTTCTTGTACTTTCTTAAGCATATCTTCTTTTTCAGATTTTGTTTGTTCATACAAATCTTTCGCTTTATCACTAATGGCTGCAGTTGTTTGTTTAGCTTTATCGCTAATCTCAGCACCTATTTCCTTAGCTTTGTCACTAACATCGGCGCTCATTTGCTTAACATTATCGCTCAATTCTGAACCCATTTGCTGGACTTTGTCGCCCATGTCTGAGCTTGTTTGCTCGGCTTTTTGTTTTGTATCATCAACAGTTGATTTTGAATTATCACAATTAACTAAAAAAATTGCTAACACTGCTAAAGTGATCACTTTAAAAAGTTTCATTTTATTGCCCTTTTTGTTTTCTATTTTATATTGTGACGATGATGAATTGATTCATCATCGTCCGTTGATTTTAAAAATTAATAACTTATAACATTAACACCTTTTACCGTCTCAAATATTAATTAATATGCATACCGCCGGTAACACCATAAGTTTCGCCAGTTGTATAGCTTGATTCTTCCGAGGCTAGATGCACATAAACACCAGCAAGTTCAACTGGTTGACCTGCTCGTTGTAATGGTGTTTGTTGACCAAACTCAGGAATAACATCACTTGGTTGACCACCACAAATTTGTAATGGTGTCCAAACTGGACCTGGTGCAACACTATTTACACGAATGCCCTTTGGCGCTAATTGCTTAGCTAACCCACGAGTAAACGCGATAATAGCTGTTTTAGTTGCAGCATAATCTAATAAATTACCACTAGGTTGATAAGCCTGAACAGACGAAGTTGTAATGATGGTTGAACCCGGTTTTAAATACCCTAAAGCCGCTTTTGTGATCCAAAAAAGCGAAAACACATTAACTTCAAAGGTTTTCTTAATTTGCTCGGTGGTAAGCGCCATAATATCTTCAACTGCAGTTTGCTTACCTGCAACCAATGTCAAATTATCTAATCCACCTAATTTATGGTGTGCTTCATCAACTAATTTTTTACAAAAAGCCTCGTCACTTAAATCACCAGGAATTAATACGGCTTTGCGCCCAGCAGCTTGAATAACTTTAGCGACTTCTTCCGCATCTTTTTGTTCAACAGGAAGGTAATTTATTGCTACATCGGCCCCCTCTTTAGCATAAGCTATTGCAGCTGCTCGGCCGATGCCTGAATCGCCACCAGTCACAAGCACTTTGCGCCCTTCTAAACGATTATGACCTTGATAGCTTTTTTCCCCACAATCAGGAAGCGGATTCATTTCGCACTGTAAAGCTGGCGCCTCCTGTTTTTGTTTTGGAAATTTATCATGATGATATTTGGTAAGTGGATTATAGATTTGTTTGTTCATAATTTTCTCCTAAGTTAAACATGTATTTGAAAACAAATTCAATATAACTTAAATGAAATCAATTAATAATCACAAAATCCTATTGCTAAGCATATTTTAATCTTTAAAATACCCAATTAATTCAATAAATTATATTTACTGACAACATAAATTAGAATATTCTTTCTTAAAACTTAATCGTATTGTTCAATATCATCCCCAAAATTTAAAAATAAACAACTGAGGCTAATAATTAATAAAGGTGGCTTTCCATGATAGGCTTGGCGAGGTCAGTGAAATTAGTAATGCCTAAGCCATGAGTATTGCATAATCTTGCACCTGATTTAGTGTATCAAATTAAATTTAACTAAGCTAGCGATAACAAATTAAATTATTTTAATTAACATATTGATTTTATATAAAATATTTAAGTTTACTTATTATTAATATCGTAGCGATAGTTAACACCATTAAAAAATCGTTCTTAAGCATGTCTATTTCATCACTACCTTCACTATGCCTCTTTATTAAAGTAGCTATTCCTTTCGGTTTTCCTATTCATTTTAGGTCAAGATGTTTTCGTGAGTGAGTTATTGATTGTTACGATATTTATCGCACGTTTTAACTAATAGATGCTGCGAATGCTCAATTAATCACGAAACGGTATAGGATCCTGAATATTTTTTACAAAAATATAACCTAAAAATGAATACTACATTTTCATTAAAGTATCTATTGCCCTTAGGCTTTGCCATTTGTTTGCGGTCAGGTTATTTTTAAGAGTTTTTGATTGATACGATGTTTATCACACATTTTAACCAATAGATGCTACGAATGCTCAATTAATCACGAAACGGTATAGGATCCTGAATATTTTTTACAAAAATATAATCTAAAAGTAAATACTGCATCTTCATTAAAGTATCTATGGCATTCGGCTTTGCCATTTGTTTGCGGTCAGGTTATTTTTAAGAGTTTTTGATTGATACGATGTTTATCACACGTTTTAACCAATAGATGCTGCGAATGCTCAATTAATCACGAAACGGTATAGGATCCTGAATATTTTTTACAAAAAAATTAACATTAACCTGACGTTTAATACCACATCGCATGGTTTTATAAGTTTTGTTGTTACTGGTCAAGGTGAAGGACAAACAGCTTCAATCAGGCCTTTTTAGCACGTTATACATTGTCAGCTAACTGACTATAAAGCATTTAGCCAAATCGGTAACAGCTATCTTTCCTTTATGATATAAGCGTCATATTTCTTGTCTGTAATACGGTGTTAGTTTTGTTTTTTTTATGTATATTCGTTACCGCCATTTCTCAAATTACTGTAAATAACACGAGCAATTTCTATAACTAACATTATAAAAAATACCAAAATAAATCATTATCCCCCTAATTTTTTATACTAAAACACTAGCTTTCCTGAAACTTTTTTACAGCTGATTTATTCTACATAACAAAAACGACAAAAAACTATTGCACTTTTTTTTAAAACGAGTATTTTGTTAGAAATAATTTTTAAAAATGACAAAAAAGTTAATTATATCGCATTATGAAATTTTCACTCAAAATCGTCCTCATCAACATTATTGTCAGCGTGGTCATTATTCCAACGCGGGGGCGTTTTTTGAATTAAAAATGTGTTCATACATAAAATCAAAAACCCCCGCTCCCCAAAAAGCGGGGGTTTTTTTATGAATATTTTTTACAAACGGCTTATAAACAATGTTTTATAAACAGTAACTGAATAAAATAAGAACAAGTGAGGAATAAATGTTAGGAACACAGTGGATAGTAAAAACCTTAAAAGAAAAAGGCGTTACCACCGTTTTTGGATATCCCGGTGGACAAATTATGCCTCTATATGACGCACTGTATGATGGTGGAATTGAGCATGTACTTTGTCGTCACGAACAAGGTGCTGCAATGGCTGCAATCGGCTATGCTCGTGCAACCGGAAAAACCGGCGTTTGTATTGCCACATCAGGCCCAGGCGCAACAAATATCATTACAGGGCTTGCCGACGCGTTAATTGATTCAGTACCTATTGTTGCCATTACAGGACAAGTGCCAACCAAACTTATTGGTACTGACGCCTTTCAAGAAGTGGATGTATTAGGATTATCACTAGCCTGCACCAAACACAGTTATTTAATTGACGATGCAAAAGACTTGCCCAACACCTTAGAGCAAGCATTTAACTTAGCCTGCTCGGGTAGGCCAGGACCAATATTGATTGATGTGCCCAAAGATATACAGCTTGCAAATCTTGACTATCAACAATATTTTACGCCATCCTCATTAAAAACCGCACAAGATAATAATCAACTATACCCAATCTTGCCTGATGATATAAAACAAGCCAAAGAAATGATCGCCCAAGCCCAAAAACCGATACTTTATATTGGTGGTGGTGTTGGGCTTTCTGGTGCCATATCCGAGCTAAGAGACTTTATGGCCTTAACACACATTCCAAGTGTATCAACCTTAAAAGGACTTGGTGTTGCCGATTTGAATAATCCTTATTACTTAGGATTAATTGGTATGCACGGCGCCAAAGCCGCCAATTTAGCCGTACAAGAGTGTGATTTATTAATTGCCTTAGGTGTTCGATTTGATGATAGAGTGACCGGTAATCTTAATGAATTTGCGCGACATGCTAAAGTACTTCATATAGATATCGATCAGGCCGAAATCAACAAATTACGCCAAACCCATTTAGGATTACAAGGCGATATAAAGCAAGTTTTACCACAATTAAATCAAATGGTTTCGATTCAAGAGTGGCATAAAAAAGTTAATCAATTAAAAGCAGAGCACCCAACTCGTTACGATCATCCTGGCGAAGCGATCTACGCACCGGCTTTATTAAAAACCATCTCAGAAAAAAAATCAGCAACTACAATTATTACTACCGATGTTGGGCAACACCAAATGTGGACAGCCCAGCATATGCGCTTTACCCACCCGCAAAACTTTATTACATCAAGTGGGCTTGGCACAATGGGATTTGGTTTACCAGCCGCAGTTGGTGCGCAAATGGCAAGGCCTAGTGACTGTGTGATTTGTGTATCGGGTGATGGATCTTTTATGATGAATGTCCAAGAGCTCACCACCATTAAACGCAAACAATTACCCATAAAAATCGTATTAATTGATAACCAACGTCTTGGCATGGTTCGCCAATGGCAAGAGTTATTTTTTAATGAAAGATACAGCGAAACAAATCTATCAGACAATCCCGATTTTTTAATGTTAGCCAAAGCGTTTGACATACCGGGGCAAAGCATCAGCAAAAAATCACAAATTGATACAGCGCTTGATAACCTATTTAACTCAACAGGCGCTTACCTGTTACATGTCTGCATAGATGAATTAGAAAACGTATGGCCACTGGTACCCCCTGGGGCAGCAAACGAAAACATGCTAGACAAAAGTTGCAAGGAGTAAGCAATGAACGAACAAGCGCAATATCAATTGACCATAAAGGCTTATGACAAATTGGGATCACTTGAACGTATATTACGAGTTATCCGGCATCGAGGTGGACATATTCAATCAATGCAAATGCAAACAATTGAAAACAATGCACTGACTTTGACATTAATATTAACCACTGAAAGACCGCTATCAACACTACAAAACCAAGTAGCAAAATTAGAAGATGTCATAGCAGTTGAATAATAATTTTCACAAACAACTTATTGTTAAATAAACAAGTATAGTGTAATGCTTGACCGTTAAAGCAAAAATACCTAAAGCAAAGTACTTACTTAGCAAATTGAAAAAATAAAGAGGAAAACAAAATGAGTTCTACAGCAAAAGCAGATTATATTTGGTTGAATGGCGAAATGGTTCCATGGGCGGATGCAAAAGTACATGTGATGTCGCATGCCTTACATTATGGTACCTCCGTATTTGAAGGCGTCCGTTGTTATAACACGCACAAAGGACCGGCTATATTTCGTCATAAAGAACATGCCCAAAGATTATTAAATTCAGCCAAGATTTATCGTTTTCCTGTTTCTTATTCGCTTGAAGAAATCATGGAAGCCACACGCCAAACGATCAAGAAAAACAAATTAGAAAGCGCCTATATTCGCCCATTAGTCTTTATTGGCGATGTGGGTATGGGCGTTAACCCGCGTGAGGGTTATAAAACCGATGTCATGATTGCCGCATTCCCATGGGGTGCCTATTTAGGCGACGAAGCCTTAGATCAAGGTATTGATGCCATGGTCTCTTCTTGGCATCGTGTGGCATCTAACACCATTCCAGCGGCAGCTAAAGCGGGCGGTAACTATTTATCGTCATTATTAATTGGATCTGAAGCGCGCGCTAACGGCTTCCAAGAAGGCATTGCGTTAGATGTGCATGGTCACCTATCTGAAGGTGCTGGCGAAAACCTATTTATTATTAAAGACGGTATTTTATATACCCCTACTTTATCGTCATCGGCTCTACCGGGCATTACACGTGATGCAGTATTAACGCTAGCGCGTGATATGGGTATTGAAGTACGTGAACAAACGCTATCACGTGAATCACTTTATTTAGCCGATGAAGTGTTTATGACTGGTACCGCAGCCGAAATTACCCCAGTGCGTAGTGTTGATCGCATCCAAGTTGGCATTGGTCGCTGTGGCCCAATCACTAAACAAATTCAACAAACATTCTTTGGCTTATTTAATGGTAAAACCGAAGATAAATACGGTTGGTTAGATCTGATTAAATAAAACGAAAAATCAAAATCCGCCAACTCACTTGGCGGATAACATTTTCACTTAATGATTGATTTTAAAGAACTACAGACCGTTAAACACGGTCACTTGCATAAAAAATTGGGAGCAAGAAATGCCTAAATATCGTTCAGCAACGTCAGTCGAAGGCCGAAACATGGCTGGCGCCCGCGCATTATGGCGTGCAACTGGCGTAAAAAATGAAGACTTTGGTAAACCCATCATTGCGGTGGTCAACTCATTCACGCAATTCGTACCGGGACATGTCCATTTAAAAGACATTGGTCAACTGGTTGCCAAACAAATTGAAGCATCGGGTGGTATTGCCAAAGAATTTAACACCATTGCCGTTGATGATGGCATAGCTATGGGGCATGGTGGTATGCTGTACTCATTGCCATCGCGTGAGCTCATTGCTGATTCTGTTGAATATATGGTTAACGCGCATTGTGCCGATGCTATGATCTGCATCTCAAACTGCGACAAAATCACCCCCGGCATGTTAATGGCCTCACTTCGTTTAAATATTCCAACTGTGTTTGTATCTGGCGGACCAATGGAAGCGGGCAAAACCAAACTTTCTGATCAAATTATTAAATTAGATCTTGTTGATGCCATGATCCAAAGTGCTAACCCAAATGTCAGTGACGAAGATAGCAAAGCGATTGAAGAATCCGCTTGCCCGACTTGCGGATCTTGCTCTGGCATGTTTACCGCCAATTCCATGAACTGCTTAACCGAAGCACTAGGGCTTTCACTACCGGGCAATGGCTCATTAGTTGCTACCCATAAACAACGTGAACAGCTCTTTTTAAATGCCGCTAAGCGCATTGTTGAGATCACAAAACGCTATTATGAACATGATGATACTTCGTATCTACCACGCTCAATTGCCACTAAAGCCGCTTACGAAAATGCCATGTCACTTGATATTGCTATGGGGGGGTCAACCAATACGGTACTGCATTTACTTGCCACCGCGCAAGAAGGCGAAATCGACTTCACCATGTCAGATATCGACAGACTATCACGTAAAGTGCCACATTTATGTAAAGTGGCACCGAGTACTCAGTTATATCATATGGAGGATGTACACCGTGCTGGTGGCGTTGTCGCCATTATGTCTGAATTGGATAAAGCAGGTTTACTCAATCGCAATGTTCATAATGTACTTGGTCTTTCATTAGAACAAACCTTGGCAAAATATGATATCAGGCAAACGGATGACGAAGCCGTCAAAAAAATGTATCGCAGTGGACCAGCAGGCATTCGCACTACCAAAGCGTTCTCGCAAGATTGCTATTGGGAGACACTCGACGACGACCGTGTAAATGGTTGTATTCGCGATAAAGCTCACGCCTATAGTCAAGACGGCGGGCTTGCAACACTCTATGGCAACGTAGCCCTTGATGGCGCAATTGTTAAAACCGCAGGCGTTGCTGCTGAAAATTTAATTTTCCAAGGCCCAGCCAAAGTATTTGAAAGCCAAGAAGATGCTGTTGAGGCCATTTTAGGGGGCAAGGTTGTGGCTGGTGATGTAGTTGTTATTATTTACGAAGGTCCAAAAGGTGGCCCAGGAATGCAAGAAATGCTTTATCCAACAAGCTACTTAAAATCCATGGGACTGGGTAAATCCTGTGCACTGATTACCGATGGCAGATTTTCGGGTGGATCTTCGGGCTTATCAATTGGTCATATCTCACCCGAAGCCGCAAATGGCGGTATTATTGGTCTTGTGCGCAATGGAGATATTATTGATATTGATATTCCAAATCGCAAATTAGTATTAAAAGTCCCTGATGACGAACTTGAACGCCGCCGCGTAGCCGAACTTGCCCGTGGCGACAAAGCCTTTACCCCTCACAATCGCGATCGCTATGTCTCTTATGCACTAAAGGCTTACGCCAGTTTAGCAACAAGTGCAGATAAAGGTGCCGTTCGTGATAAAAGCAAACTAGGTGGTTAACGTGAAACAACAAAATAACAACAAGCTCACTGGTGCCGATTACTTAAAAGCAACACTCTGTAGCGCCGTATACGACGTGGCCGAAGTCACCCCGCTAGAAAAAATGGAAAAAATCTCGACACGATTAAAAAACCAAATTTTTGTCAAGCGCGAAGATCGGCAATTAGTTCACAGTTTCAAAATCCGTGGTGCCCAAGCAATGATAGCCAGTCTAAATGAAGACGAACGTAAATGTGGCGTTATTGCCGCATCGGCTGGCAACCATGCACAAGGCGTGGCTTTTTCGTCCACAAAATTAGGCATCAGTTCTTTAATCGTCATGCCACTAACAACGGCCGATATCAAAGTTGAAGCAGTCAAAAGCTTTGGTGGCGAAGTACTCCTTTATGGCGCCAATTTTGACGAAGCCAAAGCGAAAGCCATGGAACTGGCAAAAGAGCAAAAACGCATCTTTATTCCACCGTTTGATCACCCACTAGTAATTGCTGGGCAAGGCAGTATTGCCATGGAATTATTACAACAAAATGCCAAACTCGATCGTATTTTTGTGCCGGTTGGCGGGGGCGGTCTTGCTGCGGGTGTGGCGGTATTAATCAAACAAATCATGCCATCAATCAAAGTCATTGCCGTTGAACCTGCTGATGCAGCTTGCTTAAAAGCGGCACTCGACGCAGGTAAACCGGTTGATTTAAGCCGCGTTGGGCTATTTGCTGAAGGGGTTGCAGTTAAACGAATTGGCGAGGAAACTTTCAGGCTTTGTCAGCAATATATTGATGATATTATTACCGTTGATAGCGACGAAATTTGCGCCGCAGTGAAAGACTTATTTGATGATGTGCGAGCCATTGCTGAACCCTCTGGTGCTGTTGCATTAGCGGGTTTAAAAAAATACGTTGAACAACACAATATTTGTGGCGAAAACCTTGCCCATATATTATCTGGCGCCAATCTAAACTTCCATAACTTACGTTATGTGTCTGAACGTTGCGAACTCGGTGAAAAACGCGAAGTCCTGCTAGCAGTCACTATCCCTGAAAAAAAAGGCAGTTTTTTAACATTTTGCCAGCTTCTAGGTGGGCGCTCGGTGACCGAATTTAATTATCGTTATCATGATGATAAATCCGCTTGTATTTTTGTAGGGATTAAAATGTCTCAAAGTAATGAGAAAGATGAAATCATACAAGAATTAAGTGCAACAGGTTATTCGGTTGTGGATCTAACCGAAGACGAAATGGCAAAACTGCATGTACGCTATATGATTGGCGGCAAGCCTTGCAAACCAATACAAGAGCAAGTATACAGTTTTGAATTTCCTGAATCGCAAGGGGCTTTGCTTAAATTCCTACAAACATTAGGCACCAATTGGAATATCTCAATGTTCCATTACCGTAGCCATGGCACCGATTATGGACGTGTACTTGCTGCGTTTGAAATCGACGAAGCAACCATTAAACAGTTTAACCAGCACCTAACCGAGCTAGGTTATGGTTTTCATAACGAAACGCATAATCCATCACTCAAGTTGTTTTTAACTAATTAAGTGTCATAATTACTTACGTTGTTTATCGTAATTTGAAAAACAACTGTAAAGCATCGACATAACGCCATATCCCAGACAAGCGATATGGCGTCTATATCATAAAAAAATCCTCGTCACCAATTTGGCTAACCGCTTGATGGTCATTCGTCCAGCCATTTATTGCACTGAAAGACTTCATTAAACATTAAATCACACGACGCAATTACATATAAACAACATAATGTTCTAGGTGAGTTGCGTGTTTACTATGGGGCATTTACATAACTATTCTCTTTTTAGACCATATTTTTTTGTAAAAAATATTCAGGATTCTATACCGTTTGGTGATGAATTGAGACTTTGCCACCCTGATTTGTTAAAACATGTGCTCACCATCGTATCAATTAAAAATTCACCACACTGGCAGCCCTAAAATAAATAGGTAAGTCGAAAGTGTGACAAGTACTTTAATAAAGTATGTACCATAATCAGCAAATATTCGAAGATTCAAAAGATAGCAAGCTAAAAATTTAAGCGATTTCAGGCAAAACGTCTTATGCGTTTTTAGAAGATTATTTTCATCACCAAGTTAAAGCAACCCGAGGTTTTCCTACATATGAGGGATTTAAATAGTGTTTTTTTATCAAAATAATAATTAAATAAAATCAATATCTTTTCTGATTTTTTTGCCTAATATTGAGTTCTTGTTTTGGAGGGTGGAGTGGATTGGCGGAAGTGGTTTCGGTCGTTTGCTGTTTAGATGTTCAAAATAACTATAGTGACCACATCTGAAACCTTGCCACACTAAAATAGATTATGGTTTCAATCATTAAAACTCAGGACTCGCAGGCTTTGCCTGCTCAGCGCCCCAACTTACGCGGGGGCTTTATTCTTTGTTATATTATCCTCTCAAGCACCATAACCACCCCCGCGACCTAAGGATTAAGAAATAAACGCTAAAAGCTAAGGTGCGGTGCAAAGGCCATAGCGGGAGTTGCTGGCAAAGAGGCTGGTGAAGTAGCCGTCGCCCGAGAGGACATCGAACTGGCCGCTACCTGTCGCGTCGCTCGTCCAGTAGAAGTTGCGGACGAAGCCCGCATCAGTGTAGTAGCTCATGCCGCCCCACTCCGTGAAAAAGCCAGCGCCTATGTGACGCTTGTAATGATTACCTGATGAACTAGGTGTTGCACCTAAATTATTATAGTTTGAATTGGTTAAATCTCTTACCCGTGGCATTCGATAACCCAAACTATTACACCATGCTAACTGGTCACTATAAGTTTTCAATTGACCACCACGATTGACGAACCACTGCCTTAATACAAATCCATATTTTACTACCTCACCGCCATATATATCTCTACCCACTAACTCAAACGTCTGCGGTAACAACCATGGCTTAGCTATTCGACTAGGATTCGGATTATCCCATTGATTGCTTGCCTCTGGACCTGTTAGCCTAACACGTGCTACAACTTGTCCCTCATCCTCACCAGGAACCCACCATTCACGAGCTACAACATTTGTCACTGTCGCAGTGATTCCCTCATGCGTGACTGGTTCCCATGTCAATTCTTCTACATCTCCAGTTATGAGTAAATCAAAATATAAATTATGCGCACCTGTAGTTGGGAAATTGAGGTTGTATGATTCAGGATTGATTGATTGAACTAAGAAGCCTTTACTAGGATTCCATATGTCAACTGGGCCTGCATATCTGCCGTTACCCATATATAGAGTCGGCCTTACATAATCAATAACTGCAACTACCGTTGAAGGTAAAATTATCGCATCACTACGATTATCCGCTCGAGCTATTTTACCATTCAATGCCTGTAAAAATAATAACAATGCTAATACTAGCAAAGCTGTTTTAGGTGATTTGAGCGATAATTTCGAAGATATAAATAAGTTTTGTGTAAAAACTCGTCGAATAGGATTATTTGATAAATTTAAGACATAGGTTTGCCAGTGCTTGTGCCTTGTGCCTTGTGCCTAAAATGATAATGCATTGCGATTCACCTGTCAAGTAAATTGTTGTTTTATTTATCTTTTACGTGTTCTTTCGCTTATTAAATAATCCGTTTTTAAATTGATCAAAGTATAACCATTAAAAAAAAGCTTGGCTAGTTTTTTTGGGGGATTTTTGGTAAAAATTATTTAGGTGTGACTTCGATTAAGTTTTATGAAAAGCTCTAATGGATTGAAATATTTGTTTTTTATCAAAATAACAATAAAATAAAAAATCAAATAAAATCAATATATTCATACAGATTTTTGCCTGATATTGAGTTTTTGTTTTGGTGGCTGAAGTGGATTTCAGTCATTTGCTGTTTAAATGTTCAAAATAGCTATAGTGACCACATCTGAAACCTTGCCACACTAAAATAGACTATGGTTTTCAGTTATTAAAGCACAAGACTCGCAGGTTTTGCCTGCTCAGCGTCCCAACTGGGTGGGGGGCTTCATACTTTGTTATGTTTTCCGCTATTTGCACCATAAGCTCCCCCCTGCTGCGCCATAAGGATTAAGAAATAAACGCTAAAAACTAAGGAGTAACGCACATAGCATAGTGGATACCTCGTACAATGTCCACGCCGATGTGGCCATCGTACGAGGCGACAATGAGATCACCATGCTTATAACTACCATCGTTTACTGGCATACCATCACTCGTCCAGTAGCTATAGTAAAGTTCCGCGCGATCGTAGCTGTTCATGGGGGCCCACTCCGTGAATAATCCAGCTCCAAGTCGTCTCTGGTAATGATTTCCACTTGATAATGGTGTAGCACTAAAACGTGATCTAGCATTAGTCAGATCCCTGACCTGTGGCAAACGATAACCTATACTACTACACCAAGATTGTTGCTCGGGTAGGCGTTTTAATGCCCCCCCCCGAGTCACGAACCACTTTTGCAATACAAACCCATATTTGAGTATCTCATTACCGCCACTATCTCTACCCACTAACTCAAAGGTCTGCGGTAAATTTGGCTTAGCAATTAAACCGGGATAAGGATTAAACCATTCATCTTTTGCCTCTGGACCTTTTAGAAAAACACGATACACGACATTGCATTTGCGATCACATCCTGTTATTAGCCTCACTGTAGCTGTAATTCCCTCATGCGTAACTGGTGCCCATGTTAATTGACTTGCTTCTCCCTCTATGATTAAATCAAAATATAATTGATGAGCCCCAGTAGTTGGAAAATTAAGCGCGTATGATGCTGGATTGGTTGATTGAACTAGAAATCCATTATCAGGATCCCATAGTTCAGCAGGACCTGCATATGCACCAACGCCGTAGTCATGATCAAAATTAACCCCATCCGACTTTGCGAATTTGATTTCTCCCCATTGTGACGGTGGTAGCATTATGGCATCACTGCGATTTACTCCTCGACTATTTTGACCCGATAATGCTTGTGAATTCAACGAAAACGACAATAATGATAGGAGTATCAACGCCAACGGGATTTTTGGGGATAGCTTTGATAATAATTTGAGGGATAACTTCGGGCATATCAAAGAGGCGACAGTAAAAATTCGTCTAATGCGTCTATTTGATAAATTTAAGACATAGGTTTGCCAGGTTTGGTGTTTGGTGTTTGGTGTTTAAAATGATAATGCATTACGGTTTGCCTGTCAAGTAAATTGTTGTTTTATTTATCTTTTCCGTGTTCTTTCGCTTATTAAATAATCCGTTTTCAAATTGATCAAAGTATAACCATTAAAAAAAAGCTTGGCTAGTTTTTTTGGGGAATTTTTGGTAAAAATTATTTAGGTGTGACTTCGATTCAGTTTATGGAAAGATTGAAAATATTGAAATTTATTGTTTTTATATAAAAAATAATAAAATAAAATCAATATTTTTTCTGACAATTTTTTGCCTGATATTGAGTTTTTGTTTTGGTAGGTGGAGTGGATTGGCGGAAGTGGTTTCGGTCGTTTGCTGTTTAGATGTTCAAAATAGCTATAGTGACCACATCTGAAACCTTGCCACACTAAAATAGACTATGGTTTTCAGTTATTAAAGCACAAGACTCGCTGGCTTGGCCTGCTCAGCGCCCCAAATGCGCGGGGGCGCAGGACTTTGTTCTATGATTAATTATCCTTAATCAGTGCCATAAGGCCAACTAGGGAGCAAGGATTAAGAACTAAGGCGTGGCGCAAATTCCGCGCGGACTATTACTTGTTTTGTTGAAGTATACGTCGCCGACATCCGAGTCCACATCAAACTGAGTATTTCCCGCCGTGTCACTCGTCCAGTATTGGTAATCATAGACGAAGCCAGCTCCAGCATAAAGGTACGTGCCACCCCATTCAGTGAAAAATCCTGCCCCTATTCGACGCTGGTAATGATTGCCACTTGATGATGGCGTAGCACCGACAGAGCCTTTACACCAATCACCTTCCCATGTGCCCAAACAGACTGCGTTGGTGAGATCCCTTACCTGTGGCACTCGATAGCCTAAATCGTTACACCACGCTTCGGTATTAGGATAGTTATCTTCTCTATCTCCGCGATTCACGAACCACTTCTGTAATACAAATCCATATTTTACCAGCTCATTGCCAGTACTAACATCTCTACCCACTAACTCGAATATCTGCGGTAAACTTGGCACAGCAATTCGATTAGGATGAGAATTGTTTATTTGAGCGTTTGCCTCTGGACCTTTTAGTGTAACGCGCGTCACAATTTCACCTCCAGATGGAAGCCAATCATCTTCAGCCCATATCCATGTCACTATGGCAGTTATTCCCCCATGTGTAACTGGCTCCCATATCAATTGACGTGCATCAATGCCCTCTATAACTAAATCAAAATATAATCCATCAGCTCCCGTGGTTGGAAAATTAAGGTTGTATGATGCACCATCGGTTGATTGAATAAGGAATCCCCCTTCGGGATTCCATATATTAGCTGGACCGGCGAAGTTGACTCCGCTAATCTCCGAACCATTTTTACCAAATAGCAAATTCGGCCTTGCAAAATGGAGTACCGGTATTGATGGCGGTAGTATTATTGCATCGCTATGATTATCGACTGTTCGACTATTTGCCTGAGAATCCAATGAATACGGCAATAACAAGACCAACGTTAGCAAGATTTTCGGGGATAATTTTGATAGTAATTTAAGAGATAACTTCGAGGATATAAACGAGGCGAGCGTTAAAACGCATCTAAGGTGTCTATTCGATAAATTTAAGACATAGGTTTGCCAGTGCTGGTGTCTGGTGTCTGGTGTCTAAAATGATAATGCATTATGGTTCACCTGTCAAGTAAGTTTATGTTTTATTTGTCTTTTTTTCTTTCATTTGATTGTTAAATCAGCTACTTTTTAATTAATTGAAGTATAACCGTTAAAAAAAAGCTTGGCTAGTTTTTTGGGATGTTTTTTAAAAGAAATGTCACTGTCAGCATTAATTAAGCTTTTGTAAAACGCTTAAATGATTGAAAAACTTTCATTATATTATTTTGATAGAAATCATTTCGGCGTGGTTAGGTTTCGGATATTTTAACCTTTTAATAAAATAAATAGTAACAGTAACAACGTCCAACTTAGGGGATTTTGTGCGAAATCCTCAACATTACAAGTATCATCCTGATACTCGCCTCTTCGAGGCTACTTTCGCTTTGTTCAGATGTTCAAATTTGTTCCACAAGACACAAACTCGCCAAACACCCCAGCTTGACATGCTAACCTCACTGAGGTGTCGGTCGGAATGTACCAACAATGAAACAATGTTTTACTTAATAGACTTTATTTAGTATGGGATTAAAGTTTTATTTACCGATACAAAACGAACTGAATATACGACCTAATAAATCATCAGAGGTAAATTCTCCTGTAATTTCGCTCAGGGCTTCTTGTGCTAGTCTTAGCTCTTCAGCTAGCAATTCGCCAGCATGGAAAGTAATGAGTTGGTACTTACCATTATTTAAGTGTTCTGCTGCTTTTTCTAATGCTTGTAGATGACGTCGGCGTGCTAAAAATCCACCTTCGGTGCTACTGGAAAAGCCCATGACTTGTTTAAGATGATCACGCAATAAAGTCATTCCCTCTCCTGTTCGTGCTGAAAGCTGAATCAGTGAGTAGCCATTTACTTCACTGTATCCTAGTGCTTCGCCAGTTAAATCGGCTTTGTTGCGGATGACAGTGACGGGCATCTGTTTTGGTAAGCGTTCAATAAATTCTGGCCATAGTTTTTCTGGATTGGTTTCTATTGTCGTTGTGCTGTCGACCATAAATAATACACGATCAGCTTGCTCTATTTCTTGCCAAGCGCGTTCAATGCCAATGCGTTCTACTTCGTCACTCGCTTCGCGCAAACCAGCGGTATCGATAATATGTAGTGGCATACCATCAATGTGAATATGTTCACGTAGAACGTCTCGAGTTGTGCCGGCGATATCGGTCACAATGGCGGCATCACGTCCTGCCAGTGCATTTAGCAAGCTGGATTTACCAGCATTAGGCCGTCCTGCTATAACGACTTTCATGCCTTCTCGTAATAGCGATCCTTGTTTCGCTTCTTGCCGCACTTCGCTTAAGCGAGTAATTACTTCGTTTAGCTGTGCTTCAATTTTACCGTCTGATAGAAAGTCAATCTCTTCTTCGGGGAAATCAATTGCTGCTTCGGTAAAAATGCGTAAATGGATTAATGACTCAACCAGTGCATTTACTTTTTTAGAAAATACACCTTGTAAGGATGATATAGCTGATTTTGCTGCTTGTTCCGAACTAGCATCAATTAAATCAGCAATCGCTTCGGCTTGAGCAAGATCTAATTTATCATTTAAAAATGCCCGTTCTGAAAATTCACCTGGGCGAGCAATACGGACATGTGGTACTTCAAGAACACGTTTTAAGAGTAAATCTAAAATAACAGGTCCACCATGTCCTTGTAGTTCAAGCACATCTTCGCCAGTAAATGAATGAGGATTTGGGAAGAATAAAGCAATTCCCTCATCTAAGGTTGAACCATCTGAGGCTAAAAAAGGTAAATAATCAGCATGTCGAGGCTTAGGTAATTTGCCTAATACAGCTTGGGCAACAGCCTGAACCTTTGGTCCTGAAATACGTAAAATACCGACACCACCACGACCGGGTGGGGTTGCTTGTGCGACAATAGTATCTGAAGTCATATGTATCAATTTCTAAATTAAACAGCAATACATCATAATACCATGGACAAGACGCAAAAACAGCTTTTGCTTATTTAGCTAATCATGCAAATATACGCCATTTTAAAAATCAAGCGGTTTAAATAAATAGTCAAAAAAGAGCCTGTCTAAATCTCATTTTTAGGATGATCAAATAACCACGAATTAGCTAATGCTAAAGGCTCTCTTATCATTGCAATATATTTATCAAAATTAGAAAAACGTAATGGCGCCGATAATCCCGATACATCTGTAACTCCTGAACGTTTAGCTAGCATTACCGAGCGTAATAAATGAAAATCATTAGTAACCACAACCGTTTTCCCTAATGGTAATACCTCATTGGCATATATAAATTGTTGGGCTGTTCGGGTTGATTTGTCTTCAATATAGATTCGCGAAGCGTCTATTCCTTGATTTACCAAGTAATTAAACATCACACTAGCTTCAGTGGCTGATTCGTCTTTGCCTTGTCCACCACAAACAACAGCTTTCGTATTGGGATTATTTTGCAAATAAGTGGCAGCTACATCTAAGCGAATTTGTAAGGTTAAAGGCGCCATTGCTGGCGTGCCAACAACTTGTGAACCCAACACAACTAGTGTATCAGCGTTATCAATGGGCTTTTGTTGCGCATAGATAAAAATAATAATATTGCAAACAATAAAATAACCTAAAATGGCGATAACAGCATAATTGAATAATTTTAAAATTTTCATTAAATCAATATCCTTTTTTAAAGCAATCGTCAAAATGGTCATTGATTAGTCCCATTGATTGCATAAATGCGTAACAAATCGTTGAGCCAACAAAACTAAAGCCCCTCTTTTTTAATGCCTTTGACATCTGGTCAGATAGTTCGGTGCTCACGGGGACTTCACTTTTGTCTTTATAGTGGTTGATAATCGGTTTACCCTTAACAAAAGACCAAATAAGTTGTGAAAAATCTTCGCCATTATTTTGCATAGCTAAATAAGCCTGTGCATTTTTTACAATACTATTAAGCTTTAATCGATTACGAATTAATCCTTTGTTTTCAAGCAATTTTTCGATATCGCCAGACGATAATTTTATAATTTTTTGAGGATCAAAATTGAAAAAACAACGTCGATACTCGTCTCGCTTTTTTAATACCGTGATCCACGACAAGCCGGCTTGTTGTCCTTCTAAACAAATTTTTTCAAATAGCTTAAGGCTATCATATTGGGCTATGCCCCACTCGTTGTCATGATAAGCAATATACAGCGGATCGTTTGTCACCCAACTGCAACGCTTTACTTTTTGGTCTATCATTAAATCATCCTTTTGGATTAACCACCATGGTATGGTAAATGATGATATCTTTTATCCAATAAAATATAAATATATTAAGATTATAAATTAAATACACAGTTTAATCTCATTCATTAAATTTTTTTATGATAGGAAAAAAGGCATCTTTTTGTGGCAGAATGAGGATTCTTTATAAGATTTGGTCAAAAAAGATAAATTTTCTTGATTTTTTATCTCTATTTAACAATAAGAATAAGGTTAGTTCATGAATCAGTCTGAAATCAATGTTCGGTTACAACCCAATGCACGACCATTAAATAGTAAAGATCTAAAAACGTTAGTGTTATCTTCTTTAGGCGGTACGCTAGAGTTTTATGATTTTGTTATTTATGCGCTTTATATCGATACCATCGTTAAACCGCTATTTTTACCTCATACATTATCCCCTTTGACGTTAGATCTGTTTGCGTGGGGAATTTTTGCTGCTGGTTATTTAGTCCGTCCTGTGGGCGGTATTATTATGGCACATTTTGGCGATAAAATGGGCCGTAAAAAGATGTTTACCCTAAGTGTCGCAATGATGGCGCTACCGACTTTCATCATTGGGGTTTTACCCACTTACGAAATGATCGGTATTTTTGCACCACTATTGCTTTTGATTATGCGCATGTTGCAAGGTGCAGCGATCGGTGGCGAAATGCCAGGTGCTTGGGTATTTATTGCAGAGCATGTGCCAAAACAACGTTATGGACTTGGTGTTGGCACATTAACATCAGGAATTACTGGCGGTATTTTACTTGGGTTTATTGTCACAATTATTATTGATCTTTGTTTTACGACACAAAATATTTTAGATTACGCATGGCGTATTCCGTTTATTATTGGTGGTATTTTTGGGGTGATTTCGGTTTATTTGCGACGTTTTTTATCTGAAACACCTATTTTCAAGGAATTAGCGGCACGTAAAGCGATTGAAAAAAACATTCCCGTTGTTACTGTGCTACAAAAACACAAAACAGCCTGTTTGATTGTTGCATTGTTAACGTGGTCATTATCCACAGCAATTATGGTGGGGATTTTAATTACCCCGGGTCGTATTGTTGGTGGAATGTATCATTTTGCCAACCTTGATTGGCGGATCGGTGGTTGTATTGCCGCTTTGACCTTAACATTAGGTTGTATTATTTTTGGTTGGTTAGATGATAAGCTTGGTTCAACAAAAACTGGGATGATTTGTTGGGGTGGACTTGCTGTTTCCGGTCTCTATTTTTATAGTTCTTTATCGCCTGATATGTCAATCACTAAGCTTTATTTGATTTGGGCGGTGTTTGGGCTTTTTATCGGCTCTGTCGCCATGACACCAATCATAGGAACAAGGACATTTCCACCAGCAATCCGCTATTCAGGTTTGTCGTTTTCTTATAATTTAGCTTATGCGTTATTTAGCGCTATTACGCCAACGTTAACGATTTATCTATTAAGTCCTGAACACTTATTAGGAGAATATAGTTATTTGGGTGCGGGTATCTATATCTCTTTTGTGGCATTAATTGCAATTGGAGTTGGTTTCTATCCTTTAGCAAAAAAGGGCTGGAGCAGTAACTCAACTAATCATTAACAGTAAGATTTCTTTGCAATAAAAAGCAGGGAACTCTCCTGCTTTTTATTTAATTTAGTGCTATACAGTAGCTGCCATATTAACGCATAGTAACAAACTCTTCAGCAGCAGTTGGATGAATCGCAACGGTGTTATCAAAATCCTTTTTCGTTGCACCCATTTTTAGTGCTACGGCAAAGCCTTGTAACATTTCGTCCATACCATAACCAATACCATGAATACCAACAATTTTTTCATCTTTACCGACGCATACTAACTTCATACGACATGGTTGACGATGTTGTGTAACTGCGGTGTACATGGCCGTAAAGGTGGATTTATAGACTTTGACGTTTTCTTCACCATATTGCAGTATCGCTTCTGGCTCAGTTAAGCCTACTGTACCAATAGCTGGGTGAGTAAATACGACGGTTGGAATATTACTATAATCTAAATATTCATCAGGTTTATTGTTAAAAAGTCTTTCTGATAAGCGACGACCCGCGGCAACCGCAACCGGCGTTAATGCCATGGCACCTGTATCATCACCGACTGAATAAATGCTAGGTACATTGGTATTTTGATATTTATCCACCACCACGAAGCCTTTATTATCAATTTCAATTCCTGCTGCCTGTAAATTCATGTCATTTGTAGCAGGTTCACGACCAATTGCCCAAATTAAACAATCGACAGTATAACTTTCGCCATTTTCTAGTGTTAACGTTAATGATTCATCACTGTTTTTAGTAACGGATTTTGGCACCGCAAAAGTATGAAGTTGTTGCCCTTCTGTTTTTATCACTTCCATTAAGGTTTCAACAATTAATGGATCAAAAGATCGTAGTGGTGTGGCATTGCGAACAAATTGATGAGTTTGTGCGCCAAGTGCATGCAATACACTTGCGATTTCGCAAGCAATATAACCAGCGCCAACAACTGCCACACGCTTAGGTAAGGCTTTTAGCGCAAAGAAACCATCAGAAGTAATACCATATTGTGCACCTGGGATATTCGGAATCGTTGGTTTACCTCCGACAGCTATCAAAATATGATCGGCACTATAATGTTCACCATTTACCTCAACTGTATGAGAATTAACAAACTTAGCATATCCATGAATCACATCAACGTTGTTATTATTCAGGACGCGATCATAAGATTGATGGATTCTATCAATATAAGCAGTTCGGCTAGCAATTAATTTATCCCAACTGAATTGATTAATAGTAGTATCAAAACCATAATCAGGGCCATAGTGATTAATGGCTTCAGCAATTTGTGCACCATACCACATCACTTTTTTAGGTACACAACCAACATTTACACAAGTTCCACCTAATAATTTTGCTTCAATAATGGCACACTTTTTTCCATAGGATGCAGCTCGGTTAACTGATGCTATCCCACCACTACCGCCACCAATGGCAATATAATCATAATGTTTGGTCATAAAATATCCTTAATACTCATTTTCATAATTTGGTTATTAGCTTTGCATAAAGCGCATAATAAAAAAAGTATTAATTTTGAAATTTAATAATAGTTATTAACGATTGATCATACTAATAATTATTAACGTTCTATATTATTAAGGGATTTGATTAAAGTGATGACCAGTTTTTAACAATTTTTAAGTTATGCTGAAAACAAAATAATAGCTAAATGAGGTTATAAAGATTTGAAAAAACAATCGGCTACTTAGCCTAGTAGCCGATTTTATCTACTACGATTTAGCGATTCTTTATTGCATTAATAATATTAGTTGTGGAACAACCATCTTCAAAGTTAAGCACTTTAACCGTTCCACCTGCGGCAATTACTTCCTTTCCACCTGCAATATCCTCAGGTTTGTAATCACCACCTTTGACTAGAACATCAGGCAAGACGCTAGCAATTAATCGTTGTGGTGTTTCTTCTTCAAATGGCACAACCCAATCAACTGAATCAAGCGCACCTAATACAATCATACGTTGCATTAGTGGGTTAATTGGGCGAGATTCTCCTTTTAACTGCTTCACCGAAGTATCACTGTTCACCGCAACAATTAAACGATCTCCTAGTTTACGCGCATTAGCAAGGTAAGAAACATGACCCGCATGTAAAATGTCAAAGCAACCATTGGTCATAACAATTTTTTCACCACGCATGCGCGCCTTTTGAACTTCTTCTTTAAGTTCATTTTCTGTCATTACCCCAAAACCGTCATCGGCACGGGCTCGAATAGCATTACTTAGCTCGACTTGCGAAACAGTTGATGTACCCAGTTTACCAACAACAACACCGGCTGCGGCATTGGCTAGAAAGCAGCTTTCTTCTAAAGATTGCCCCGCTGCTAACGCCGCTGCTAAGGTGGCAATTACAGTATCGCCCGCACCAGTCACATCAAACACTTCTTTGGCTTGAGTCGGTAGATGATAAATCGGTTTATCTAATTGGAGTAACGTCATGCCTTTTTCACTTCGTGTTACTAAAAGCGCTTTTAGATCGTACTGTTTAATCAATTGATAACCTTTTTCTACGATATCTTCTTCGTTTTGGCAATGGCCAACTACTGCTTCAAACTCCGACATATTAGGTGTTAAGATTGTTGCACCACGATAACGCTCAAAATCCGTACCTTTAGGATCAACTAAAATCGGTACATTGGCTTGATTGGCAAGCTTAATCATAGCTTGAACTGCCGATAATGCACCCTTAGCATAATCCGACAGAACCAACACTTTATGGGTCATTAATGCTGTTTGAATGCGTTCAAGAATCGGCGTTGCATCAACATTGCCAAATCCTTCTTCAAAATCGATTCGAATTAATTGTTGATTGCGTGATAGGACTCGCAGTTTGGTGATGGTTGGGTGCGTTGAAACCGATACAAAATCACAGTGAACGTTATGTTTACTGAGTTGTTCATCAAGAATTTTAGCTGGTTCATCAATGCCTGTTAAGCCAATAAGTCGCGCGTTACCACAGAGTGAAGTTATATTCATGGCAACATTGGCTGCACCCCCTGGGCGTTCTTCTAAAGAGTCAATTTTAACGACGGGTACCGGGGCTTCAGGTGATATTCGATTAGTCCCCCCATACCAATAGCGATCTAACATAATATCGCCCACAACTAATACATTGGCACAATTAAAATCAGGTAATGATGTTTTCATTATGACTCGTTATCCTTACTTGTTCAGTTTAATTCATTGTGTATCTGTTTATAGATCTTATTCAGACTCTTGGCTGTCATCTTCTATATTGTCATGTTGACGCGGTTGGTAAAAACGGGCAAAAAAGGTGCCAATTTCAAACAGGAAACAGATAGGTACAGCTAATAATATTTGTGAAAAGACATCCGGAGGCGTTACAAACATCGCGACAGCAAACACCCCAACAATAATATAAGGGCGTTTTTTACGTAGGCTTTTAGGTGTAGTGATTCCAGTCCAGCAAAGCAAAATAATAGCGACTGGCACTTCAAAAGCAAAGCCAAATACCACAAAAAGGGTCATAACAAAATCAAGATACTTGGTAATGTCCGTATTAATAGCCACATCAACCGGCGCCGTATGAATAAAAAAGTAAAATGCCAGTGGAAACACCACAAAATAAGCAAAGGCTATACCAAGATAAAAAAGGATCGTGCTTGATACAATTAGTGGCATCACCAGACGTCTTTCATGTTGGTAGAGTGCTGGCGCAATAAAGCCCCAAATTTGGTACAGTACATACGGAATTGAGATAAATATCGCCACCACGGTTGTTAGCTTAATTGGCGTAAAAAACGGGGCTGTAATATCGGTTGCTATCATGCTACTACCTTGAGGTAATTGGCTGATGAGTGGATTTGCCACAATGTAGTAAATATCATTGGAAAAATAGAGTAAACAAGCTAATACCAACAATATACAGATAATGCAACGTAGTAGTCGTGTTCTGAGTTCAACAAGATGACCAATTAATGGTTGAGTAGCGTCGTCTGTCATGATTTATTTTTATCTGAGTCAATTTGGGGATCAATTTGCGTTGCAGAGTCAATTTCATTTTTTAATGATTCTGTTACGCGCTTTAAATCATCGATAGATTCTTGAATTTCTGGCGTAAGTGTTGTTAAACCACTTTGTTCGGCCTTTTTTAAACTATCTTGTAATTCTTGTAGTTTAAGTTCTTTATTTAACTCTAACTGTACAGTGGCTGACATGCGGCGTAACATCTTTATCCAACCTGCAACTGTTTTTATCGCAACAGGTAACCGTTCTGGACCTAATACTACCAGACCAATAATTAATACTAATAATAATTGACCAAAGCTGATATCAAACACGACTTACTCTTTTTTGTTGTGATTATTAACATCAGATGAGTCAATATTATCGACTTTTTGTGAATTCTCTTGTTGTTTTTTATCGTCATTATCATCGTCATTTATTGCTTTTTTAAAGCCTTTAATTGATTCACCAAGATCAGAACCCAATGAACGTAATTTCTTTGTTCCAAATAACAACACAACAACAGCAATTAATATAAGGAGCTGAGGCAAGCTTGGCATCATGATAATTATCTCCAATGGGGGTACATAACCAAATTATACACGCAAATTAGAATATTCCCAAATAATCCAGCTCAACGCACAATCAATATCATAATACATAAAGCGCAAACTAACCCAAGCATTCCATATAGCATTCGTTCACGCTTTTTACTATGCTGTAATTCTTGATTAATTTGGTTTAATTGAACATTCATCTGTTTGGTGGTTCGTTCAAAATCATTTAATTTTTCTGGTAACTGTGGCAATAGAGTGCGCCACTCGGGCAATGATTTCCAAGCTTGTCGCAGTATTTTTTTAGCACTATATTTATCTTGATACCACTTTTCTAAAAATGGCTTTGCTGTTTGCCATAAATCAAGTTCAGGATAAAGTTGACGACCAAGTCCTTCAATATAAAATAGCGTTTTTTCAAGAAGGGTTAATTGCGGTTGAATATCCATGTCAAATTGGCGGGCAACTTGAAATAATTGCAATAAAATCTGTGAAAATGAGATTTCAGCTAGAGGTTTTGCAAATGCTGGCTCACACACATTGCGCATTGCCATTTCAAGCGCTATAGCATCGGTAGTTTCTGGTACCCAACCTGATGCGATATAAGTTTCGGCTATTTTTCGATAATCTCGATTAAAAAATGCCAAGAAATTCTCGGCAAGATAGCGCTGATCATCATTACTTAATATGCCAATAATGGCGCAATCAATACCAATATAGCGAGGATTTTGTGGATCGGTAATATCGACAAAAATATTACCCGGATGCATATCAGCATGGAAAAAGTTATCACGAAATACTTGGGTAAAAAAAGCTTGAACACCTCGCTCTGCAAGTAATTTCATATTGACATTATTTTGCTTAAGTTGCTCGATATCTGAAATGGGAATCCCTTTAATGCGCTCTTCAACAATTACATTTTTTCGACAAAGATCTTGATAAACATAAGGGATATATAAAGTATCACTATTGATAAAATTATCACGCAATCTAACGGTATTGTAAGCCTCTTTTTGTAAATCCAACTCTTTTAATAGCGTCATTTCATAATCATGCACTATTTCAACCGCTCGCAATTTTTCGCCTGATTTGATACGTTTAGTAAATTGTTTAGCCACCCAATACATTAAACCGATATCGGCTTGAATAACCGGTAAAATATTAGGACGCAAGACCTTGATGACAACTTCGGCTTGGCTACGTTTTAATACTGCGGTATGGACCTGTGCTATTGACGCTGCCGCTAATGGCTTTTCATCAAAATCGGAAAAATAATGATCTATCGGTTGCTCTAATGCAGACTCAATCAATTGTCTAGCCATTTTTCCATCGAAAGAAATCACTTGGTCTTGCAATCTAGCCAAAGCTTCTGCTATATGTTTTGGTAAAACATCACGCCGAGTTGAAACCATTTGTCCAAACTTTATCCAAACTGGTCCTAATTCTTGCAGCGCTTGTCGTAAACGTTCACCAATTTCTTGATTTTTTGCCTTAGGTCTAACCCAAAATAGGCAGAATAATAAAGTACGAAGCCACTTTGATGAACGATGTTTCGGCAACAGTTCATCTAATTGATAGGCTCGAAATACGGTTAATATTTTAAATAGTCGAAAAAATGTCATTGTTATTCATCGCATCAAAATTTAAAGCCAGTATGTAACGCGACAATACCACCGGTCATGTTGTGATATTTCACATCGACAAATCCTGCATCTTCCATCATTTTTTTCAATGTTTTTTGATCGGGATGCATACGAATTGATTCAGCTAAATAACGATAACTTTCCGAATCATTTGCCACAATTTTCCCCATTAGTGGTAACATGGTAAAAGAATACAGATCATACGCTTTATTTAGGATCTGATATTGTGGTTTAGAAAATTCAAGGATTAATAAGCGTCCACCGGGCTTCAATACTCGCCACATAGAGCGTAAAGCCTTTTCTTTATCAGTGACATTGCGTAAACCAAATGAGATAGTGATACAATCAAAATAGTTATCAGCAAAAGGTAATTCTTCTGCATTGGCTTGTACATATTCAATATTTTTAAATAAGCCTTTGTCTCGCAGTTTATCTCGCCCAACCTTTAACATTGATTCGTTAATGTCAGCTAAAACAACTAATCCTTCATCACCGACCAATTGAGAGAATTTTGCCGTTAAATCACCTGTGCCACCAGCAAGATCTAGAACTTTTTGGCCTTTACGCACACTGCTATATTCAATAGTAATTTTTTTCCAAATTCGATGGATACCAAATGACATGAGATCATTCATGACATCGTATTTATCGGCAACAGAGTGAAAGACTTCGGCAACACGTTTTACTTTTTCTTGTTTTGGTACTTGCTGGTAACCAAAATCAATTTTTTCTTGATTTGTATTGTCTTGTTTATCAGAAGATTGAGACATAGAAATTTACCTATCACAAAGAGTTACCTTATTTTAGCATAAGCCACAATAAATGTGATGAACTAAATCAATAATGCTTCAACCTTCTTAGAGACGATTTCAAAATATTCCTGTTGTGAACATTGTGGGGTTAAATCTTTTTCGTGAATAACTAAATCAAAATGGTAACTGTCTTTAAAGGCTTTTAAAACATCATTATCTTTTTGGAAGATTTGACTGTAATATTGCATTAGTGTTGCAAAATCAATGGAGGTAAAAACAAGTTTATTAGCGGTTTCAACAGCTTTTGAAATTCGTTCGACATGTAACATCGCAATTTTAATATAATCAGATTCGCTTAAATAACGCTTGTTATGATGGGTTGAGATTTCTCGCTCGATATAATTAATATAACCATTAGGCACATATTGAGTATTATAAATATTAGCCAGTTGAATAGATAAGTCACAAAATCTACCTTGACCGATAATAGCTACTTTTTTAACAAAAAAAGGTTTTGCTGCTTGGGCAATAAAAGACCAATTTTTATAGGGGTTTTCACGGATTTGTGTCGCGCTGATATCCATAAACTCTCGATTAGCATCGACAATGACTACCGGACAGCCAAAATAGAACTCGTGATTTTTGACATCTTGTGGCTCACTAGTAAAAACCACATTGGGTTTAATTTTATGTACTGAAAGAATTTGCTTAACACGACAGCTCCAATCTTGCCAACCATTCGGATAAAATTCAATACCCGCTTCATCAAGTACATGGATATGGATATTGTGACGATCTTTAAACGTCTCTTTTAACCAAGAAAAACGGTCGCTTACTTGAGGTTGTTTTGGTAAATGGCTTTTATCAAAGAGTAGCTTATCGCGCGATGCTTCGCAACCAAGAAGAATATGTAATTCATCAACTTGGCTCATGGCTTTTTCAATCAAATAAATATGACCACAATGTAAAGGATAAAACTTCCCAAAAATTAAACCAACTTTATGCTTAAAAGCCATGACAATTACCAAAACACTCAAAAATTAATAACAATTTACAGAAAAAAAAAGCAATTTCTAATCAAATTATGCTATTGGATATATTTTATCAATTAGTAAAATAACTTTTATAACCTAACTAATTGATAGCAAAAATATAAACTAATATTTTCTTATTTTTGCAAGTTAGATAATAAAATACCCGTAGCAACTGAAATATTCAATGCAGGCATGTTATCATTGCCCTTTAAATGTACAACCACATTAGCACAATCGATAAGTTTCATATTAATTTGTTGGAATATGACTAATGCAACTTTTTTATTAAAACGAATTTTATGTAATTCACTTGATGCAATGGACTTTGCTTGACAAGGCAATAGTGCAACAACTTGGTAACCCTGTTGTTTAAGCATATCAAGTGAAGCAACAAAATCATCACTTTTAATTGCTTCAACAGCCTCTACTCCGCCTTCGGCCACACGCATAGCTGCACCACTATCAAGTAAATTTGTTTGGCGCAATATCACACCATTAACACCATAAAATGCAGCACTACGCATTAATCCGCCTAGATTATGAGGGTTATTAATATCGTCAATGGCTAACACACAATCATGTTCTCTATCACTCTTTTCTTCTAAATAATCTAATAATGTGAGAGGAACACGCTTTTTAACAATTAAACAGACGCCACCATGGTGTTGGGTTTGGGTTATTTTGCTAATTTGTTCACTAGAGACAACATCATAACCTAACCGCTGTTTAACCAACCAGTCGATTATATCTTTAAACTGATAAGCCATCTCTTGGGTAATAAATAGTTTGACAATGGCTGTACGTCGATGTTTGAAAACAGCCTTACAACTATTTTCACTATAAACCAAAGTTTCTTCTTTTCGTTGACGATATCCATCATAACCAAATGTAGGCGTTTGTTCATTAGTGCGAACTTTTTTTTGCCATGGAGAATCGTTAGCGATGAAAGATTGAGATTGATTAAGTTCAACACTAAACTTATTTTTTATAAAATCAGATTTATCATTTCGAGGTTTGAATGTTTCAATACGGTCTTGACGATCGCGTTTAGGTTTCGACTGAAATGAATCATCTTTACGCTTACCTTTCCATCCGGTAGACTTTTCTGTAGCTGAGCGAGCAGACTTCTTTGGTGCACTATTTGTGGCGTAAAAAATAGTAGGTTTGCTTTTTTCGGTATTGTCGTTCATATCAATCTCATAGTTAATCGGTTATCGCGTACGGATGGTTGGGGCTATTTTATCTAATACGCCATTAACAAATTTATGGCTGTCAGCAGCACCAAATGTTTTAGTTAATTCAATAGCTTCATTAATGACCACTTTATAAGGTACATCTTGACGTTTCATTAATTCATATAGTGCGATTCTAAGTACCGCTAATTCAATTTGCCCTAATTCATCAACGGTGCGCTCAGTGAGATAAGGCGCCATTTTATCATCTAATTCGGCGGTATTTTTGGCTACTCCATTCAACAATTCACGAAAATACTTAGCATCAACGCCTTTCATATCTTGTTCTGCAATAAAACTTGTCTCAACATCAGCAAGATCATTTCTGGAAACTTGCCAAGAGTAAATGGCTTGTACTGCACATTCTCTTGCTCGACGACGAGGATTTACTAATGCCACTAAATTACTCCTTAATTGCTTTAATAATATTTAGCATTTCCAGTGCAGTTAATGCGGCTTCAGCACCTTTATTGCCGGCCTTGGTACCTGCACGTTCAATAGCTTGTTCTATACTTTCGGTAGTTAAAATACCAAATCCAACTGGAATGGTGTTATCTAAGCTTGCGCTTAATAAACCTGAGCTTGATTCGCCCGCGACAAAATCGAAATGCGCCGTACTACCCCGAATGACAGTACCTAACGCCACAATTGCATCATATTTTTTCGACTGTGCTGCAACTTTTGCGGCAAGTGGAATTTCATAAGCTCCAGGAACCCAGATAACCGTGATATTTTTATCATCGACTTGACCAATACGTGTTAATGCGTCAATTGCACCATTTACTAGGCTATCATTAATAAAATGATTAAAACGTGCCACCACAATTGCAACTTTCGCTTTTGGCGCAGCCACTTTACCATCAATTGTTTGCATATTAATTCCTTACCAATTCTATTATGAATGTCATTTCACTCTCTTTTAAGTGAAAAGAGACTTAATAAATTGTATCACGAAAGAAAAACTTATCCTATTGGCAAATAACGCTACGGCCAAGTTCTGTCCAAGATATTATTTAAAATAAACGCAAAAAATTTTGCTATTGCAAATGTATTATTTGTTAAGTTTAAAATTAATTTAAATTTTGTCATTATTTCAACTGTCATTATTAAAAATTACCTTAATTTATTTTTATTTTAATGTTTATTTTTACACTTAACGGCATACATTCCTGAAAGTTTTTGACAAGATAGGAAATATTATCGCTTGCAAGCTATTTTGAAAAAATTACAATAGAGAATAAATTTATCGATGGAGAAATATCCGTGTACATTAACAATATTCGTAATGAATTAAACCAAGCAATTGACGTATTAACTAATTTTGTCTCAGATGATAAAAATCTGCAACAAATTCAACAAGCCGCAATCTTAATTGCCGATTCGTTTAAACAAGGCGGCAAAGTGTTATCGTGTGGTAATGGTGGTTCTCATTGCGATGCTATGCATTTTGCTGAGGAGCTAACCGGCCGCTTTCGTGATAATCGCCCTGCTTACCCAGCCATTGCCATATCAGATGTAAGTCACATTTCATGTGTCGGTAATGATTTTGGATTCGACTCCATTTTTTCACGATATGTTGAAGGTGTTGGTCAAAAAGGTGATGTGCTTTTAGGTATTTCAACCTCAGGAAATTCAGCTAACGTACTTAAAGCAATTGAAGCAGCAAGACAAAAGAACATGAAAATCATTACGTTAACCGGTAAAGATGGCGGTAAGATGAATGGACTTGCCGATGTTGATATTCGTGTTCCGCACTTTGGTTATGCCGATCGCGTGCAAGAAATCCATATCAAAGTGATTCATATTCTTATTTTGCTGATCGAAAAAGAAATGGTTAAATAATATGTGTGAATTATTAGGTATGAGCGCTAATGTGCCAACTGATATTTGCTTTAGTTTTACTAGCCTAATTAAACGAGGTGGGGACAAAGGTCCCCATAAAGATGGCTGGGGAATTACTTTTTATGAAGGAAAAGGCTGCCGGACATTTAAAGATCCCGAGCCTTGCAGCTATTCACCTATTGCTAAAATGGTGAAAGAATACCCCATCAAATCTAAAGCCGTGATAGCCCATATTCGCCAGGCTAATCGAGGCGGTGTCACCTTAGAAAATACCCACCCATTCACCCGCGAACTATGGGGAAAGAACTGGACTTTTGCGCACAATGGGCAATTAACCGATTACCAACATTTAGATACAGGGCTATTTCAACCCATTGGTGAAACCGATAGCGAATATGCTTTCTGTTACTTAATAAATCAACTACATCAAAAGTATTCGCAAAAACCGACCAATGATCTTGAGCTGTTTAATTTTATTCAACAATGTGCCAATCAGTTAAGCCAACTTGGTATATTCAATATGCTACTGTCTGATGGGCAATATGTGTTTGCCTACTGCTCAACCAATTTACATTGGATAACCCGTAAAGCGCCTTTTGGCAAAGCAAAATTGCTGGACGAAGATGTCGAAATTGACTTTCAAAAACATACAACACCGAATGATGTCGTTACCATTATTTCTACACTACCATTAACTTCGAATGAAACATGGCATAAGCTCAATACTAACGAGGCTATTTTATTTAAAGATGGTGAAATTAGCCAATCTTCCTCATTTTAACGTGTGGCATTGGTGGCTCATTTTTAAATTGATATTGTAGATAACTTAAAGTTAATAGCCCAATGGTAGTCAGCACTATCCATGGAAGATGTGGAAATCCCATTTGCTTAGCAATATCATATAACCAACCCGCACCGGTATAACCTAGAAACCCACCTAGAGCAAGCCCTAAACGACTAAATCCCATATAACTACCTTTTGCCTTAGGATTACTTAGTATTGTTGATAAAGTTTCACGGGCAGGTTCTGCAATAATTGCTCCTAAATAAAATAACGCAATCAGTGATAATAGCACTGTTAATTGTGATGTAAAACCTATGATAATAAAAGCAAATGACATTAAAAATAGACCAAATTTAAGGCGCTGATCTAATCTGAAATATTTTTCACTCCAACGAGCAAGTGGATACAGTAGTACAAGTGAAATACCAGCTTGAATAGCATACATCCATTTTACATAACTAGGGCTACCTGATACGCTTGTGATTGTTAAAGGTAACATCAACATAATTTGCACCCATAGTACATAATAACCGGTTAACGTAAGTACATAGCGAGTAAATTTTTTATCTTTTACAACCATTTTCATGCCATTAATAATAGGAGCTTTGCCAATGGCAATGTGATAAGCAGGTAGGAAGAAAATATTAAAAATCCCACATAAGAAAAAGATAAAAGCACCACACCAACACACTAAATGGAAGTCATAATCAATTAAAATGCCACCGATAAGAGCACCAATCACAGCACCAGCATTATCTTGTATCATTAACAGCGATATGAACTTACCACGCTCATGTGGGCGGGTGAATTTAATGGTTAATCCCATACGGGGTGGATCAAACAATAGTCCCCCTAACGCTGAAAGTAAGCAAGAAAATAATAATAACCAAGGCTCACTTGCAATAGCCATGCAGATAAAACCAACGCAACGTAAAAACATACCCGCCACAATCATAGGCTTTGCACCAAAGCGATCGGCAATAGCACCACCAATAATCCCAAAGCCTTGTTGAACAAATTGCCGAAATCCTAACGCAAAACCAACAAATAGAGCGCTCCAACCGACTTGGTTAACAAAGTGGGTTGAAACCAGCGGAAACACCACATAAAACCCTAATACAATAAACAAATTATCAAGCAGAAGTATTTGCCGGCCTGTTTTACGAATTTGGGATGGTATTGGCATTTACTTCACTCTTTGCGCTAAATAGCTTTGATAATCAGGAATTTCAATGTCAACTTCTTGCGTAAAAATAGAAGATTGGATCAATGCATTGGCTGTAGCTTGATTAGTAGCAACGGGAATGTTCCAAACCGTAGATAGCCGTAACAACGCTTTGACATCGGGATCATGAGGTACGGCATTAAGTGGATCCCAAAAAATGATTAAGATATCAATTTTACCTTCTGCAATTAATGCACCAATTTGCTGATCGCCCCCCATAGGGCCACTTAGCATTGGTGTGATATTTAGTCCTATTTCTTGTTTTATCAATGTGCCTGTCGTCCCTGTACCACATAAATTATGTCGAGAAAGTTCTTCACGATTTTTTTTACACCAATTTAATAAAGAATCCTTTAAATGATCGTGAGCAACTAAAGCAATATTTTTTTGAGCCGATAATTTACGTGTGGTATAAAGCATCATTGTTATCCTAATTTATTATTATCTTTCTAGATTTTTTAACAGAGTATTAATTAAAGTGCAAGGGATATTTAATCGATAGCAAATAATAAAAAAGGCACCGAGGTGCCTTTTTATACAATATCAAAAGAGATTAGAATTGGTAGATTAAACCAAGTGCCACTGTGTCTTTTGTTGTGCCATTGATTTGTGATTTAGTAAATGAGCCGTCTTCATATAAAGCATGACGTGCACCGATGTCATCTTTATCTAACAAGTTGATTTTATAATCGATAATAGCTTGTAAGTTTTTGTTAAAGTCATAAGTTAAACCAACATCAACATATTTAGCTACATCATTACCTTTAAGCCCTGCATCATTTGAATAATGAGATGCATCTTTAACTTTATGTTGGATATAAGCAACAGATGGCGTTAAACGACCCACTTCAAAGTCAATACCGTATTGCGCAACAAATTCATAACCTTTGGTTTTTAAATCATCAGCGCGGTGATTCGTCGATGCATTATCCCAACCATATTTTTGTTTACCTTGAATATATAACGCAGCTAAATAAAGGTTGTCGTTATCATATTTGATACCAGCTGACCATGTTTTAGCATCCTTATGACCACCCGTTTGTGCATAACCAGCACCAACCGATAAACCTGTATCAAGTACATCCCAATCAACAACAGAACCCCATGCTTCAGCACTATCATGTTTTGCATTACTATTCTGTTTGTTGAAATGATTTGTTGAGCTGTTATCGCCATTATCCGCGTATTGAACAGCAAAACGCAAACCATTTACTAAACCAAAGAAATCTGAATTACGGTAAGTCGCAACGGCCTTTGTACGAGCTGTTAATGCATAAAGATTATTATCTGAAGCATCACCACCAAATTCTGGTAAAACATCAGTATAAGACGTTAATGTTTTTAACACACCATCATTACGACCATAATCAAATGATCCAAAATCACCAAAATTTAAACCAGCAAATGCATAACGCGTTTCGTTATCTGCATTTTTACCAGTATTGGCTTCGTACTCCCAACGGCCATAGCCAGTTACGCTATCTGTCACTTGTGTTTGACCTGACATGCCTAAACGTGCAGTGGTTTTGTCACCTTCACCAGTTTGATTATTACGATCGGTAATATAATTTAAAGCATAAACTCGACCATAAAAGTCCACTTTATTACCGTCTTTATTCCACACTTCGATAGAAGCGTTTGCCGTACCTGCAATTAAAAGCGCAGGAATAGCGATTGCTAATAGATTACGTTTCATTTTGTTACCCTCGTAGGTATTTTATATTATTAAAGACGCAAATTATTTTGCTCTTGTTTTAATAAATAATTGTCAATAAATAACAATCATATTATTACTGTGATATCTATTTTTATTAGATAACAAATAGATTTTATTGCACTCATTGCCTATTTAACAATGTTAACTAGATTATTTCTGCGAATTTACGAATATTTTAATATTTGATGTAGATTTTTTTAGACATAAAATGTGTTTTTAACAAGAAAAGCATTTAGCAGGCGAAAAAAAAGGCACCTAAGTGCCTTTTTATAAGATATCAAGAAATTAGAATTGGTAAATTAAACCAACACCTAACACGTCTTTAGTACCTGGTTTGTATGGATGACGACCATTGCTCTCACGAACAGTATTTGTTTCTGCACCAATGTCGTATTTCTTAAGTAGATTGAATTTATATTCTACGATAGCGCTAAAGTTTTTGTTTAGATCATATGTTGCACCAAGTGAAACATATTTAACGAAATTACGACCTTCTTTATGATCATCATCATAATAACCATCTTCAACATTGCTCACCTTATGTTGCACATAAGCTAAAGAAGGCGTTAAACGACCTACTTCTAAATCAATACCATATTGAGCAACTAATTCAATACCTTTGATTTTTGGATCTTTATATTTTTCACCATCAGTGCGATCATTCCAAGTATTGAATTTAGATTGGAAGTAGTTAGCAGCTAGATACAAGTTGTAATTATCATATTTGATACCAGTAGTCCATGTTTTGACTCTTTTAAATGCTCCAGCTTCGTACGCAGATTTGCCTGCTGTTTGAGCATAACCTGCCCCCAGAGTTAAACCTGTATCAAAAATATGCCATTGGACATTTGCACCATAGGCTTCACGGCTTTCACCACTAAATCCATCGACATCACCGTCTTCATCATATTTTGCTCTAGCAAGTTTACTATCATAAGTTGCAGCGTTATCACCATTATCAGCATACTGTAATGCAAAGCTTAAATCATCAGTTAAACCGAAGAAGTTGTTGTTACGGTAAGTTGCAACAGCTTTAGTACGTGCAGATAACACGTTCCAATCGTTGTTTGCTGCATCACCACCAAATTGTGGTAATACGTCAGTATAAGCTGTGATTGCTTTTAACACACCATCGTTACGACCATAGTCGAATGAACCAGCATCACCAAAATTTAAACCAGCAAATGCATAACGTACTTCGTTGCTAGAATTTTTACCAGCTTTCGCTTCGTATTCCCAACGGCCATAGCCAGTTAGGCTATCAGTAATCTGAGTTTGACCAGACATACCTAAACGAGCAGAAGTATCATCACCTTCACCTGCTTGTCCACGGTCAGTAATGTTGTTAGCTGCTTTTACTCGACCATAAAAGTCAACTTTATTACCATCTTTGTTCCAAACTTCAATAGATGCATTTGCGCTAGCTGCAGCTAAAAGCGCAGGGATAGCGATTGCTAATAGATTACGTTTCATTTTTTACCCTCATGGTTATTTTCTAAAAAGACACTTTCCATTAGTTTAGTGTCAATTTTCATACAATAATTATTCATCCAAAAAATAATATTTTTATCTATTATTTTTATCTACTTTTTACAGTATCGTAAATTATGTATAAATTTTTTATAAAATCAAGCGAACTTTTCATTAAATGTGATGTCTAAGGCTAAAAATGAGCCTGTTTGATTGTTTTTTGTACATAAAACTGGGTTTTTTAATTTTTATTCCCAACCAAATTTTGGTTGGGAATTTAATCAACTTAAAAATTCGCATTACGTGGCGTTCTTGGGAATGGGATCACATCGCGTACATTTTGAACACCTGTTACATACACAATTAAGCGTTCAAAACCAAGTCCAAACCCCGAGTGCGGCACTGTGCCGTAACGGCGTAAGTCACGATACCACCAATAATCTTCTTTCTTCAGCCCCATTTCTTCCATTCGTTTATCCAACATATCTAAACGCTCTTCACGCTGAGAACCACCAATAATTTCACCAATCCCCGGTGCTAAAACGTCCATTGCTGCAACGGTTTTACCATCATCATTCATACGCATATAAAACGCCTTAATGTCTTTAGGGTAGTTTTTGACAACCACTGGTGCTTTAAAATGTTGTTCCGCTAAGTAACGTTCATGCTCTGAGGCTAAATCAATTCCCCAACTGACAGGGTTTTCAAACTGAGCATCACAGTTTTGCAAAATGGTAATAGCATCGGTATAATCCACTTGCGCAAAATCAGCATTAATAAAGTTCTCAAGGCGATTGATTGCTTCTTTATCAACATGCTGGGCAAAAAATTGCATATCATCAGCCCGTTTTTCTAACACAGCTTTAAACACATATTTCAGCATATCTTCGGCAAGTTTAGCATTGTCATTGAGATCAGCAAATGCCACTTCAGGCTCCATCATCCAAAATTCAGCTAAATGGCGAGTGGTATTTGAGTTTTCAGCTCTAAATGTTGGACCAAAAGTATAAACTTTAGAAAGCGCACAAGCATAAGTTTCGGCATTTAGTTGCCCAGAAACAGTTAAAAAAGCTTCTTTACCGAAAAAGTCTTTATCAAAATCAACCTTACCATTGTCCGATTTAGGCAGATTTAACATATCCAGTGTTGAAACACGGAACATTTCGCCCGCCCCTTCGGTATCTGATGCAGTAATAATTGGTGTTGATAACCAATAAAAACCACGTTCATCAAAAAACTGGTGAATTGCTTGTGCAAGCGTATGGCGTACACGCGTTATCGCACCAACAATATTGGTTCTTGCTCGTAAATGAGCCACTTCTCGCAAATATTCAATAGAGTGACGTTTAGCTGCCATTGGGTAAGTTTCAGGATCGTCAACAAAGCCATATACTGTAACTTGCGCTGCTTGTAATTCATATTTCTGACCTTGACCTGGTGATTCCACCACTTTACCCGTGACTTTAACCGAACACCCAGCCGTTAAACGTAAGATCTCTTGTTCATAATTAGGTAAATTATTTTCAATAACCGCTTGAATAGGATCAAAGCAAGAACCATCATAAACGGCTAAAAATGATATGCCTGCTTTAGAATCACGCCGAGTTCTTACCCAACCCTGAACAGAAATTGTGCTACCAACAGCAATTTTGCCTTGTAACACATCAACAATAGGTGCAACTGAAGTCATTTTAATTATCCATCTCTACATTAATTGTTTAAGTAATCTTTAAAGTAATACAGATCTATTCTAACGGTTATTCCATAGCAAAATGGAATTTTTGAATAATAAAATCTTGATTACTGATTTCTATTTTCTAATATGAACATAGGTTAAATATGAATTATTATCAAATTTTAACGCTAAAAGTTCGTTTTAATTCATCAATAAAATCTAAATCCTGAGATATCGTTTTCCCAGGGCTATCTGATAGCTTCGCAACGGATTGATTATTACATTCCGTTAATTTAAGCACAATATTCAATGCTTTAGTATTGGCATTTTTAGAGGGAATATCACAAGCTAAAAAACCACCCACGCCAAAAGATAATTTTACGCGGTGGTTAAAATGCTGATAGATGTTAATCGCTTTATCAAAATTTAAGCTGTCTGAAAATACCAATAACTTTGTTTTAGGATCAATGCCTAACTGCTGGTAATGCGCAATCGCTTTTTCGCCCCATTCAATTGAATCGCCCGAATCATGGCGAAGCCCTTGGTAGTGAGATGCAAAGTATAAATCAAAATCACGTAAAAACGCATCCATTGTAATACAATCGGTCAATGCCACCCCCAAGTCATGAGGATATTCATCTAACCAAACCTGAAGTGCATTTATTTGGCAATCCTGAAGATTATGGGCTAAACGCTGATGAGCTTGAAACCACTCATGTGCTTGAGTTCCAACAGGCGTAAGCCCTAAACGATAGGCGAGTAAATAATTGCTAGTGCTATGAAAGTTATTAAAATGCGATTTCAAATAACTAACAATAGCTTCTTGCACCGCAAACGAATAACGCCTACGAGTACCAAAATCCATTAAATTAAAACCCGACATATCCATATTAGCTGTTTTTTCATTAAACAAGGCTAATTTATCTTTTAGCCTTGCCAATGCTTCAGGAACGCCAATATTTGGCGAACGATCTTTATGGACAACCTCACTAATAACAGCAAGTAATGGCACTTCCCATAAAATGACATCTAACCATTTTCCTTTAATTGTAATGGAAAGCTTCCCATCTTCATTTTTTATAGTAAGCAAATTACTATTAAAACGCCATTTTTTAAGCCAATTTAAATAGTCAGATTTAAAAAAGGAGATATTTGATAAATAGCTAAATTCATCATCAGACAGCGCTAATGATTCCATTAATTTCACTTGATGTATTATTTGATCTGCATATTGCCCAAGTAGATCATCACTACGACAACGAAACTGTGCAACCACGGTTGCTTCAGGATAGTGATGAAATACGGCCTGTTGCATATGCAACTTATAAGCATCAGTATCTAATATTGATGTAATTATCGCTGGTAACATGTAAATTTAATGCTATTACTTTAAAGAAAATTCTAGAGATTATAGCAGAATAATAATGAAGATATAGATTAATTATGTAATAAGATTGTTTTTAATCAGCTATAATATTCACTAGCACAACGTATAAATTGAGTCCAAACCAAAAGGTCATAACAACATGAATACAAAAACACCTGAATCGCAACCTATTGCAAAAAACCGTCTTGATTATAAAGCGCCTAATTTTACTATTACCGACATTGATATTGATTTTGATTTAGCGCCCGAAATAACAACAGTAACAGCTCGTAGCCACGTCGTTCAAAAAAACCAGCAAGCGAGCGATTTAATTTTAGATGGCGAAGACCTTAAATTGATTTCCATTAATATCGACGAGCAACCATGGCATGATTACCAAATCACGAAAACAGGATTAATCATTCAAAACGTGCCTGCTGAGTTTACTTTAACGATTGTTAACGAAATCAAACCAATTGATAATACCGCACTTGAAGGATTATATGTATCAGGCGAAGCACTTTGTACGCAATGTGAAGCGGAAGGATTTCGTCATATCACCTATTATCTTGACAGACCCGATGTACTTGCACGTTTTTCAACACGCATTACCGCCAATAAACAACGCTATCCTTACCTACTTTCAAATGGTAATCGCATCGCGCAAGGTGAACTTGCTGATGGACGTCATTGGGTACAATGGCAAGATCCCTTTCCTAAACCAGCCTACTTATTTGCTTTAGTTGCTGGTGATTTTGATATTTTAAAAGATCAGTTTATCACGCAATCCAAACGTAAAGTTGATTTAGAAATTTATGTTGATAAAGGTAATTTAGATCGTTCGCACTGGGCAATGACAAGTTTAAAAAATGCCATGCGTTGGGACGAAACACGTTTTGGACTTGAATATGATTTAGATATTTTTATGATCGTTGCAGTCGATTTTTTCAATATGGGAGCAATGGAAAACAAAGGATTAAATATCTTTAATTCAAAATATGTGCTTGCCAAACCACAAACAGCAACAGATGATGACTATCTAGGTATTGAAGGGGTAATTGGTCATGAATATTTTCACAACTGGACAGGTAATAGAGTCACCTGTCGTGACTGGTTCCAACTCAGTTTAAAAGAAGGATTAACGGTATTTCGTGATCAGGAATTTAGCGCCGATATGGGATCTCGTGCAGTCAAACGGATTGAAGATGTAAAACTTTTACGTACCGTTCAATTTGCCGAAGATGCCAGCCCTATGTCTCACCCTATTCGCCCTGAACAAGTCATTGAAATGAATAACTTTTATACAGTCACCGTATACGAAAAAGGAGCTGAAGTTATTCGTATGATGCATACCTTGTTAGGTGAAGATAAATTTCAAGCAGGCATGAAACTCTACTTCAAACGCCATGATGGCAGTGCCGCAACGTGTGATGATTTTGTTGCAGCCATGCAAGATGCCTCAGGTATAGATTTAACTCAGTTTAAATTATGGTATAGTCAATCAGGTACACCTGAACTAACCGTTACCGATAATTACGACGAAAAAAACCAACAATATACTTTAACGGTAGAGCAATATACGCCAGCAACACAAGATCAAAATCAAAAACAAGCATTACATATCCCGCTTGATATTGAATTATATCAACATGATGGCAAAGTTATTACATTGCAATACCAAGGCCAACCTATTCACCATGTTTTAAATTTAACACAGAGCACACAACAATTTATTTTTGATAACGTGACTGAAAAGCCGATCATTTCATTATTACGTAATTTTTCAGCACCCGTTAAGTTGACTTATGATTATCAAGATAATGATCTCATTTTCCTAATGCAGCACGCGACTAACGCATTTAGCCGCTATGATGCAGCGCAAATGCTATTGGCAAAATATGTTCGTTTAAATGTAAAAAATTATCAAGAAAATCAAAAAATAATGCTACCTGATTCAGTATTAGATGCATTTCGGGCGGTACTGTTATCAGAAAATACTGATCCTTTCCTTATTGCGCAGATCTTGACCTTGCCATCTGAAAACGAATTAGCTAATTTATTTACTGTGGTTGATCCAATCGCTATTCATGAAGTCCGTCTGTTTTTACTAACTCAGTTTGCAAACGAACTTTATGATGAATTATTAGCCGTTTATCACCACAATAACACTTTACAATATCAAATTAAACATAATGATATTGCTAAGCGCTCACTTAAAAACTGTTGTTTAACTTTATTAGCCTATGCTGATGACAATTCGCACGCTAATACATTAGTTAGCCAACAATATTATCAAGCAAATAATATGACTGATTGTTTAGCTGCCTTGAATGTAGCGGTAAAAGCTAAACTTGATTGTCGAACTGAGCTATTAGTAGACTTTGATGATAAATGGCATCAAGATGGGCTTGTTATGGACAAATGGTTAGCATTGAACGCAACAAGCCCAGATAAAAATGTCCTTGCTACAGTGAAAAAATTATTAACTCACCGCTCATTTACGCTCAGTAATCCAAATCGCATCCGCGCATTAATTGGTGCCTTTGTAAATAATAACCCTGTGGCATTTCATGCTAAAGATGGTAGTGGTTATCAATTCTTAGTTGAAATCCTCACAGAGTTAAACCAAAAAAATCCGCAAGTTGCAGCAAGACTCATCGATCCGCTGATTCGATTAAAACGTTATGACGAAAAACGTCAACAACAGATGCGAAAAGCACTTGAAGCCTTGCTAAAAATTGAAAATTTATCTAAAGATTTATTTGAAAAAATTAGCAAAGCATTAGCTGTATAGGTGGTAAAAATATCATCTGGCAATATCATTGCCAGATGATATTAATTAAATTAAAATTTAAGTTTTATACTGAAACACATACCTACCTGAAACTTTTTGACAATTATTCTAATGAGCTTTACATAATGACAATAAAAGAAATCACCCCGGCCGAACTTGTACAAAAATTAAAGCAACAAGATAATCTATTTTTACTTGATGTACGCGAACCCAATGAAGTAGCCATCTGCAGTATCAATCACGCAACGCATATTCCAATGAATATGATCCCGCTATATTTAGATAAAATCCCAGACGAAATAGATATAGTTATTTATTGTCATCATGGCAGGCGAAGCCTAAATGTTGCTTATTATTTAGCAGAAAATGGCTTTGATCCCAACTTCCTATATAACCTTACGGGCGGGATTGATGCTTGGGCATGCATAATTGATCAACAAATGCCAAGATATTAAAATGCCCGTTATCAAACGGGCTTTATTTTTTCTCGTTTATTCTTTAGGCATTACCCAATAACCATTTTGATTATGTGTTTTCATATAATATTTAAAGTATAAAAATTATTTATTTACAAACTATTCACAAATTGGCGATGCGTTTAATTGATTTCTTTATTTACAAATATCAAGTAAAATAGGCACAATTATAATTTTAGTAGTATAGGAAATAATGGTGGGCAAGGCATTACAGCAGAATTTGGTTGAAATCCATGATATGTCTTTTTATCGTGGAACAAGACCTATTTATAAAAATATGAATCTGAATGTCCCAAAAGGAAAAGTCACGGCAATTATGGGACCATCTGGCATTGGTAAAACCACCTTATTACGCCTAATTGGTGGACAATTAAAACCGCAATCAGGAAAAATTTTATTTGATGGTGAAGATGTGCCCAGCATGTCACGTTCAAGATTGTATGAAGTACGTAAACGCATGAGCATGTTATTTCAATCTGGTGCCTTATTTACTGATCTAACGGTATTTGACAATGTAGCCTATCCATTACGTGAACACCTTAATCTACCTGAACCTATACTGCATAATTTAGTATTAATGAAATTACAAGCGGTTGGCTTACGGGGCGCGGCTCAAATGATGCCAGCCGAACTATCTGGTGGTATGGCAAGGCGAGCCGCTTTAGCTAGAGCTATTGCGCTTGATCCCGATCTAATTATGTTTGACGAACCGTTTGCAGGACAAGATCCTATCTCAATGGGCGTAATTGTTAAGCTGATATCTGAAATTAACCAATCATTAGGATTAACCTGCATTGTTGTGAGCCATGATGTGAGCGAAGTACTCAGTATTGCAGATCATGCTTATATTGTAGCTGAACAGCATATTATTGCAGGCGGTACACCACAGCAACTGCGTGATAATAACGATTTACGCGTTAAACAGTTCCTTGACGGTTTGGCTGATGGACCAGTTCCTTTTCATTATCCTGCTGATGATTACCGATTAGACCTAAGCAGAGGTATAAAATAATGTTGAATTTACTGGCAAAATTAGGGCAATGGTTTATCAATATCATTGCGATGATTGGTCGTTCCGGTGTTATGCTGTTTGGGGCATTGATTGGTAAGCCACAATTTAACAAACAATTTCCATTACTCGTTAAGCAATTTTATTTTGTTGGAGTACAATCTCTCACTATTATTATTGTTTCTGGTCTTTTTATAGGCATGGTTTTGGCTCTGCAAGGTTATTTTATACTAACCACCTTTGGAGCCGAAGCAAGCCTTGGGATGATGGTTGCGCTAGCCCTACTTCGCGAATTAGGGCCTGTTGTCGCAGGTTTACTGTTTGCTGGGCGTGCAGGCTCTGCTTTAACAGCCGAAATCGGCTTAATGAAAGCAACTGAACAGTTATCAAGTATGGAAATGATGGCAATTGATCCATTACGGCGTATTATCGCTCCACGTTTTTGGGCTGGATTTTTTAGTATGCCGTTTTTAACTGCAATTTTTGTCACCGTTGGCATTTTAGGTGGTGCGCTTGTTGGTGTTGATTGGAAAGGTATTGATGCGGGCTTTTTTTGGTCATCTATTCAAAGCAATGTTGATTGGTGGCATGATTTAGGAAACTGCTTTGTCAAAAGCTTTGCATTTGCCATCGCTAGCACTTGGATTGCACTTTTTAATGGTTATGATTGTGTACCAACATCAGAAGGAATTAGTCGAGCAACAACAAGCACTGTTGTTTATTCATCATTAGTTATTTTGGGGTTAGATTTTATTTTAACCGCATTAATGTTTAGTCATTGAGGTCATTAAACATGAGTCGTAAAATCGAAATTACAGTAGGATTATTTATGGTGCTGGTCATTTGTTCAGTGCTATTTTTATGTTTTAGAGTAACCGATCCAACATCATTTGCTAGCCATAATTCCTATCGAGTTTATGCTGTATTTGATAATATTGGGGGATTAAAAGCACGTTCTCCTATCAAAATTGGTGGCGTTGTAATTGGTCGAGTAAGCAATATAACGCTAAAATCATCAGATCTTGATGTGTATAAACCCTATGTGACAATGGATATTGATGCGCAATACAATCAAATTCCAAGCTCAAGTTCTCTCTCAATTAAAACATCGGGTTTATTAGGCGAACAATTTATTGATATCAACTTTGGACTTGATAAAAATACTGAAATGGAGCTTGATTCATTAGATAGCGAAGGTACAAACAATAGTTTGCCAATAAATCAGCATGAACCAGCCTATTTTCACGACGGTTTTGTAATATATAACACTAAACCTGCTATGGTTATTGAAGACTTAATTGGTCAGTTCCTTTATAGTGCCGGGGGTTCGACTGATAAAGATAAAAAACAAGATACGCAAGATACAAACGAAAAGTAAGGAGTGACTATGTTAACCAAATTCAAACAAGCCGTTTTTTTAGTATTAGTTTTAATGTTTAGTGCTACAGCCTTTGCTGAAAACGATCCCTATAAAGAAATGCAAGTTTCTGCTGATAAGATTTTTAGCACCATGAATGCACAATCCGCAGCTTTAAAATCAAACCCTAACAAACTCAAAGAGATTGTAAGATCGGATCTATTACCTTATGTACAAGTCAAATATGCTGGCGCATTGATTCTAGGTAATTATTATAAAAGTGCAACAGAAGCACAACGTACAGCTTATTTTGCGGCTTTTGAAAACTATCTGGTACAAGCTTTCGCTCAAGCATTATCTATGTATAATGGTCAAACCTATCAAGTTGAATCGCCAAAAGATCTAACTGGCAAAACACTTATTTCTATTCGTGTTTTATTAAATCAACCGGATAAAAATCAACAACCATTGCGTATTGATTTTCAATGGCGTAAAAACTCTGTCACTGGCGAATGGAAAGCTTATGATTTAGTTGCTGAAGGTGTAAGCATGATCACCACAAAACAAAATGAATGGTCAACTATTTTACGTCAAAACGGTATTGATGCATTAACTAAGCAATTAACTGATCTTTCAAATCGCAATATTGATCCAAATGCTAAACAAAAAGGTTAGTCGATAATGTCGCGAATCAAAACAGAACAACTACAAGATATATTATGTTTACAGGGTGAACTTGATGTTCACTCTTTAAACGATTTATGGTCAACACAAAACACCATTTTAAACAGTGTCAAATACATTGATGTAGGGCAACTTACTCGAGTTGATTCTTCAGGGCTCGCGACGTTAATTTATTTTTGCAATAAATATGATGTAAAGCTCAAAGGTATTAATCCTCAGCTACAAACATTAATTACCTTGTATGATCTACAACCTGTGATCAATGTTTAAAAAGTTAGGTTTTATACTAAAACGCATAGTTACCTGAAACTTTTTAACAAAAATAACTTCCATAATTTACATTAATAATGAGTATGAGTAATGAATAAAGAAGAAATAATCAATAAATTAAAAAATTCGCTTGAGCTTGATGATGTACATGTTTTGACCGATGATGGTAGCCATTTTCAAGTTATTGCTGTCGGTGAATTATTTGCCGATTTAAGTCGCGTAAAAAAACAACAAGCAATTTATGCCCCTTTGGCAGAATTCATCCATGACAACCGTATCCATGCTCTTTCTATAAAAACTTATACCCCTACTGAATGGCAGCGCGAACGCAAATTGATGGGATTATAATGCTTCCCAAGCATGACATTCTCTTGAATTAACTGAATTTGCCACCATATTATGTTCTATCAATAGACAACCCATGTGTATAAAGGTATCGCTACATGACTAATCCATTATTAACAGATGCACCATTACCACTCTTTTCACAAATTAAGCCCGAGCATGTTTTGCCTGCTATACAAGAAACTTTAAAAAACTGCAGAAATACAATTGAAACAGTACTAAAACAAAATAGCCAATACACTTGGGATAACTTAATCCAACCAATTGATGAAATGGACGAAAAATTTGGTCGAGCTTGGTCGCCAGTTAGCCATCTTAATTCAGTTAAAAATAGCCCTGAATTACGTGAAGCTTATGAAGCTTGTCTGCCATTATTATCTGAATACAGCACATGGGTTGGACAACATAAACCTTTATATCAAGCCTATAAACAACTCAAAGAAAGCGAACAATATGCGACGTTAAGCAAAGCACAGAAAAAAGTTATTGATAATGCATTACGTGATTTTGAATTATCTGGAATTGGTTTACCTGATGATAAACAAAAACGCTATGGTGAAATTGTCGCAAAATTATCAGAATTATCCTCAAAATATAGCAATAATGTACTTGATGCGACCATGGGTTGGTCAAAACTAATTACTGATATCAAAGAACTCTCTGGCATGCCTGAAAGTGCACTTGCTGCTGCTCAAGAACAAGCCAAAATAAAAGGCGAAGAGGGTTGGTTACTGACTTTAGATATGCCAAGTTACCTTCCTGTTATGACTTATTGTGATAACCGTGATCTACGATTTGAACTTTATCAAGCCTATACTACTCGTGCATCAGATCAAGGCCCCCATGCTGGTAAGTGGGATAATACAGAGATCATCAAACAAATCTTAACACTACGTAATGAGCTTGCACAATTACTAGGCTTCAATACCTATGCAGATAAATCACTTGCAACAAAAATGGCTGAATCCACCTCGCAAGTCATCGAATTTTTAACCAATTTAGCAACTAAAGCTAAACCTCAAGGCGAAAAAGAGCTTGCTGAACTTAAACGTTATGCTTATGAGTTTTTTGGTGCTAGTGATATCAAGCCATGGGATGTGGCTTATTATAGTGAAAAACAAAAACAGTACTTGTACACCATTAACGATGAAGAGTTGCGTCCTTATTTTCCACAGCAAAGAGTAATTAGTGGTTTATTTGAGGTAGTACACCGCATCTTTGGTATTACAGCCAAAGAACGACAAGGCGTTGAAGTTTGGGATCCTGAAGTAAAATTTTATGATCTGTTTGCCGCTAACGGTGAATTAAAAGGTAGCTTCTATCTTGATTTATATGCACGCGAACACAAGCGTGGTGGCGCTTGGATGGATGATTGTATTGGCCGTATGCGTTTTGCTGACGGACATGTACAAAAACCGGTTGCCTATTTAACCTGTAACTTTAATCGCCCGGTTGGCGACAAACCAGCGCTATTTACGCACGATGAAGTCACCACCCTATTTCATGAGTTTGGTCATGGTTTGCACCACATGTTAACCGAAATTGATACTTCATCTGTCGCAGGTATTAATGGAGTACCTTGGGATGCCGTTGAATTACCTAGTCAATTCCTAGAAAACTGGTGTTGGCAACCTGAAGCGCTTGCATTTATATCAGGACATTATCAAACTGGCGAACCACTGCCCGCAGACATGTTAGAAAAGATGCTAGATGCTAAAAACTATCAAGCCGCGCTATTTATTTTACGCCAATTGGAATTTGGTCTTTTTGACTTTAAATTACATACACAAAAAGATCCAGATATTTTAAACACATTAGCCGAAGTAAGAAAGCAAGTCGCTGTTGTGCCTACTGTTGAATGGGGTCGATTCCCGCATGCATTTAGTCATATCTTTGCTGGTGGTTATGCTGCAGGTTATTACAGCTATTTATGGGCAGAAGTATTATCTGCTGATGCATTTTCACGTTTTGAAGAAGAAGGCATCTTCAACGCCAAAACGGGGAATGCATTTCTTGATAACATCTTGTCGCAAGGCGGTAGCGATGAACCAATGACACTATTTAAAAATTTCCGAGGCCGCGAACCTCAACTTGAAGCATTACTTCGTCATTATGGTATCCACTAGTCCTAACTTAGCTCAGCTAAAATTATTAGCTGAGCAGTGGTTATCGGCACATGCCGATTTACCGTTCACTCTGATTACCCAAAACAATCAACTTGAGTTACAAAAGACTGACGAAGCAAAATTAGGTTCGATATGTGTTAATTTCGTTTCAGGAGCAATGGCTCACCGTCGTCAATTTGGTGGTGGTCGTGGTGAAGCAATTGCTAAAGCAGTCGGGGTAAAAGGTGAGTATTTACCTACAGTTGTTGATACCACAGCTGGGCTTGGTCGAGATGCCTTTGTTTTAGCATCTATCGGTTGTCATGTCACTATGTTTGAGCGGCACCCTGTCGTTGCTGCATTATTAGAAGATGGTTTACAGCGTGCCTATCAAGATCCCCACATTGGTAGTTGGCTTGAGCAGCATTTACGTTTAATTTATCATTCAAGCATTGAGGGATTAAGTACTTACCCAGAAAAACCCGATGTGATTTATCTCGATCCCATGTTTCCACATCGTCAAAAAAGTGCACTTGTCAAAAAAGAGATGCGCATTTTTCAACAACTGGTTGGTAGTGATAATGATGCAGATAGCTTATTAGAGCCAGCAAGAAAATTAGCCCAAAAACGGGTTGTGGTCAAAAGACCCGATTATGCACCGTTTTTAGCTAATCAAAAACCAACGGCTGAAATAAAAACTAAAAATCACCGTTTTGATATATATACACCTTTAAAGTAATACAGGAACATGTTTTAAATTATGCGATTAGATAAATTTCTTGCTCATCACTTAGGCGCCAGTCGTACAATTGTCACCAAAGAACTCAAAGCGAAAAAAGTAACTGTTGATGGTGAGATTATAAAATCAGGCGCTTATCAATTATCGCCAAAACAGATTGTTCATTATGATGGTTATCAAATCGAACAAGTTACCAGCCAACGCTATTTCATGCTCAATAAGCCTCAAGGCTATGTTTGTTCAACCGATGATCCCGACCATCCCACTATTCTTTATTTTATTGATGAGCCGATGCCTGAAAAATTGCATGCAGCTGGCAGGCTTGATCTTGATACGACTGGGCTTGTATTGCTGACCGATGATGGTAAATGGTCACACCGAATTACCTCACCCAAGCATCATTGTGAAAAAGTCTATGCCGTCACGGTTGAACAACCATTAGACATTGAACTGATTGATATATTTAACAATGGCATTCAATTAAAAAGTGAGAAATCACTCACTAAACCCGCTAAATTACATATTATCGATGATTTTCACGCTGAATTAACCATTAGTGAAGGGCGATATCATCAAGTTAAACGCATGTTTGCTGCAGTCAATAATCATGTTGTTGCGTTGCATCGCATACAGATAGGCAAAGTAATCCTAGATATACCCGAAGGGGAATATCGCCCACTTACACAAGATGAAATTGACTCGTTTAATTGATAGGTATAATTTACTGAGATCTGAGCCACAACTTTCCATTTAGATAATTAAAGATTTTTTAAATAATTTTGTGTCATTTATGGTCACGCATTTTGTTATGCGTATTTTGAATACAATTTGAAGGAAGTACGACGTGCCATCCCAAAATACTTTAGTTAATCTTAAAATTTCTAAAAAAGCACTGATTTTTATTCTTGGATTACTCTCTATGCTAATGCCTTTATCCATAGATATGTATTTACCAAGTATGCCAACTATCGCTCGTGATTTTAATGTAGCTGATTCGGCTGTACAGTTAACCATTAGCTGCTATTTATTAGGATTTTCTGTTGGTCAACTTTTATTTGGACCGCTCACTGACAGTTATGGACGGCGTAACGTATTAATTTTTGGTCTAATTATTTTTATAGTTGCAGCGTTAAACTGTGGTATTGCGGCCAATATTAATCAATTAATCACTGCTCGATTTTTTCATGGCATTGCAGCGGCGGCAACAACAATCGTGATTAATGCGTTAATGAAAGATATTTATCGTGACCGTGATGAATTTTCTAAAATGATGTCATTTGTAATGCTGATATCCAATGTTGCACCGTTATTAGCACCAATTATTGGTGGTTTTATTTTATATTGGTTTAATTGGCAAGCCAATTTCTACACTATTAGCCTAATTGCTTTGACCTGTTTTATTCTAGTCATTACATTGATTCCTGAAACACTAGCCAAAGCAAAACGAGATAAATTCAGTTTAATGCGTATATTGAGTAATTTCATTACACTATTTCGCCATAGACAAGTATTAACTTATATGATGATAGGTGCGTTTTCAGGTGCGGGATTGTTTTCATTTTTAAGTTTAGGGCCTTTTGTTTATATGAATCTGCATGGTGTTGCATCAATTAATTTTGGTTACTACTTTGCGTTCAATATCATAGTGATGGTTTTCATGAATACATTAAATAGTCGATTTGTTAAACATGTTGGCGCTATAAAAATGATGCGGCTCGGTCTTTTGCTCCAATTTATTATGGCAATAGGGCTGATGCTCGTCACAGTATTTAATTTGGGATTTGCCTATCTTGTTGCTTGTGTTGCTGGTTATATTGGTTGTATGTCAACCATTGGAGGCAATAGCATGGCCGTCGTTTTAGATTTTTACCCGCATATTGCTGGCACGGCATCTTCTCTTGCCGGTACAATTCGATTCGCTGTCGCGGGTGCATTAGGAATATTATTATCAACATTGGTAGCAACGCATACCGCTACAACCATAACGATCGATAATACAACAGAGTGGTTAATGGTTGGCTCTATGGTGTTATGTAATTTTCTTTCTGTTAGCTTATTTTTGAGTGTCAAAAACAGCAAAAGGTGATCATTATGATTTATCAACTAGGCGATTTATATCCACAAATTCATCCAAATTGTTTTATTGCAAAATCTGCCGATATCATTGGTGATGTTGTATTACAAGAAGGCGTATCTATTTGGTTTAACGCTGTTTTACGGGGTGATATAGCCCCCATACGTATTGGCAAAAATAGTAACGTACAAGATAACACTACTATCCATATTGAAACTGATATTCCTTGCATTATCGGCGAAAATGTCACAATTGGACATAATGTAATCCTACATAGCTGCACAATTGCAGATAATGTATTAATTGGTATGGGTAGTACTATATTAAACAATGCCAAAATTGCAAAAAATTGTCTTGTTGGCGCCAACTCGCTAGTAACACACACTATACCTTATGAAGAAGGTTGTTTAATTATGGGATCGCCCGCTAAAATTATCCGTAAATTGACCGAGGCTGAAATTACTGCCAATATTACTAATGCGCAACGATATGTACAAAATGGTATCAGATTTAATTCAACCCTATTTCCCATAACAGAATAACCCAACAATAAATTGTGTTTTCGATGCTATTGCCTCTGTGAGCAGGCACAATTTATGATAAAATGCCAGCAATTTTATTAGCAATAGTTTTTAGGTACTTGTTTGAAAAAGCCCAAAATTACAAGAAAACAGATTATTAATCAATTTATTCTACTCATAATAATCGGTTTATCTGTTTGTTTATTTTTATCACAGTTCAGTTACGATCCGTCTGATCCTGGTTGGTCTCGTACGGCTTGGCACTCTCCGATTAGTAATTTTGGTGGTTATATTGGTGCATATGCCAGCGATATTCTTTTTCAATTTTTAGGTTTTATTGCTTATAGCTTACCTTTCATTGCTGTTTTTATCTGTTTACAATTAAGCGTTTATTTTTATAAACATGCGAATAATCCTATTAACTACTTTAGTCTTTCATTTCGGATTATTGGGATTTTAGCATTCATATTTAGTGCGACTGGATTTTTTGCTTTAAATATCCGCGATTCTGAACAGTTTGAAGCGGGGGGGTATCTTGGTGCGATAGTCATTGAAAGCCTTTTACCTATTATAAATAGTTTTGCTTTATCATTGATTCTTCTTGCAACTTGTTTAGCCTGTGTCACATTATTAACTGGATTATCATGGCTCAATCTAATTGAAAAATTAGGTGCTTTTGTCATGATTTTACTGTTACCTATTAGGTGGTTAATGAAACCTCGCATCACAAATAAACTTGCACAACCTGATTCAAAGCAAGAAAAACCAATAGTACCGTCCAATGAGGATACAAAAGAGCCTCAATTTACCATACCTTTTGATACCAAAGATGATAATCCCCATATCGTTCAAACATCAACCACTATCCCAAGCAATGACGCATCACAAGAGCAGTCATCAAATACTACCGAATCGACTGACAATGAAGAAATTTCAATCAAAACTACCGCTGAATTAATCGGGTCATCGCGCGAAGACGTTCAATTACCATCGTCAACCATAACCTCGCAAACAATTGACAATCCGCCAAGAAATGAACTTAATCCAGACGAAATTTTATCTCGCCTTGAATCGATTATTCAAAACATAAATGCGGACAAAGCCACACCAGATCAAGAACAAGCATTGTCTTCATCAATGGAGCAAATAAAACAGGTAATACAAACGCAAAAATCAGCAGAAAAATTATCATTTGGAGAGCCAGATAAATACACTATTTCTGATGCGCCAAGTAAACCCTTGTTTACTTTGGTACATAACGAGCCTGAAATTAAATTTACTCATGAACAAACATCCTTGGAACCAACTATAGATGTTGCAAAAATTGAAATAATTGAATCTAAGCAGTCATTTATCCAAGAGCCTGAGATTATTACAGATACAGAAAACCTAGCTAACATTGCAAACATAGCTGATACAGAAACTGAAACCGAAGTAAAAGTAGCAGATGTAGAACAGCTAGAATATATTGATACCGAAGCGCTAAAAAAGGCCAATCCAATCATTGACGATATCTACCCAGAAGAAGATCGCGTTGAAGATATTCAAAATTATTCCAATGAAAGCGACGAAGAAAGCTTAATTCATCCATTATTACGACGTAATGATAAACCATTACCTAAACCAACTACACCTTTGCCGTCGCTAAACTTGCTAACCGCGCCACCGACAGCGCGAATCGAAATCGATCATGTCGCTTTAAATGCCATGTCTGAACTAATTGAAAAAAGTTTGTCGGATTACCGGGTTAAAGCTAAAGTGGTTGATTATTTGCCGGGGCCAGTGATTACTCGTTTTGAAATTGAACTGGCACCAGGTATTAAAGCCGCACGAATTTCAACGCTAGACCGTGATTTAGCGCGTTCACTATCCATGCCATCAGTACGTGTGGTCGAAGTCATTCCAGGTAAGCCTTATGTTGGCATTGAATTACCCAATAAAAATCGCCAAACGGTCTATTTTAGAGAAGTCTTAGATAGTCCACAGTTTAAAGAAGCGCAATCACCACTAACGATAGTATTAGGGAAAGATATCGCTGGACAATCGGTGGTTGCTGATTTGGCAAAGATGCCACATCTATTAGTTGCCGGTACGACAGGTTCAGGTAAATCTGTCGGCGTTAATGCAATGATTTTAAGTATTTTGTATAAATCACAGCCTGAAGATGTCAGGTTTATTATGATTGACCCGAAAATGCTTGAGTTATCTATTTATGAAGGGATCCCACACTTATTAACCCAAGTAGTAACCGATATGAAAGATGCTGCCAATGCGCTTAATTGGTGTGTTAACGAAATGGAACGACGCTATCGACTCATGTCGGCGTTAGGGGTTCGTAATATTGCCGGTTATAACGAAAAAATCAAACTGGCAGAACAAATGGGCAGGCCTATTCCCGATCCACTTTGGAAACCAACAGACAGCATGGATCTTAACATGCCGACACTAGAAAAATTACCGTACATTGTGGTTATGGTTGATGAGTTTGCTGACCTTATTATGGCCGTTGGTAAAAAAGTAGAAGAGTTAATTGCACGGCTTGCTCAAAAAGCACGGGCGGCTGGTATTCACTTGGTATTAGCGACACAGCGCCCATCGGTTGATGTTATTACCGGCTTAATCAAAGCGAATATTCCAACACGCATTGCCTTTACAGTATCAAGTAAAATTGACTCGCGTACCATTTTAGATCAAATGGGCGCTGAATCACTACTTGGTATGGGGGATATGCTTTATTTAGCCCCTAATAGTTCTATTCCAATTCGCGTTCACGGTGCCTTTGTCCGTGATGAAGAAGTGCACGCCGTTGTACAAGATTGGAAAGCACGTGGCACACCAAAATATATCGAAAATGTCACTGTAGCAACCGACGAAAGTGAAAATGGTAACGCAGATATGTTAAGTGAAGAGCTCGATCCATTATTTGATCAAGTTGTCGCTTTTGTTGTTGAAACACGAAGAGCGTCAATTTCTAGCGTACAACGCAAATTTAGAATTGGCTATAACCGAGCTGCCCGCATTGTGGAACAGATGGAAGTAGAAGGCATTATTAGCGCCCCAAGCCACAACGGTAATCGGGAAGTACTTGCGGTATCAACGCATAGTGATTATTAATTATTGTCATAAACCAATCAATTTCAATCGCTAGATTGGTTTATGACACACTAGCATCACACAACATGATAATTATCATCCCCAATAGGTAATTAATAATAATGAACAATTATTATCAACAAATCGCATTATTAGAATTAAAACTCAATAATGAGCCCAATCAATGCTTACCTGCACAATTAGCAACCCAAGCATTAATTAAAGAAATTTGCCTATCACCTAAGCCGGGATTAGTTGACATGAATAACAGTGGTGCCCACCGTGACATGGATTTTCAAACCTTTGTCCACAGCATCAGTGCCATTAGCAACTGGTTTGAACGTTTTTATCAATATGGCAAAGCATCCGCTTTACACGATAACAAACTATTTTTAGCAGGAATCAGACCGATTGGTATTGAGTGTGAACAAGCCATGTTCCAAGCCACCAATCAAGTTAATACCCATAAAGGAGGGATATTTGCCTTTGGTTTACTGCTTGGCGCGATTGGCAAATTAGAACAAATAGGCTTACCAATCAACGCACAAAGTATTTGCGATACAGTTTCATCCATTTGCCAAGGCATTGTTCAAAGTGAACTAAAACAAAATAATCAAACCAATTCTGTAGGCGAAAGGCTATTTAAACGCCACAACCTTACTGGTGCAAGAGGAGAAGCAGAATCTGGCTACGCAACAGTTCGAAATATTTCACTACCTATCTATCAAGAAATGCAAAACAGTGGCTATGATGAAGAAACTTGCTTATTACAGGCGATGTTATATTTACTTGCTTTTAATCAAGATACTAATCTGGTTTCACGAGGTGGCCTTGATGGCTTGGCTTTTGTGCAAGAACAAGCGAAAAAACTCATCAAACAAGGTGGCATAATCAATCCCAAAGTACGGGAAAATTTGTATCAACTTGATACCGAATTAATAAAACGCAATTTAAGCCCCGGTGGTTCGGCCGATTTAATTGCGATCACTTGGTTTTTGTCTCAATATAATAAATAAGATAAACCAATAAAAAAATCGCCTTTATGGATATCGAAAAGTCATAAACATAATTAGAATTGAATAGTTAATGTAGCTATTCGACAAATCAGGGGCTTTGATATCAAGCCCCAATTTAATATTACCAAAGATGAATAACAATTATTGATTGATTAAATAGCTCACCTTATGAGCCTCAGTCGGTAATGGAACTTCCCATTTACTTAATAACCGCTGAATCGTTTTATTTGGCAAGGTAGTATCGCGTGCTGAATTACGACGATACAACTCCTTTTCAGGTTGCTCAAGATAAACAATTTCCACATCCGCATGATAAGCATAAAGCAAATCGAGTGCTTTTTGACGCATCTCCTGTGATAAGTGGGTCGCATTCCAAATAAAAGATTGCTTAGTTCTTAACCACTGTTTTACCTTTGCTAAAACAAATTGTATGACTAAGCCTTCATTTTCACCATGCTTTAGCTTTAATTCAGCTCTAGCATCATCATAAGAAGCAATCGGCCATGTTGGATAATGCTTATTTACCCAACTATTTTTACCGGATGCAGGTAAACCAGCCAGCATAATCACCTTAGATCCTACTTGGGGATATAACGCATAATCGGGTAATACATTACTACCTCGAAAATATTGAACCCGAGTATAATCATCAACAAATTGGCGAGGGTGATATAAACACCCCTCTTCAAGCGCCAATTGCTTAAAGAGTTCAACTTCATCAAGCGCTCGGCGTTTATCAGCACAAATACGACCTTCCATATCAGCTTTAGCTTGCAGACATAACATCCAAATAGGCAGTTGCCACGATAAGCGGTGAATTAAATATTCGGGTGATTTATTTCTTCCGCCATCACTTAAAGCAAAAAAAGGCACTTGATGTACACTAATGATTCGGCAGATTTGTTCCCGCAAATCAAATGGCACCCCCATTCGCCATAATAATATACGACTACGAATTTCGCCTTTTTTGGAATGCCTTGGTTGTGTGATTTTACCTGTCAACTCATCTATGACGGTGGTTTCTGGCTTCGCAATATCATGCAATAAAGCAGTCATAAATAATACAAACTGCTCATCTTCTGTTGCATTGGTAAACTCTTCTTGCGTTAATAATGCACGCACAACCATTTGCGTATGCACCCAAACATTCCCCTCACCATGATGCAAGGGATCTTGTGGCGTTATTATCAAACTATTCAACTCAGGAATACAGGTTAACCATGGGCTAAAATCATCAGTTGCCAACGTACTTGCTATTTGTTGTTTTAGTACTTGGTAATTCATAATTTACCTCCGTTTAGGCATCCATTATTCCAATTCACTGTTAATTGAGGTGTATATAACTCAACACCTTGAGCTAATTGGTTTGGAATAAAAGGCTGTTCACTATGATGTTGCCCTGCATCTAAAATCGCCTGAACAAAATCATGTCTCACCCATTTTAAGCGGTCAATGGTTTGTTCTTCCGATTCGATTTTAAGATATAACCCTTCCATCAAGTCAGAGTTATCACATTGTTGCCAAGCTTTGCTTAAGTCAAGCTTTTCACGCATCACGATTTGCTCAAAGCAAGTACGCCAATTAGCGGTTTTAGCCAAAGATGGTTTGACTAACGCCAATAAATCGCCCAATTTAGAAGGTGCAATCCCTGCAAATAACACAGGTACCGATAAAACAGGACCACCTGCTAATAATTGATGTCGCTTTAGGGTAGATAAAAAACAGTTTTGTTGTCTATCCCAAATATCAAACTCACAAAAATAGTGCGGTAAAGCATCATAAAAAATAGCATGTTTTTTGTGTAACCATTCACCATAAAGGATATAGCGATCTTCTAAACGCTCAAGTAACCAATATTCATGCACGCATGCCCAGTGCTTTAAAAGGTTAAATTGGCGTTCTCGTGAACCACCTATTAAGTAATGTCCTCGAGATTGAAGCAACAGCTCACCACTAGCTGAAAAACTAATAGCACAGTTTGCTCCATCAAGTTTTTCTTCAATAACGATATATTGACCAGCTAATTGCTTATAAGGACGTTGTCCATGTTCACTATCACCAACCTGTAGGCGTGAGCTTTCTAGGTGCGGTGTTCGTGGATATTTAATTAATTCTAAATTTTGAATATAAGATTCCATTGTCATAATGTTTTCTCCAAAAAAATAAGGGAAAACCGACAAGGCAAAAATCTATAGATTGAATTGCAACGAAGGGGGCTTAGATAATACTAAGCAAAAGACAATATGATAGAAGATACCAAGTCGGCATTAAGATAAAGTGTTAACTACAGGCATTTTGCCACCTCGCTATAATAAAAAATTCAGGTTAAAAAAACGGCGCTATTATCAACAGTTGCTCATGCTTTGTCAAGTTTAATTATAATAAATAATCATTTATGGAAATAATTAATTATAAATCAATTGTTTTTATAAAAATACAAATAAAATCAACACTCTAACTGACTATTTTTGCAACAACCCTTTACCAGCTCTGTGCTCATTCTAATGCCAGATTAATGACTATATCCACCTTTAGGTATTGTGAAAAATTGGAATGTTTTTCTATAAAACATTTTAGATATTTAATTGATTTTATTAAATTTTTATTAATTATTTTTTAATGAAATTAAATGCTTACAGTCCGTTTTTTTGGGGATTTTGTATTTAAGTAAAGACTATGGGGATACGGTTAAGTTTCGGACGTTTTAACCTTTGGGAAAATAAATAACTCTAGAGTCAACATCCGAAACATTACCGAACAAAATACCTTTAAAACTTACCCTTTTAATGCCAACCATGCCTATGCGTAGTCGGTCGGGAGCGTTTTTTGACTTTCAGTCATTAACGCAGTCATACCTGCTCAGCGTCCAACTGAGCGGAAGCTGGGTTCTTTGTTAGATTGCCTCTATTTGTACCAGAAGTGCCCCCGCGACCTAAGGATTAAGAAATAAACGCTAAAAGCTAAGGTGCGGTGCAAAGGCCATAGCCGCCGTCGTCGACATAGAAGCTGAGGACGTTGCCGTCGTACGAGTAGACAAGGAACTGCTGGCGGCCACCTGCTGCGTCACTCGTCCAGTAGTAGGCGTTGACGAAGCCCGCATCAGTGTAGGGGTACATGGTGCCCCACTCCGTGAAAAAGCCAGCGCCTATGTGACGCTTGTAATGATTATCAAAGAATGAGCAAGGTGTTGCACCTAAATTACTACAGTTTGAATTGGTTAAATCTCTTACCCGTGACATTCGATAACCCAAACTATTACACCATGCTAACTGGTCACTATAATTTTTCAATTGACCATCACGACGATTGACGAACCACTGCCTTAATACAAATCCATATTTTACTACCTCACCGCCATATATATCTCTACCCACTAACTCAAACTTCTGCGGTAACCTTGGTACAGTAATTCGTCTAGGATTCGGATTATCCCATTGATTGCTTGCCTCTGGACCTGTTAGCCTAACACGTGCTACAACTTGTCTCCTATCTTCATAAGAACGAATCCAAATATCATTAGCTACAACATTTGTCACTGTCGCGGTGATTCCCTCATGCGTGACAGGCTCCCATATCAATTGTTCTACATCTCCAGTTATGAGTAAATCAAAATATAAATTATGCGCACCTGTAGTTGGGAAATTGAGGTTGTATGATTCAGGATTGATTGATTGAACTAAGAAGCCTTTACTAGGATTCCATATGTCAACTGGTCCTTCATATTTGCGGTAACCCAAATATACATTCGGCCTTACATAATCAATAACTGCAACTACCGTTGAAGGTAAAATTATCGCATCACTACGATTATCCGCTCGAGCTATTTTACCATTCAATGCCTGTAAATTCGATGAAGATGACAATAATAACAATGCTAATACTAGCAAAGCTGTTTTAGGTGATTTGAGCGATAATTTCGAAGATATAAATAAGTTTTGTGTAAAAACTCGTCGAATAGGATTATTTGATAAATTTAAGACATAGGTTTGCCAGTGCTGGTGTCTGGTGTCTGGTGTCTAAAATGATAATGCATTATGGTTTACCCGTCAAGTAATATTTTGTTTTATTTATGTTTTTTATGATTATTCGCTTGTTTAATAAGCTTGTTGTACTATAGTGATAAAAGTATAACCGCTTAAAAAACATCTGGCTAGTTTTTAAGCGCATTTTTTTGTAAAGAAATGTGAAGATGGAAACGATTCAACTTTAAAGCGATGGTAATTTTTTAATTAAAATATGGTATTAAGTTTCGTGCCTTTTAACCTTTGGTGGAATTATTAATATCGGTGATAACGTTGAGCCAAACATCCCAGTTTGACGTGCTAACCTATCTCCGTTGCTGTCACATTCTGACGCCAGATTAATGACTGTATTGACTTTTGAATGTTGTGAAATATAGGTGTATTTTTATCTGCAAAATTGCCGAGATAGAAAATTGATTTTATTAAACTTTTTACTTAATGTTTTTTAATAAAATCAATTGTTTGTGGGGTAATTTTGGAGTTGTATGTTTTGATTAAAGGCTTTTTGATGCGGTTAGGTCTTTATACTCCTACTTTGGTTTGTTCCGGACAAACATAACCACACCAAATATTCATGTTTGACTTGCTCACTTGCCTAAGTTGTCAGCACTTGGTAAGGTATGGAAAAATATCATCGCAAAGCTACCCTATAACTACCTTATTTTACTAAAAAACAAAAAAATAAAATCAATGTTATACCCAATCTGTTTTTATAGAAAAAATATCAATCTCCATAACACCCAAAGGTTAATATAGCTTACTTTTTACGCGGAAAATCGACATCTCCCGCTAGGACTACATCCTTTAATTGTGCCCTTTCGCCAAGGATTAAAAACTAAAAATAAAAACTAAGGCGTGGTGCAAAACCCTGAGTAATGGTAACTTGGATTATAGCTGCCCACACCACCGCCCATTACCCCCACATAGAACTGAAGGTTTCCCGTTGTATCACTTGTCCAGTACCAGAGGGTGAAATCTATATCCGCGTAATCTAATATTTCACCCCACTCCGTTAAAAATCCAGCACCCATTTGACGCTGATAAAAATTATCACTAGCTGATGGTGTAGCCCCGACAGCATCTTGACAATAGTTACCAACGTTCACATCAGAACAAACTGCGTTAGTCAGGTCCTTGACCTGTGCGAGACGATAACCTAAACTACGACACCATGCTACTTGATTAGATGCGGTATCGCTTTTATCCCCTCGGTTGATGAACCACTTCCGTAATACAAATCCATATTTTACGACTGCATTACCATCACTATCTCTACCTACTAATTCAAATGTCTGTGGTAAATTGGGCTTGCTAATTCGACTAGGATTGACATTATCCTTTTGTGCTCTTGCTTCTGGACCAGTTAAAGTGACTCGTGTTACTACTTCTGGATAGTTAGGAATCCAATTATCGTTAGCTGTTGTCCTTGTTACTGTGGCGGTTATTCCCTCATGCGTGACGGGTTCCCAAGTCAATTGATTTGTATCAACGCCCCTTATGTCTAAATCAAAATATAAGCCATCAGCTCCCGTGGTCGGGAAGTTACTGCCGTATAATGTGGGATTGGTTGATTGCGGGATAAAACCTTTATCTGAATCCCATATGGAGTCAGCCCCTTTAAAGCCGCCTGTGCCATATCGTAGATTCGGCCTAGCATAGCAGACTGTAGGCGGTAAATTTGGATTGATGTAATACGTTACCGTGCCATAGTCAAAAATACTGTGACTTGGTACACCGTATTGCGTGCTTAAACGGCCCGGTATGTTGTTTAACTCCATTTTATAAGGCGCTTTGCAAATATCTAAAGCATCACTGCGGTTAATTTCTCGGTTATTTTTATCAGTAATCCTAATTGATAAACTACCTGTTGCGATGACCCCTTTTGTGCCCAATCCATCACCATCATCATCACCCCAATAGTGATAATGTGTTACTAAGTCACTTAACAATATGAAATTTGTTGATACTGGTATCATCATATCAATATCAGCAAGAGTATCTCCTGCATTGGGTAAGTTGATTGGGTTCGTGGGGGTTGAGGGATTGTTTGATGGTGTGATTTGAGTACCATCCGATAACCAGATACTAAGTAAATCTTCTGTTGTTGTCACTTTGGTTTTACCACTATCAAACGTAAAATACGGCGCTGTACCTTGAATTATATCGGTGGTTTTGGCGGACAATGCCTGTAAGTCCAATGAATATGGCAATAACAATAACGGTGCCAACTGCGCTATGAATTTTAATAATAATTTCGATGATAAACATGAGGTGAGTACGCCCCTCCGTCTAACTTGTTTATTTGGTAAATTTTGGACATAGGGCAGTTGGTGTTTAACCTGTCTCTCCATAACATTTCACCTATCAATTATTTCTCTGTTTTATTTATCTTTTTTACAATTACTCGCTTTTAAAATAAGCTAAATCAATTTTTCCTTTTTGTGAGTATAGCGTTTAAAAAAAAATTGACCATCATTTTGATTAAAAAAATTTACTAAGATTGCTTATGAACAACTTTGAAGAATGCTATTTTTTAGCAAACATCCGGAAATTATTGTTAAAAAAATTTCAAGTAACTATGCGTTTTAGGATAAAAATTATTTTGGATTCGTCTATTTTTAGCTAGTTAAGAAAACAATACTGCGATTCTATTTCACTTTTTTGAAAGTTCTAGTAATTTACATAGGCTATATTGGAGCGGGAAACGAGGTTCGAACTCGCGACCCCGACCTTGGCAAGGTCGTGCTCTACCAACTGAGCTATTCCCGCTTATTGAGGCACTTCGAAAGAAGTGGTGAGCATTATACAAAAATTTTTGTATCTAGCAACCATTTTTATTGTTATTTTTTATCTTTCCAACTAAGTGATTCAAAAACACCAAATAAAAACAAACGTAAGACTTTAAATTTGTCTTGTTGTTTTTCTTGATTTGTCATGGTTGAGTGTAACATCCACGCTTGTAAACCATGGATAACCGTAAACGCAATTAAACCGATATTAGCCACTACATTGGCAGGGTGTGGATAAGGATAGATAAGGTTAAATACTAAAAATAACCATACCAATGAATACAAGACTTTTCCTATAAATATGAACATTAATTGCCTTCTCGTATAAATAGATAACTGTGAACTTGTCCGGCCGTTTTTTCGCGATGTAAATGCCAGTGAGTTGGAATATAAGTTGTTAGATTATGATCTATTTCTGTTTCAATATAAATATAAGCTGACGGTTTTAGCCAGTTATTATTCTCAAGCTCGCTAACCGTTTTTGCCACCAATGCATGATGGAATGGCGGGTCGATAAATACAATATCAAATTGTTTTATAGCAGGCTTGTTTAGCCATTGTAGAGTATCGGTATGATAAATGTCGATTGTATCGCTAGCAATAAGCTGTTTGTTTTTGTTGAGTAGTTGCACAACTTGTTTATCTTTTTCAAGTAAGGTAACACTTTGGGCTCCTCTTGATGCTGCTTCAAAACCTAACGAACCACTTCCTGAAAAACAGTCTAAACAATTGCTATCGTGTATAACTGGCATTAACCAGTTATACAGAGTTTCTTTGATACGATCTGTGGTTGGGCGCAACCCTTGTTTGTCAAGTACCGACAATTTACGCCCACGCCATTTTCCACCAATAATTCTTATTGAACCATTCATCTCAAATCCTTATATCAGAATAGCTCAGAAGTATTACCTTCTGAATCTGTTACCTTTGTGCCCACTTCTTGAGTTGCATAAGTCGTTGGCTCGGTACCTTTTATAAAGTACTCTGACATAGTTCTAGAGCCAGATTGAGGTAATAACCCCGTTTTTTGATCAATAGTCACAGAAATCACATTTTCAGGTTTGACATCTTCTATTACCGGTACATCTTTTAGGGCAACTTTCATATAATCAACCCACACTGGATTTGCAGTTACCGCCCCTGCTTCGGCTCGGAAAGTTCGACCTAAATCACGACGGTGATCGTCAAATCCCATCCACACAGTTGTGACAATATTGCCACCAAATCCAGAAAACCAAACGTCTTTAGATGAGTTAGTAGTCCCTGTTTTTCCACCGACATCTTTTCTACCCAACGCTTTTACGCGCCATGCCGTACCCTGCCAATCTGAACCACCAAATACAATTGAACGAAGACCATCTTTCATAATAAATGCAATGCCACTATTTACTGTATGCGGTGCATATTTTGGGGTGACATCAATTGTTTTATTATCAATATTTATATCAGGTAACACGATATCATCATCAGATTTAAGGTTGGCTTGTTCAGGTTCTTCATTATCTGATTCATTTGATTCATTTTCAACATTATCAAGTGATACCGGTGTTGAGCCAACAATGACATCATCGTCAACACAATTGTGACAAGCAATCATCGGTTGATGTTGATAAATGGTACCAGTACCACTATTGTATTCTATCTTTTCAATTAAGTATGGTGTAATTAAATAACCTCCGTTAGTGATAACAGAATACGCTCTTGCCACTTGCAGGGGAGTAAACGAAGCCGAACCTAACGCTAACGATTCGTTATGTGAAATATTCTCTTTTGGGAATCCAAAACGTTCTAAATAATCTGCCGCATAATCTATACCAACGGCACGCAAAGCCCTTACCATCATTACATTTTTAGACATTCCTAACCCGATTCTTAAGCGTAGTGGTCCTGCATAGGTTGGTGGTGAGTTTTTAGGGCGCCATGTTGCACTCCCTGTAGAACGGACAATGGGTGCATCATTGAGCAGTGTTGCCATCGTTAAACCGTGTTCTAAGGTTGAAGTATAAATAAATGGTTTAATATTTGAACCTAATTGCCGCAGTGCTTGCGTTGCTCGGTTAAATTTACTCAAATTAAAATCATAACCGCCTACAATTGCTTTGATTGCCCCATTGTCTGAATCAAGTGATACCAGTGCGGCATTGACAGCTGGAATTTGTGCTAATTCCCAATTATCGCCCGTTTTTTTAACCCAAATAAGTTGTCCTGATTTAAGAGTATCAGATACTTTTTTAGGAAACGCACCTTGTCTTGTATCACTAATAAATGGACGAGCCCATTTCATGTTTGGGTATGTAATAGTAATACTGCTTTTATCAGATAATACCGCTGTTGCTTCTTTATCTGCTGAGGTCATAACAACAGCTGGACACATGCCGTTATAACACATATATTTATCAATGGTTTGCTTGATTTGCTCAAGATCCCATGGGGTTTCATTCGGTTGCCATAATACTTTTTCAGCGCCACGATAACCATGTCTGATATCATAATCAATAATATGTTTTTGCACCGTTTCTGTTGCAGCTATTTGATCTGTTTTCGAAATAGTTGTATAAACTTTATAGCCATCTGTATAGGCATTTTCGCCAAATTTATCGTACATAAATTGACGTGCCATTTCCGCTACATAAGGCGCTGAAAACTCGATTTGTGGTGAATGATAGCTGGCGCTAAGCGGCTTTTTAATCGCTTCATTATATTCAGCTTGAGTGATATAGGATTGATCTAACATACGTCCTAATACCCAATTACGTCTAGTTAATGCACGATCTGGATGAGAAATTGGATTGTAAGCTGATGGTGCATTTGGTAAACCGGCTAATAAAGCGGCTTCATCAATGGTTAACTGATCGGGAGTTTTACCAAAAAAAGTATAAGATGCAGCGGCAACGCCGTATGCTCTAGAACCGAAGTTAATCATGTTAAGATACAATGCCATGATTTCTTCTTTCGATAGTTCTTTTTCCATACGAATAGCCAAAATAATTTCTTTGGCTTTACGCGATATGCTTTTTTCAGGTGTTAAGAAAAAGTTCTTAGCGACTTGTTGAGTGATGGTACTACCACCTTGAGAAAATCCTTTATGTTTTAAACCGATATACATTGCCCGAACAATACCAATAGGGTCAATGCCAAAATGTTCATGAAAACGAGCATCTTCTGTTGCAATGACGGCATTAACAACCATTGGTGGAATTTCGTCATATTTCAATGGGGTTCGACGCCGTTCACCAAAAATAGCAATTAACTCACCATCTTTACTTAATACTTGCATTGGCGTCTGTAATCGAACATCTTTTAATGTAGTAACATCTGGTAGATCTTTAGAATAATGAGCATAACCAGCAATGCCAATAATTAAGCCACAAAGAAATAAACCAATGAGTAATTTTAGAAGAATTTTTAACACTCTAATTAATATCACAAATTTTTCCTATCTAAATTTTAAGGCAAAAATAATGGCTTCAGAGTTCTCTCTGCGCCAAATTTAGTTAACCTATCTTTTGGTAAGGACTTCACATAAACATTAAAGGAAAATGCTAATGATTGATCTCTTATCCATTAAATCACACCCAAATTGTGCGTATTATCTCCCATATTTAACTTTATTTTAAGCAATTTTTAACAAAATCATGAAATAATTATATTTTCACTAATTAGAGTAAGCATTATGTGGAGCATAAAACTCAGCATATCAAAGCTGCAATTACTAATTTCAACCCTTTTTTATTCCGTGCTCATGATGCTTTGTCTAGTCATGTTTGCTAACACATCCTTAAATTCTTATACCTTTATTATTATAATATTATTAATAATAGAATGGTGGCGTAGTATCTGTTATTTCAAAACCATTAAAAACGAATTTGCGCTATTTCACTATATCAATCAAATATATTGGTACAAACAACGCTGGTACTTAATGTATAAACCGCTGATATTTCGTTATGTTATTATCTTGAATTTAAAATCTCGACATGACGGTAAACGCTGTACGCTTTTGTTAATGGTTGATAATCTGCAACCTAATGACTGGCGAACATTACGTTTTTACTTAAAACAAATTGAATTCACTTAACGCAAACACCTACTTTCTTGAAAATTTTGCCAAAAAAGTGGTTAAACTAATGCGATTTTTTAATCCAATACTGATAGGGTTGGGATTCTATTTGCGATGACAGTAATTCGTGATCCATATGGCGGCAAAAGCTAGGGACATCGCGAGTTGTAGCAAAATCATCAGCAATGACATAAAGAACTTGCCCTATGGCAAGTTCTCGAATGGCTTTTCTTATTAGCATAATCGGTTCAGGGCAACGCAATCCAAGCGTATTGAGTTCTTTGTCGATAATTATATTCATTTTTAGATATATTTGATAATTATAAAAATAGTTTACTTAAGTAATGAGGCACGGCGTCTTGTGCATTTGAGCCAATTACCTCTAATTCGGGTAACAATTCCTTTAACTCTGAGCTACCGTTTTGCATTATACAGCCTTTACCAGCCACTTTTAGCATTTCGTAGTCATTCATGCCATCACCAAAAGCAATACTCTCTTTTAAACTGTAACCTAGTTTTTCAACCACTTTTTTTAATGCACTTCCTTTAGACACATTTTCGGCCATCACTTCTAGGCAATTTAAAGTAGAAAAAGCAACGCTAATTTTATTGCCAAATTTTGCATCAAGTCGATTTTTTAGCTGAACCAAATGTGGATAAAGTGCATTATCCGTGGTAGTAAAATAAATTTTAGCAATATCGTTAGTATCAAAATCAAGTGGATTAAATAATTGATAAGTAAACTGCGTGTCTCGATAAAATTCTAATGAATATGTATCTTCTTTATTAATTAACCACTCATCACCACGATATAAATGAGTATAAACTAAAGGATCTTCCATACTCATTTTAGCTATTTCGCTCGCAAGTGATGGTTCAATACTTTGGCTAAAAACTAAATGGCCTTGGCTATCATGTACTCTTGCGCCATTTGACGTTATCATAAAAGCATCAATTTCCATATTTTCTCGCATTTGAGCGACATCAATGTGGTGTCTACCAGTTGCAAAAACAAAATGGATGCCCTTGTTACGAAGCGCTTGAAGAACTTGTTTCGTGTAAGGCGATAAGCTATGTTCAGGAGTTAATAAAGTACCGTCTAAATCAGAAGCAACAACATGCATAATATTCTCTACTTTTATAATAAATGGTAATAATGACGACTAAAATAATATACTTTAAAACAAGCATTACTTATCAAAGCAAAGGCTAAAACAAGCTAAGATATGATACAACTCTGTTGACATTTACTCAACCAATTGTGGCGTAATAAAAATAACTAACTCACGTTTTTGTTGTTTTTTGCTGTTGTGTTTAAATAAATTTCCAATAATTGGCACGTTGCCTACACTAGGAACTTTTCGTTGACCGTTGGTGGTAACTTGTTGAAATATGCCTCCTAATACTACTGTTTCGCCATTTTTTATTTGAACTTGTGTTTTGATTTCTTGCGTATCAATTGCTAGCGCTTCACCACCATCGCTACGTTTTATTGAACGGCCAGCCGTATTTTGCGTAATGTGTAAATCTAAAATCATCTGATTATCAGATAATATTTTAGGTGTAACTTCTAATCCCAACACGGCGGGTTTAAACTCAATAGATGTGGCGCCATTACCACCACTCGCAACCTCGTAAGGGATTTCAGTACCTTGTTTTATCGAAGCCATATTTTGATTAGCTGTGAGTAAATTCGGGCTAGCAATAATTTCGAGCTGATTTTCAGATTCAAGCGCAGATAACTCTAAATTGAGTAAACTACCTGATAGTTTAGCCAAATTAAAACCAACGGTTGTAGTCGGATGACTAGTACCAAGCCCTATATCAAACTTATCTAATAATTGCGATGATTTTCCTGAATATCCCCATTTAATCCCCAACTCAGACATACTTTCATCACTCATGGTAACAATGTGCGCTGAAATATGCACTTGAGGCATAGGTTTATCAAGTGTTTTAACTAATCTTTCGATATGAGTAAATTGTTTAGGTAAATCGGTAATGATCAGTGAATTTGTCCGTTTATCAAGCGCAACTTTACCTCGTTCTGATAATAATCCTTGTTGTTGAATTGTTTCGATTAAGGTCGTGGGATCGGCATGATTAACAGCTATAGATACCGAATTAAGCGGTTGCTTTAGCTCTTTTTCTTTTTGTTCTAATTGTTGTTTATATAATAAAACTTCAGGATCTATCGCTTTAGAAACGAACAAAATATTATCGTCAATTTCCGCTTGTAAATTTGCTGAGTCTAATATGATCTTTAGCGCTTTGTGCCAATCAACATTGTTAAGCTTGATAGTTTGTTTTATTGACAAATCGTCTGACATAACTAAATTCATCTGCTGACTATCGGCTAATGCTTGTAAGATAATTGCAATATCCGTTTGATAAAATGTTATTGAGATATTTTTTTGCTGTTCGACATTTGAAGATTGATTTATATTTGCATAAGCAGCATTTATACCAATTGTTATGAATACAAAAACTATCGGGACAAACAAACTTATTTTGGCACTAATTAATCTGCCAATATTTTGATTGAGCCATTGATACGCTTGATTTGTGGAATTTTTATTATTCATTTAACGACATTGTCCATGACACAGTATTATGGCAATAATCAGGTAAATCGGCTTGCCACATAATTTTATCATTTAGTAAAGATTGCACAGACCAAGGAAACAAAACATTTGGCACTGTATTATCGGTTATTGCTAGCCACTGATTATCTGATGCTAACCAAATTTGCTGATACTGTTGATCAATTTGTTTCATAAGCCCCTTAAAATGCCAAACTTGAATTTGTTCAAGCAGTAACGCTGTCTGCTCACTACAAGAAACTGAATAATTTTGTTGAAAAGGATCTCGATCTAAAAGCATACTAGCCTTTAGCTCAAAACAGATAACACACAATAACCCGAGGTACTTATATATACAGCGCATCACTCTATGCCCTTTTTAAACAATAAAGTAAACATAATCTGTAACTGCTGTTCTTGTTTGCTGATTTTTAGATTTTGAAAATCAAGAAAATAAAAATCATTTGTCAATGATGAAATTAAATTAATAAAATCGCCAAATTGCCCCTCTAACTCGATATCCCAATTAACCATATTATCCGTTTGATAATGTTTAAAGGAACGTAATGCGAGATGATTTTTCTCGAAAACCTGTGCCAGCTCTTTTTCTGATATCACGCTGTATAAAGTATTTTTACTTGCCTGATAACGATTTACTTTTGCCTGTAACAACTTAGTTTCAGTAATTTTTTGTTCATATAATTTAGCCTTTAGCATAGCTTGTTGCTGGATATCTTTAATAAAAAGGAGATAAACGATAGCAAAAAACGCCAAACAACATAAAATACAAACCCCATATTGTTGCCAAATTGGACGATAAAAAAAATCACTGTTCATTAAGTTTTATTTCCATTTCAAAAAATAGATTATTTTTATTGGTTGTGATAGTTTTTACTTGGCTATGACTTATATTTTTTAGCATTGACAAACTTTGATTAAAATTAGTCAGCTCAACATAACTAAAACTTTGCCCCTCGATCCTTACTTTTTGTGATTCATAATAAAAAGATTCAAGCCAAATTACGGAAGGCAACTGCTTTGAAAGCAGTATTAAAGATTGCTGAATTTGTTTTTGGCTTAACGATGGATTTGGCAAATAATTAGATAATTCTTCGGTTAGCGCTTGTGCTATCTCTTGCTGGTGTAACAATTTTTTATCATAATTTTGTCGTTCATTTCGTGCTTGTATCCACAAATAACAAAGTACACAACTGATTATGCCAATAAAACCGACAATCGTACCGATCATTTGTCGTTGATGCTTAGTGTGTTTTTCTTGCCGCCAAGGTAAAAAGTTAACTTTAGTATTTTCAAATCGACAACCTGCAAATGTTAACAGTAGTGCATAATTTTTAAAAAGATTAACCCAATTTTCAATATAATGGCGTTCAACTATTATTACCGTAACTTGTTTTGTTTGCTCATTTAAAACAAAATCAAAAAACACACTTTTAGCTGGCAATTGAAATAATTTATAAATGTTTGCTTCAATATACAAAATCAATTCACTGACATTTAGCTTTACATCGGGCAAGGTTAGTTGTTGCACTTGAATCAAATTGCTATCCAAATTAAGCTCAAACTCAGCACGCCCAGAAATTTTTTTTCTTAACTCATCAATAAAAACATCAACATCACTGACATTTTGGTAATTGAATGTTATTAAAGCTTTGCTAGCTGTTAATGTGTGGTTTTGCTTAGCTGTACTTACTATCTTATAACGTAAAATTGTCGGTTCCACATACATAATGACGCGTTCTTTATTAAAGATCATGATGGAATATCTTCTTGTTTCTGATAACAACATCACTTCATCATAATCACCCTATTCTAAATAAAAATAGACAAAAGTTATTTTTGAGAACTAACACCCAAAAAATGTTTAAAATTAAATCGAACGAGGTGATTTTTAGAGAAATTTAAAAAAAAAGGTTGACTGAAATAAGACGTGCCTTATAATGCACATCCACACGGTAAGGGTGATTAGCTCAGTTGGGAGAGCACCTCCCTTACAAGGAGGGGGTCACTGGTTCGAACCCGGTATCACCCACCAATCTTTACCGTGACGTTTCAGCAATGAAACAGTGGGGTGATTAGCTCAGTTGGGAGAGCACCTCCCTTACAAGGAGGGGGTCACTGGTTCGAACCCGGTATCACCCACCATCTCTAGATGGGTCGTTAGCTCAGTCGGTAGAGCAGCGGACTTTTAATCCGTTGGTCGAGCGTTCGAATCGCTCACGACCCACCATTTTAATAGTATCTACACTCAATCAATAAACATTACCTAATCTAAACAAAGAAAAGCAACGAGAATGCCAGCATTCGATAAATTTGTCTGGAACTAATTTGAACAACGCGTAGTGTTGGCCCTGAAAGGATGAGCTATGCGATGTGCCGGATAATCAAGTTCACAACAGTCTATTTCAGAACATAAATATTGAATCACAAAACAACGCAATTAATTACGCTATACTAAACAAATAAATGCGATAAAATGATTAAGTTATTTATTTTTTAAGGAAGTCGTATGCTAAAGTTTCTTACAAAACTATCACTAGTTTTATGTTTTAGTATTGCTGCTAATGCTGATCAACAAACATTGTTTGATTTTAATCAGGAATATCAAAAAGCAACCGAACAAAATGATGCTGAAGCACAATATCATTTGGGTCTTATGTATACTGATGGTTCATATACTAAAAAACGTCAATTTAAAGGCATTGAAGATGGCTTTGAACAACAATCAAAAGCACAACCTGATTATATTAAGGCAAAAGAGTGGTTTGAAAAAGCAGCCAATCAAGGCCATATGGCTGCTCAACACAGTTTAGCTTTATTGTACTATAACGGGCAAGGAACAAAGCAAAACTATTTAAAAGGCATTGAGTGGGATACAAAAGCGGCTAAAAAAGGAGATGCCGTTGCGCAATATACATTAGCAACGCTCTATTACAATGGAACTGGCGTAAAACAGAACTATTTTAAAGCCAAACAATGGTTTGCTAAGGCTGCTGAACAAAACTATTCTGATGCAAAAGATCATTTAACTGTTGTAACAAAAAAGGTTAATGCTATCGTAGCCAAACAGCAAGCCAAGAAAAAGCAAGCTAGTAATAATGATTGCGGTTGTGATTAATATTAAATAAATGACGGAATGCTATTTTATTCATTATCATCATTAAAATAACGATAATTGGATAATTCAATCCATCAAAAAGTTAAAGCATAACCCCATAGATGTAATGATTTCTTATTCTATGGCAAAACAAAAGCCTGCTATTTAACGCTTTCCATCCATATTGGGTAAGATAATTGGTTGAATACCAAATAATCTTTTCAATCAAAAACAAAGATAAAAAAAGATGTCCACACAACTAAGCTTTGCTTTCAGTAAACTTGCCAAAATAACTGCAAAGAGGCTTGCAAACATGTCAAAAACATTCTTTAATTAAAATATAATGTGTTCATCTCCAACAAAGGCAATGACATGAAGAAATTACTATTGTTAATATGCTTATTTATATCGATAAATACGCCTATTTTTGCAACACAAAATACAAAATATAACTTTGATGCTGAATATAAAAAAGCGACTGAACAAAATAGTGCCGAAGCGCAAAACCACTTAGGTTATATGTACCAGTATGGTCAAAACGTTAAACAAGATTATGCTAAAGCTATTGAATGGTACAAAAAGTCGGCTAATCAAAATTATGCCGATGCACAAGTGAATTTAGGCTACATGTATAATTATGGTATCGGTGTGAAGAAAGATCTGCTTAAAGCAAAGCAACTCTATGAAAAAGCGGCTTCAAGTGGTTATGCTTTAGGTCTATTCAGTCTAGGGGCACTTTACGAATTTGCAGAAAAAAAACATTATCGCAAAGGAATTGAACAAAATTCAGATAATAATACTATTAGTCAAAACTATGTTAAGGCGAAAGATTTTTACGAAAAAGCGGTGCAACTAGGTAACAAAGAAGCTCAAAACAATCTGGGTGTATTTTATTATAGTGGAATTGTTGTTAAAAAGAACTATACCAAAGCTAGACAACTATATGAACAAGCAGCCAAGCAAGGAAACATATATGCACTGCATAATTTAGCAAATATGTATTACAATGGATTGGGCGGATTAAAAAAAGATTTTGCCAAAGGTGTAGAATTAGATACTCAATCTGCACAAAGCGGAAATCCTGAAGCACAATATAGCTTAGGTTGGTTATATTATAATGGTTCGTGGTTTGAAAAAGATTATACCAAAGCTAGGGTATGGTTTCAGCTTGCCGCTGAGCAAAACCATGCCAATTCCCAATACAATCTAGGTATTATCTATCAACAAGGATTAGGGGTCGCAAAAGACATTTATACCGCAAAACATTATTTTCAACAAGCTTGCCAAAATAACTACCAAGAGGCTTGCAAACATGTCAAAAACATTCTTTAGTAAAACAATTAAAGCTAGGAAGTGTTCAAGATAGGTGATCGATGATGGGCTATAAGCTGTGATAGCCATGACCTCTGTAAAAACACTATGAGTAAAATGGTGAAATGGTGAACTTACGCTTCAGGAAATAAATCATAAAAAACAATCAAGCAAGATGAGTAGAACCCATTTCAAACAAGTAGTTTTAAAAAATAACACGTTGCACAAGACTCATGATGAAATAGAAAGTCAATACTCAAGTTCCTTATGCGCATAATATTCCTATCCAAGGCAACTTTAACGAAAGTATACGCCTAAAAAATAGATTAATTGGCCAGATATACACAATAAAAACACTTGGTAAACTGTGTTCGGCGCAAAATCACCGGTCATGGAAAAGCAACTAGAGACTTTATTTTACTCATCGGACACACGTTTTGCTAACATGAAACCCGATGAATAATGAGTGATTGTCAAGTTAAGTTTGAGCTAAAATATATAATTAATGCGTTAAACCATAACCAAGCGGATAGAGTGCTTTCATGTCGTTTGGTAAATCTGACGCTTGCTGTTGCACGCTATCCATTGAATCGGGTAATGAAAATGGCATTTTAGCTAAATAAGGCTTGTTATCAAGTAATCGATCAAATAGTACTTCATCATTGACCCCAAAATTAGCAATAATTGCACTAGCATATTGTTTTAAAACTGTAAGAACAGCCGGTCTATCTAAATAAACGGTAACAACAACAGGATGCTTTTTACTTGCTTGTGCGATAAATTCAATATTTTTATCATTAGATGGAAATGCTAATGATCCTTCATGATGTTCTAAACCAAAAAAGTAACCTTTATGATTTTGTTCATAAGGCGCATTTATTCGAACGACAACGACATCAGCTTGATCTAAATCATCAACAATATTAACTTTATTCTTTAAAAGACTTTTAGTACCTGGCAAAAAACCATGTAGATAGATTTTATTAGTAGGATTTAATGGTAACGTTTTTTGTGTATTTTCAAGTAATACCAGCGAATTATATTGAGCTTGATTTGCCACTTTTTGAAAATCTTTATTGCCAACAAAACTTGTTTTGCTTAGATCAACATACGGTGTTTCAAATTGCCCTAAAGAAAACTTTTGCACCAAAATAGCCAATACTGCGTTATCGATGTCTTTTTCCGCAATTTTTTTGTTTTTAACAGCGGTTACAATAATTGAGCTATCACTAACACCACCAAATTGTTGAACTCCTGCTTGAATAGCTTTAATAAAACGTTGCTCTTTGGTCAGATCTTCAACCCCCCATGGCATTCCTTCTACTTTGGGTTTAACACCTAAAGGTGTGCCATTGACACAAACTTCATTACAATCACTCGTAATATTCCAATCACTCATGATAACACCTTTAAATTTATAGGTGTCACGTAATAAATCTTTTAATAAAAACGAATTAAATCCACCACCAACAGCATCAAGTTTATGATTATTTATTTGAGCATTTTTCAATATTGAATAAGTCGGCATGACACCAGCAACATCTGCTTCAAAAGCGCCAGTAAATGGAATAATATGCTCTTTCAAACTATCTTTTTGTGTAAAAAGTGCATATTTACCATAAGCACTATGACTATCAAAACCATTTTCGGCAGCGCCATATCCCACCCAATGTTTAACAACGGCGGCGACACTTTGTGAATTTAAACCATCTTTACCTTGCATTCCTGAGATATAACCTCTAACCATCTTTTTACTTAGTTCAGGATTTTCACCAAATGTACCTTCAAAGCGAGCCCAACGAGGTTCAGTACCCAAATCTGCCATTGGTGATAATGCTTGTGTTATCCCTAATGATCTATACTCTTGTCGAATTATATTACCATATTCATTAATATCTTTTTCGTGACCAATAGCCGCCATTCCTAACGTGCCAGGCCACTGGCTAAAACCACTATTTATGCCTAATTCATTGCCATAATAAAACGTATTTCTAGGATCAACGCTGATCGTTAATGGGATCGATAAACGAGAGGATTCAGCTATTTGTTGTAATTGATTATTTTGCTCTGCAAAATCCTTAGGATTAACCTCTAATCGGGTAATAAAGCTATTAACCTTATCATTCAAAATTAAAGCGGTCAGTTTTTCAAAATCGTACTTATCACCACGTCCAATATCATTATTTAAACTCGGCGCATTACCATGCATCATTATCCCAGCTTTTTCTTCTAATGACATTCTTGAAAGCAGATCCTGCGCACGTTGTTGTGGTGATAAACGCCAATCCTCATAAGGAGTTAGTTTTCCATCTTTATCCATATCCTTAAATTCAAGGTTATCAACAATAATTTTTTTTAATTGATGACTTTCAAGTTTGATTTGGTCAATAGCAAATAACGGGCTTGTTGTTAGAACAGCACTAATTAATAGTGCTGGTTTTAAAATCTTACTTTTCATCTTTTTATCCTTAAGTGACCTATGACACATTTATTATTAATATTAAATTCTTAAAATAGTTGATTTGAATACATAGCAACAAATCATCTTATGATTTGTTGCTATAGCGAATTAACGCCTCGCCTTTTTTGCCTTTATACAAAACAAAAAAACCTAAACACTTTGTTAACCAAAATGTTTAGGTTTTGCCTGTATCGTCAATTGATAATACAGTAACAATCCAAAATTATTCCATGTAAACTAACATTAATAAGATAAAGAAGATATCCTATCTTTTAATTTGTTGATGTAATTGTGATAAAAGTCACATTCTTAATTCATATGTTATTTAATAACTGATGATGAATTAATGATTTTTTATCGCAATACTCTTTAGCGCGGATTAAAAATCAGCCGAAACATAAAATATCTTTTTGTCAGTAATATACATGGCTAGCTTACAACTATCTGTTTAATTTTTATATACCACATAAATAACCAATCGGTAAGCGATATAGAACATTACAGTGCCAACAATGCAATCCAATATTACCCACATTCTTTTTTGTCTAAATAGTGGTGTGAGTAATCTTGCCCCATAACCAATACTAAAAAACCAGATGAATGAAACACAAACCGCGCCAATCAAAAAAGCGAGTTTTTGTTCACAGGTTAACGTGCCAGCAATCCCTCCTACAATAACAACAGTATCTAAATAGACATGAGGATTGAGCAGTGTGATTGCCAAAGTTGCTAGTACAACTTTTAATAAGCTGTTATTGTTAGGAACTTGGGATTCGATTTGCATACTACTTGTGCCTTTAATTGCACTTTTAAACGCACAAAAGCCATACCAAACTAAAAAAACCGCCCCTAATATCGCGAGTATATTAGTAATTAAAGGATTGCTACCAATAAAGATACCTACCCCAAAAATACCCACGGACATCAAAGCAAAATCACAGATAAAACAAATTGCCGACACATAAAAGATATGATTCTTTAATAACCCTTGCTTGAGCACAAATAAATTTTGAGCACCAATAGCAATAATTAGACTGGCTGAAATTAAAGCGCCACGTAATATTTCTGATAGCATTTGGTTATAACACCAGAATAAAATAGTAAAACATTAGCAATTAATCAATGATATCATAAGCTTTCAATAAATTAATCGAATTTATTTTTTTCTAACCATCGTAATTGCGTTCGATCTTTGTTTAAATAGAGGATGATCACACCTATCGCTAACCAAATAATGCCGACCATTTTTGCATCATTATCAATGTGAAATAATACGGGTAATAGCACAACAGTACCAATAATAGGCATAAAGATATCTAAAATCCATGAAAGCCAGCCTTTGGAGCCTTTTTTGAGCTTAAAATAACCAATTACAGATAAATGTAACATAATAAATGCCGTTAATGCGCCAATATCAACAAATGACACTAACGTTGGCAACCCTTTTGCATTATTCGCAGCAATAACTACTAAACATAAATTAAATAAAGCAGCAAATAAAATAGCCATTGTTGGCACACCGCTTTTTTCACCCACTTTAGCAAAAACTGGAGGTAAACGCTTATCACGCCCCATGCTAAATAAAAGGCGACTTGCTGCGGCTTGTCCAACCATTGCAGCAAATGATGCACCAATAGCTTTCATTAAACTTAGTGCCCATCCTAACCATAAATTAATTTCTTGATTAACAATATTATAGTAAGCTTTACCTTGTAGTTCGGGATGACTACGCAAATAGTCTGAGCTATAAGGATTAAGTAAAGCTCCAACATAAATTTGTACCACAAATAAACAACCGGCTAAAATTAAACAGCTCATAATCGCTTTACTGACTAAATTATGATGGCCACTATTTTCTTCAGAAAAAGTCGCAATAGCATCAAATCCCAAATAAGATAGTACAGCAATAGACACCGCATTAAATAGTTTACCCCAACTGAATAAATTCCCTCCAACAAAAGGTTGCAACCAATCTTTGCTACTCTCACTGGTTATTATTATCCACATACCAGTAGCTAACACAGCAAGCAGGACAATAATTTCAAATATTAGTATGATCAACGTGATTTTGGCCGATTTTTTGGCACCCATTAAATTCAGCGTGGTAGTTAACATAACAGCCACACAAGTCCATACCCATATTGGCACTTCGGGGATCAATGCATTGAACGATATGCCACTAAATAAATAAGCAACAGCAGGAATAAACATATAATCAAGTAGTAACAACCAGCCTACTAAAAATCCAGCATTAGGATGGATACCAATAGAGCAATAAGCGTAAACGGCGCCCGCATGCGGTAAAGCATTTGCCATTCTAGCATAAGAAAATGCAGTAAATGCCATTACCAAAGTGGCAACTATATAAACTAAAGCAACTGCACCATCACTTATCGCATCTAAAACGCCAAATAATCCTATAGGTGCTGCTGGACCAATAAAAAGCAATCCCAGAATAACCAAATCCCGGAACCGCATATTTTTACTTAACTGTTGCATAATTGTTTTCGTATCATAATCATCAATAAAGTAGAATGTTAAATGATTACTAAAAAACGCACTAAGATCAGCTTGTTATTAAGTTATAATTATTTGTTATAAGAAGATATTTAATGATGCTCTTTCACCTCATAGGTATACGACATTTTTGCGGTCTTACCTAACATGATAGAGGCACTACAATATTTTTCTGAAGCAAGTTTCACCGCTCTTTCAACTGCCTCGCTATCGACATTAATACCAGTAATAACTATATGAAAATTAATTGATGTATAAACTTTAGGAGAAGATTCGGCTTGAGTTTTATCAATCTCTATCCAAAGATCGCGAACATCTTTTTTATTATTTTTTAAAATAGCGATAATATCATAAGCCATACAGCCTGCTGCACCATGTAACAAAAGTTCCATAGGGCGAGCGCCACGATTGCGACCGCCATGTTCAATACCGCCATCCATCACTAATGAATGCCCACTTGCTGTTTCGCCCAAAAAACCAAAATCATCAATCCACTTTAAACGATCTTTCATTATTCGCTCCTTTCAATTTATCTTTAAACTTTTCATTCGTTACAATTTACGCAATAACATAAGCTTTTTTAAACATTCTGTCATCTTTTGACCTATTACTTTGTGATTAAACTTGATAATAATTTTGATTTATTTGCAAATAGATTCATTGGCTTATTGCAAATAGCTCAGGTAGAATAACCAAATTATTTGCAACAACATCTTTGTAAATATAATTAGAATCAATTATCTAGCCTTAACTTTCACTTAACAAACAAATAGCCAAGTGGTTCGCTTTACCACTACCTTAAGGATTGAATATGATTTTTGAGTTTGTCATTTTTCTTAGTATTGGCGCTGCTGCAGGATTATTAGCCGGTATGTTTGGTGTTGGTGGTGGCGTTTTAGTTATGCCATTTTTGCAACGATGTGGTGTTGATATGCGTAAAACCATCGGAACATCGGCCGCTTTCACTGTACCAGTTGCCATTGGTGGTACCATTGGCTATATCATCGCGGGTTGGAATAATCCACAATTACCAAACTACTGTTTAGGTTTTATTTATTTACCTGCAGCCTTAGTGATTATGCTAGCAAGCATCCCCATGGCCAAAGTAGGCGTGCAAATTGCGCAAAAATTATCAATTAAAAAATTAATCAGATTTTTTGGTCTATTTTTATTATTGCTCGCAATCAAGTTAATCATATATTAAACATTATTGGATATAAAAAAGGCCACAAAAGTGACCTTATAAATTTTGATACCAAATATCAATGACTATCTTGCCTCTTTGACGGCCAGTCCTAATTGCCAAACAGCCATTGCATAATGCGAACTATGGTTATAACGGGTGATAGTATAAAAGTTCGGTAATCCATACCAGAATTGGTAACGATCGCCCATATCCAAACGCAATAGACTCACCTGAGTATGCCCATCTAATGAACTTTGTGGTTTTAACCCAGCTTTTGCTAATGTTTCAATTGAGTATTTAGTGCTAAAACCAGTATCAAGTGATAGAGCCTGACCGTCAGCCATTACTGCCACTTTTTTACCACGTTGCCAACCATATGATTTAAAGTAGTTCGCCACACTACCAATTGCATCAACCGGATCCCATAAATCAATATGCCCATCGCGATTAAAATCAACAGCATGACGTCTAAATGCAGACGGCATAAATTGACCATATCCCATTGCACCAGCAAACGATCCATTTAAATCAAATGGATCTACGCCTTCATCACGACACATAACTAAAAAATCTTCTAATTCGTTAGAAAAATAATGCGCCCGTCTTGGATAGTCAAAAGCAAGTGTTGATAGAGCATCAATCACTTTAGTTTTACCCATTACCCTACCCCAGCCTGTTTCGACACCAATAATGCCTACAATAATTTCTGGCGGTACACCATATTCATTATAAGCACGTTGTAATTCTTTTTCGTATTGATTCCAAAAATCGACTCCACGAGGAAGATTGCTCGGTGTAATAAATTTATTTTTATATCGAATCCAAGCGCCATTCGGCAGCGTTGTTGAGCCAGCTTTTGGAGCTTGTTTATCCATTAAATTAATAACCCAATCAAGTTTATTGGTTTGTGCAAGCACATTGCGAAGCTGTTGACGATTAAAACCATGCTTACTTACCATTCTATCGATAAATTTTTCTTTATCTACAGCTAACGGAGGACTGGCGATTTTAGATTGATTGTGATCTTTTTCAAGATAAACACCGCCTTTAACATTAGTATGTCCGCGGTGTTCTTTCATAGGTGATGTTGAAGATCTACGACTACTACAAGCTGCAAGCAATAAAATTATGCTAATAAAAATGATAATACGCTGCATAAAAAATCCATATCTTAAGTAATTAAAAAATCGACAACATCATAAGATATTTCTTATTATTTAACAATATTTGGACATGATTTACCTTCAGCAACTTGTTTAATATTGTTTAAAGTGGTATCAGAAATATTTAGCAATGCTTCTTGTGTCAAAAAGGCCTGATGACCAGTAAAAATAACATTATGACAAGAAGACAAGCGACGGAATACATCATCTAAAATAACATCGTTAGATTTGTCTTCAAAGAATAGATCACGCTCATTTTCATAAACATCCATCCCCAAAGCGCCAATTTTTGTTTGTTTTAATGCATCAATAGCCGCTGTGGCGTCAAGTAATGCCCCTCGGCTGGTATTGATAATCATCACACCGTCTTTCATCTTTTGGAAAGACTCTTTATTCAGTAAGTGATAATTTTCAGGCGTCATTGGGCAATGTAACGTAATAACATCTGATTTTGCATATAACTCATCTAGCTCAACATATTGAGCTCCTAACTCAACAGCAATATCAGTAGGATAAGGATCGTAAGCAAGGATATGCATACCAAAACCTTTCAAGATACGGATAACTGCTTGACCAATTTTGCCAGTACCAATAACGCCAGCGGTACGATTATGCATATTAAATCCAGTTAATCCCTCTAACGAAAAATTAGCATCACGAGTGCGCTGATAGGCCTTATGTGTCCTTCTATTTAGCGTCATCATCAAAGCCACTGCATGTTCTGCAACAGCTTCTGGCGAATAAGCGGGCACGCGAACCACCGTAATACCCAATTTTTCAGCCTCTGCTAAATCAACATTGTCAAACCCAGCGCAACGAAGGGCTAAAATTTTAATGCCATAACTGGCTAATTTTTGTAGTACTTTTTTATCTACTTCGTCATTAACAAATGCACAAACCGCATGATAACCTTGGGCAGTAACAACTGTTTTATGGCTCAGTTTATGTTCATAATATTCAATATCGAAACCAAACTTTTTGTTCGCCATTTCTAAATGTTCTTTGTCGTAATGCTTACTGCTAAAAACAGCAACTTTAATTGAACTTTTCATCTTACTAAACCCCTCTTAATGGTAATTAGTTAACTTTTTAACTGGTTATTGGCATTAATTTTATACTGAAACACATAGTTTCCTGAAACTTTTTAACAAAACCTAAATAAAATAATGAATTTTTCGCTTTCAACATATTTGCAATATAACTTTTCTTATGTTGAAAATATGACTGTAGATAAACAGTTTATCTAAGCTTGCAGAATTATTTTTTAAATGTTGTGTGGTATGATAGCACTTTGCAAAAAAACTAACCAATAAAGTTAAATAATGAATAATGCGCAAAATTCACTTTTAAAAACAATTTTTACCACTAAAATGCTGATCTGCATTTTTACCGGCTTAGCTTCTGGGTTGCCCTTTTATTTATTATTACAACTATTACCAGCTTGGTTAGAAAGTGAAAGTATAAATATCAAAACAATTGGTGCGTTTTCATTAACACAAACTCCCTATATTTTGAAATTTATTTGGTCCCCCTTTATGGATAATATTTCATTATTTCATTTAGGACGGCGACGTGGTTGGATGCTTGGTTCGCAAATTGTACTTATCTTTTCAATCGCAATATTGGGGTTTCTTTCACCTTCATTAAATATTTGGTTAATCGCTGCTATTTGCTTCATTATTGCACTTTTTTCAGCTACGCAAGATGTCGCTCTTGATGCCTTTAGACGGGAATTATTACTTGATAAAGAATTAGGACTTGGTAATAGCATTCACACTAACGCCTATCGAGTTGCAGGTTTAGTGCCTGGATCATTATCACTGATATTATCAAACTCTCTACCATGGAATAGTGTTTTCATCATTACTGCACTATTTATGCTACCGGCTATCGTCATGACACTACTTGTTAAAGAACCAACTAATCAAACACCCAAAAATCATAATTTTGAAGATATCATTATTAGACCATTTAGTGAATTTATTACTCGAAATGGACTTAAAACAGCCATATTAATTTTAGCATTTATCTTTTTATATAAATTAGGCGATAGTATGGCAACCTCTTTAGCCACCCCTTTTTACTTACAAATGGGTTATAGCCGACCAGACATTGGTTGGATTGCTAAAAACGCCTCTTTATGGCCAAGCGTATTTGGTGCATTAATAGGGGGGATTTTGATGATTAAAATAGGTATAAACCGCGCACTATGGTCTTTTGGTATTGTACAGGTCATTTCAATTTTAGGTTTTGCTTGGCTTTCAATAGAAGGCCCTTTTACTGTCATAGGGACATCCCAAAAAACATTATTAGCCATAGTAATTGGTTTTGAATCACTTGGCGTTGGTCTTGGTTCGGCCGCTTTTGTTGCGTTTATTGCTAAAACAACCAATCCCCTTTATACCGCAACCCAATTTGCTTTATTTACCAGTATTGCATCTATCCCAAGAACATTAATTAATGCTACAACAGGTATTATGGTTGAACATTTGGGATGGACAACATTTTTTGGTTTATGTACGATTCTTGCCATTCCAGGTATGCTATTATTATTAAAAGTGGCCCCGTGGAATATCAAATCTTAGGAGAAAATATGGATAAATTAACCCAAGCATTCGACTTTAGACATGCATGTAAAAAATTTGATGACACAAAAAAAATTACGGATGATGATATTCAATACATTTTGGAAGCAGGTCGGCAATCTCCTTCATCATTTGGCATGGAGCCATGGCATTTTGTGGTTGTTGACAGTAGCAAAATAAAAGCAGAATTACGTAATGTTTGCTACAATCAAGAACAAGTCACCAGTTGCTCACATTTTGTGATTGTGCTTTATCGAAAAGCGAATAATTTTACATTACAGAGCGATTATTTACGACGTGCAATTGCGCGCACTTTACCCGATCCAAATAATCAAACATCTATTGATATTGCCTGCCAAGCATTTATCAATTTTTGCGAGCAAGGGCTTGCTGATGGCTTAACGATCAACCATTGGTCAGAAATGCAAGATTACATCGCTTGTGCCAATATGATGACTGCTGCGGCATTTCGCGGTATTGATTCATGTGCTATTGGTGGGTTCGACCATGATAAAGTGATAAAAATGCTAGAAAAACATATTCCACAAATTGGTGAAGAATCATTTGGGGTAGGGCTTTGTTTAGCTTTTGGTTATCGAATCAATGAACCAGCAGCGCATGTTCGTTGGCCACTTGCTGATTTAACGACGTATCTTACTGATAATCACTAAACAGATATAGCAACTTGCTACCTTCAATCGCCACATAGCGAATGAAGGTAGATAAAAAACAGGCAAAATCATTATTCAATTGATTGATAGAGCGCTTCGGCGTCAGCTGAAGCTGAGTCCATAATAAAAGCAATTCCAGATAAAATATTACCAATCTGAGGATCGCTGACATTTTGTTGTACCGAATTTAAAATCTCTTGTGCCCAATTAATTTTTGTAAGTACAGCTTCTACACTTTCTTTTGAAGGATTATTCATAGCATCTCCCCCGTTTTGTTAGGATGTCAAATAAATCGATAATCAAAACTACATTATCAGACAATAGAAAAAGGAATTTAAGAATAAGAAAGGGACGTATTTTAAACGCTACAAAGCAAAAACAAAAACCAATATCGTTTTAAAAATCACAACTAATTTTAAAAGAACCGAAAAGGAACAGATAACCCAATTATTTAACGTTAATAAAGCCTATTGTCATTACCTATTGCTACAATAACCAATTTTTTTGCACGATAAAGATTGATAATGTTAGACTTACTGCCATTAATTGCGCGAGTTTTGTCTAAAGTTGCCAAAATTGAAAATAAATAAGGATTTAAAATGAAAACCAAACATGCACGTTTATTAATACTCGGTTCTGGTCCAGCAGGTTATACTGCAGCGGTTTATGCCGCACGCGCTAACCTGTCTCCTGTGTTAATTACTGGAATGCAACAAGGCGGACAACTGACAACAACCACAGAGCTTGAAAACTGGCCAGCTGGCGCACCTGATTTAACGGGACCAGAATTAATGGTCAAAATGAAAGAACATGCCGAAAGATTTAATACTGAAATTATTTTAGATCAGATCGATCGTGTTGATTTTAGTTCTAAGCCGTATAAACTTTTTGGTAGTGAGACTGAATATAGTTGTGATGCCCTTATTATTGCAACTGGCGCATCAGCACAATACCTTGGTTTACCGTCAGAAGAAGCATTCAAAAGCAAAGGCGTATCTGCTTGTGCAACCTGCGATGGTTTTTTTTATCGCAACCAAAAAGTTGCCGTAGTGGGTGGCGGCAATACTGCGGTTGAAGAAACGCTGTATTTAGCCAATATTGCTAGCGAAGTCCATTTAATTCACCGTCGAGATAGCTTTAGAGCTGAGAAAATATTGATGGACCGTTTGGATCAAAAAATTAAGGAAGGCAAAGTTATCCTACATACACATCGCATTATCGACGAAGTACTAGGCGATAATATGGGCGTGACTGGTGTTAGGATCCGCAGCACACAAGATCCCAATATAACCGAACAATTATCAGTTTTAGGCGTATTTATCGCAATTGGCCACAAGCCAAACACCACCATATTTGAAGGTCAGCTTGAACTCAACGGTGGTTATATCAAAGTACAATCAGGTACGCAAGGCAACGCCACTCAAACCAGTGTCGAGGGAATTTTTGCTGCTGGTGATGTAATGGATCATATCTATCGTCAAGCAATCACGTCAGCCGGTACGGGCTGTATGGCGGCTTTAGATGCTGAACACTATTTGGATAACTTAAAATAAGCAGTAAAAATCTTTATGTCATTAGATAAAAAACGCCAGACCTATCTACTTGGCTGGTTAAAACAGCATGCAAAAAGGCATAAAGCTAATTTGCGAGCTTCAATTTTAACTGGCTTTATTTTAACGGTATTAATCATTATCCAAGCGGGATTGCTTGCAATAATTTTGCAAAGAATCATTATTGAACAACAACATTTTGTAGATATTCTACCCTTTTTTGGCGCATTAATTGCGGTACTACTCGCTCGAGCGGGTTTAATCTATCTACGCGAAAAAATCAACTTTGCTATAGGCAAAAAAGTTCGGCAGCAAATTCGACAGCAAGTAATTGATCAACTTGAGCTACATGGGCCTGCTTATCTAAATCAAAGTACTATTGGCGCATGGAGCACGTTGCTCATTGAACAAATTGATAAATTGCATGACTTTTTTGCCCGTTATCTACCCCAAATGCGCTTGGCAAGCATGGCACCGATTTTAATCTGTATTGCTATCTTCCCATTTAACTGGGCTGCTGCTGCAATTTTGCTTTGCACGGCACCTCTGATTCCTATCTTTATGATTTTAGTGGGAATGGGGGCTGCTGATATTAACCGCCGTCATTTTAAAGCTCTCGCTTATTTAAGTGGTCACTTTTTAGATCGTTTAAAGGGGCTTAATACCATTCGACTATTCGACCAAGGCGAAAAACAGACCAACGAAATCGCCCGCGCGTCTGAACATTTTCGAATCAAAACCATGCAAGTCCTAAAAGTCGCGTTTTTATCTTCCGCAGTGTTAGAGTTTTTTACTTCTATTTCGATCGCCATTGTCGCGGTTTATTTTGGCTTTTCGTATTTAGGCGAATTTAATTTTGGCACATACAATGGCACCGTTACCTTATTTGCAGGTTTTTTTGCACTAATCTTAGCCCCTGAGTACTTTCAACCTTTACGTGATTTAGGCACTTACTATCATGCCAAAGCCGAAGCAATCGCCGCGGCTGATAATATCGAAACGTTTTTAATTAAAAAATTATCACAAGAACAAACCAAGGCTAATACCGCAAACATCAAATTGACTGAACCACTACAAACCATTGAAGCCAATAACTTAATTGTTTTATCTAGCGAACAACAACCGATTGTTGGTCCGTTATCGTTTAGCCTGCAAACACCATTTAAATTGGCTTTAATAGGTACAAGTGGCGAAGGTAAAACCTCGTTAATACAAGTACTACTCGGCTTTTTATCTTATCAAGGCTCACTAAAAATTAATGGTATTGAATTTAATCAATTAGATATTAATAACTGGCAACAACACATTAGCTGGATTGGACAAAATCCTTACCTGTTAAATAGTTCTATTCGCGATAATATTTTACTTGGCAAGCAAAATGCCACTGAAAAAGAACTTGATGAAGTGATAACCAAAACCCAATTAACCGATGTCATTGCAAAATTACCACAGGGTATTGAAACCCAAGTTGGTGAAGATGCGGTACGTTTGTCGGTTGGGCAAGCACAGCGGATCGCTTTAGCAAGAGCAATGCTTAAACCTTGCCAATTACTGATTCTTGATGAACCAACTGCCAGCTTAGATAAACAAACCATACAAAATTTGGATAAGCAACATATAGCACCCAATAGCATCACCATCACTCATCAAACAGATGATATGCAAGATTTTGCACAGATCTGGCTATTAGCTAATGGCAAGCTACATTGTGATATCAAGGAGAATTTATGCTAGCCATATTGCGCCCCTATATAGCCCTTTATAAACACTATTTTTGGCAAATTTTATTTGGCTTATCGCTATCGATTCTCACACTGCTTGCTAGCGTATTTTTATTATCCCTATCGGGTTGGTTTTTAGCCTCTACCGCTTTTGTTGGCGTGGCTGGTTTATATACATTTAATTATATGTTGCCTGCGGCAGGTGTGCGAGCGGCAGCCATTACTCGAACCGTTTCACGTTATATGGAGCGTTTGGTTGATCACAATACCACATTTAAGATTTTGGCTTATTTAAGAACACTTGCTTTTCGTAAAATTTTACCACTAAGTACCCATCAATTAGCTCATTACCAACGAGCAGACTTGCTTAATCGCTTTATTGTCGATATTGATGCACTTGATCACTTATACCTAAAACTCTTTTCGCCCATTGTAACCGCGTTAGTTACCATTGGCGTTTTGTTCGTAGGGTTAGCAAGCATAAACTTACCCATTGCGTTAATCATTACCATTATCCTTACAACTACTTTACTTGTGGTACCTGTTATCTTTTATCAAGCTGGAAAACAGCTAGGTAAAACACTAGCTAAACAACAAAGTGAATACCGATTATTATTAATTAATTACCTACAAGGACAAGCTGAACTTATCCTATTTAATGCACAACCACGCTATCGCGCGAAACTTGATGAGCTTGAATCAAACTGGCTCTATAATCAACAACGGCAATCAACATTAATGGCGCTATCAAGTGCATTGGTCTTGCTTATTGCTGGCTTTTTAACGTTACTGGTTCTGTGGCTAATTACCCAATACACTCTATCCCCTTTAGTGGCTTTATTTGTATTTGTTAGTCTTGCAAGTGCCGAAATACTCATGCCAATTCCTGGTGCATTTATCTTTTTAGGGCAAGTACTCACTTCTGCCACACGTACAACGGCTATTTTTAACCAAATACCCGATATCCAATTTATTGACAAAGGTAAAGCGATAGATTTAAGTTCGGCAAAATTGCAATTTGAACAAATTAATTTCAGCTATCCCAATCAACCCTTTGCGGTATTAACGGATTTTTCGTTGACAATAGAACAAGGTGAACATATTGGTGTGGTTGGTAAAACAGGTTGCGGTAAATCAACCTTATTAAGTCTGGTTAATCGCACATGGGAACCTCAATTAGGCCATATCTATATCAACGGTATTGAGCTTAATCAACTTGACGAAAAAACACTACGACAAGCTATCGCCATGGTGCCTCAAGTGATCACTATTTTTAGCGACACCTTAAGGCAAAACTTGCTAATAGGCAATCAACAAGCTACCGAGCAACAGTTAATCGACGTATTACACCAAGTTGAACTCGACAAATTACTCACAACCGAGCAAGGTTTAGATTTACTAGTTGGACAAGGTGGTCGCGCTTTATCGGGCGGTGAAATTCGCCGAATTGGCATAGCAAGGGCATTACTGCATAATTCACCGTTAATTTTAATGGATGAACCCACAGAAAGCCTTGATCAACAAACAGAACAACAAATTATTCGATTGATCAAACAAACATGCAAAAATAAAACACTAATCATGGTTACGCATCGTTTGACTGATAATCCGTTGTTCGATAGGATTATTTCACTTTGACAAGTGGCTGAATTTAGGCAGGATTCAATTGCGGTTAAAAGGCAATATTGACCTTTGAGAGTCGTAAAAAATCCGAGTGTTTTTCTTATAAAAAACATTTAGGCAGGAAATTAATATTTTCAATTAAAATCAAATATTTATATATTTATTTTTGTTGCAATGGTTGGTTTTGGGTGTTGTGAAAGATTGGTATGTATTTTATAAAAACATTCTGATATCAATTTTTTATTGATTTTAAAAAAAAGCGCTTTTGCAGTTTAACCACAAAAGCGCAAACTTATCATCATCAGCTCAGTCACCTATGCTGAGCTGCTTTCTCTGATTGCTTGTCCTTAATTAATATCATCCCCTCCTACCTAAGACTAAGAACTAAAAAACTATGGAGTGACGCAAAGCCCCTCATAATCGATATACGCAGGGTTACGCAACACTTGACCGTCAAATGTGGTCACAGCAAAGTACGTATTGTCACCCGTTGGATCACTTACTGGGTGGCCGTCGTTACCAAAATCTGAACCCTCGGTATAATGGTACATGGCGCCCCACTCCGTGAAAAATCCAGCCCCTATTTGGCGCTGGTAATAATTACCTTTTGATGACGGCGTGGCACCAACAGCACCTTGACATTCGTGTCTGTCGAAACCTCGACAGAACGCATTGGTAAGGTCTTTTACTTTTGGAAGTCGATAGCCTAAACCATCACACCACTCGGCGTGGGTTGGAGCATTATAATTCCATACGCTATTGCGCAGGAGGAACCACTTCTGTAATACAAATCCATATGTTACAACCACATTACCCTCTTTATCTTTACCCACTAACTCGAATGTCTGCGGTAAATTTGGCTTGCCAACTAGACCTAGGTAAGTTGGATGTTGACTGATTTCAAGGTAATTACCGTTTTCATCAACATCATCATCATTTACTCTAGGGCCTGTTAAGATAACACGCGTCACATCTTCTGGACCATCAAGCCAATCATCCTCATAATGGCTTGTTGCTTTCTGTGTCACCGTAGCGGTTATTCCCTCATGTGTAACTGGCTCCCATGTCAATTCACTTGCATCAACACCTTCTATGTCTAAATCAAAATATAATCCATTAGCACCCGTGGTCGGAAAATTAAGCGCATATGATGAGGGGTTGATTGATTGCGTAAAGAATCCTTTCTTTGGATGCCATATGCCAGCAGGACCGGCGTTTTCACGTGTGCCGTAAACCAAATTCGGCCGAGCGAAGTTGATGAATGGTGATGGCGATAATACGATTGCATCACTACGATTATTAACGACTCGACCATTTTTGCTGGCCAATGCCTGCGAATGCCATAAAGACGACAATAACAACAATGCAAACGGGAGTTTTAGGGGTAATTTTGATAATAGTCTGAGGAGATAAATTCGAGGAGAGAGTAAAAACTTGTTTAATGTGTTATGTGATAAATTTAAGGCAACTGTTCGCTGTTCGCTGTTCGCTGTTCGCTGTTCGCTGTTCGCTGTTCGCTGTTCGCTGTTCGCTGTTCGCTGTTCGCTGTTCGCTGTTCAAAATGATAATACATTATAGTTCACCCGTCAATTAAATTGTTGTTTTATTTATCTTTTATATGTCTAATTGCTTGTTAAATAAACTGATTTTTAGTTGATCGAAGTATAACTGTTTAAAAAAATCTTGGCTAGTATTTTTTAATTTTAGTAAAGTTTTGTTAATGTGTTAGATTCAGCTTTGGGATGCCGTGAGTTTCGGACATTTTATCCTTTGATCAAAAAATAACTTTAGTGGCAATCTCTGAAACCTATTTAAATCCCAAACAATCTTTTGCTCAAAAATCTTTCAGGTAACAACGATAACATCGTTAAGCCTAAAAGAGGATCTTTTAACTGAAAACGTAAAATCGCTGCTTAACAAAGAGTAAATCATCGGTTTTAGCCGTTAACACCAACTGTAACGCCCTAAAAACGACCATAAAAGATAGATGAGTGCTATTAATAAATATGCATATCTTATTTTTTTATTTTTTATTAAAAATAACAGACAAATACAGGGAATTAAAAAAATTATCGGTTCAGCTGTATATCGTCCACCCGATGGAAGTTGGCAGAGGTTATCGATATCGCCTGATTCCAACATCCATTCGTAATGAGAAGTTGAAAATAAATTAATTAAACCTAATAGCAAAAACAAATAGATAAACGAAACAAGTTTCATAATCTACCCAAAATCCTTTTAATTTTAATTTTAATTTAAATTATGATGTTATGATTATTTTACCTGCTTTGTAGTACCATTCAAAAAAGCTACTACAACTTAAAACAATAACCATCGCCAATAGCGCTACCTTGGGCACCAAATTGGCGCAAATTATGATCGACTGCGTTCATTGATTGCCAGTGGTTTTCGCACCAATCTGGCGCTAGCAAGGTTGGCTTTCTAGCGTTAGCTGAAATGCGATGATATAAAATATTGGCGGGCGTTTGCCTGATGATATCGCCAGCAATATCGACATATTGATCTAATGATAAAACGCCAAGACGCCCAGCTCGCCATGCTTTTGCCATAATACTGCCATCAACAATATGCAAAGGGTGCAATTTTAAGCCATCAACACCACTATTTAATACACGTTCAAGCGTGATTAAATTATCTTGTTTGGTTTCTTTGGGTAAGCCAATAATTAAGTGAGTGCACACTTTAATACCAAGATTACGAGCTTTTTGTACGGTTTGATGATAATCGTTAAAAGTATGTCCACGATTTATATCATGTAAGGTTTTATCATGAGCGGTTTGTAAGCCCAGTTCTAACCATACTTCAAAACCTTGAGATTGATAACCTGCCAGTAAATCAAGTGCTTCATTCGGTACGCAATCAGGGCGAGTACCCACACAAAGCCCAACAATATCAGCACTATTTAGTGCCTGTTCATACATATTTTTTAGGATTGCAACTTCAGCATAAGTACTGGTGTAGGCTTGAAAGTATGCAAGATAGCGTTTAGATTTTTTCATTTGATGGGCTTGCGATACAAGTTGATCGGCAATTGATTTAACTTGAATCGACTCATCAATAATCGAGGCAACATTACAAAAAGTACACCCCCCCAAGCCGATAGTGCCGTCGCGGTTAGGACAGCTAAATCCCCCGTGTAAGGTCAGTTTATAGATCTTTTCGCCATATCGACGCTGAAGATCGGAACCAAAAGTATTGACGACAAGATGAAGTTGCATAATAGACCAAAAATAAAATTTTGTTTATTTTACGGAGTTAGGGTATTTAGTTCAAGCAACGATATATGAAACTTGTTTCTTACTTAAAATCAATTCCATTACTCCTATTTTTGCACTATTAAATAGCCATTTTTAATTAAGAGTAAGGGTTTACTTATCGTTGATCAATAAGATTTATGGAACATCTTCTTTTTTAAACTTAAATGATTGATTTTAATAAAAAGAAAAAAACATCAATAAAATCAATTTAATACCTAATTACTTTTTAAGAAAATCCTCACAAAACCAGCTATTTTTGCACCTTGCTTATCAATAAGTATATAATATCCCTTTCCAATTTGAGGCAACCTGCATGCAACTGGCGTTTTGTATCTATAAATATTTTCCTTTTGGTGGTTTGCAACGTGATTTTTTGCAAATTGCTAAGGCTTGTCAAGCTCGTGGTCATCGTGTGCGAATTTATGTGATGGCGTGGCAAGGCGATAAGCCTGCTGGGTTTGATATTATTTTAGTGCCTAGAAAGGGCTGGTCGAATCATAGCTGTAATCTATCTTATTACCATTGGGTTAAAATGCATTTGCAAGCGAATCCGGTTGACTGTGTAGTTGGCTTTAATAAAATGCCTGGCTTGGATGTCTATTTTTCAGGGGATACCAGCTTTGCTGAAAAAGTATCGCATAAGGGCTTTTTTTATAAATTGTCTAAACGCTGTAAGCATTATTTGGCTTTTGAAGATGCGGTATTTAATCAACATAGCCAAACCAAAGTCATGGTTTTGACTAAACAGCAAATTAGTGATTTTGAGCACTATTACCATACTGATCCATCTCGATTTTACCTTTTGCCACCCGGTATTGCGCAAGATCGCCAATACAATCATGAGTCGCTAGCTAAAGGTAAGCAATTTAGACAAGCCAATCAAATTGATGAACATAATTTTGTGATGGTACAAATTGGCTCAGATTTTAAACGAAAAGGGGTGGATCGTTCGTTAATCGCCATTGCAGCTTTACCTAACGAATTAAAGCAAAAAGTCACTTTTTTAGTGGTAGGACAAGACAAACCCGATGCTTATCAAAAACTAGCTGCAAAACTGGGCATTGAGCATCAAGTTCGTTTTTTTGCAGGGCGTAATGATATCCCTGACTTTTTATTTGCAGCAAATTTGCTATTGCACCCAGCAAGGCAAGAAGCCGCCGGTATGGTTTTGGTTGAAGGATTGGTCGCTGGTGTGCCGGTTATTGTATCGGGCATTTCAGGGTATGCTTATCATATACACGATGCAAACGCTGGGGTGATCCTTGCCGAGCCTTTTGTACAAGCAGATCTCAATCAGGCGGTACAAAATGCCATAACCAATCACGATCAATTAATAACATGGCATAACAATGCGATAAATTATGGTAAAACGGCGGATTTGTATCATTTAGCGCAGCGAGCCGCAGATATTATTTTAGGTTGTGATAATCATGAATGAAATTGAGTTAAAATCACCTTTTGATCAGTTGTGGAGCGGTAAAGATCCATTTGCTGAGGTTGAGTTAATATCGGGTAAAGTCTATCGTGCAGTTAAACAACGCAAAACGTTGAATTTTGAGCTTGCTGGGCAATCTTACTTTATTAAAATTCATCGTGGCACAACGGTTAAAGAGATTGTGAAAAATCTAATTTCGTTACGTTTACCCGTTTTAGATGCTAAGCAGGAATGGGGTGCTATTCATCGCCTAGCGCAAGCTGGCGTAAATACCATGGATGGGCGTGCTTTTGGACGCAAAGGATTAAATCCGTTGACTCGTTATTCATTTATTATCACTCAAGATCTTAATCCGACAATCAGTTTAGAAGATTTTACAAACTCGTGGCTAACTAAGCCGCCAAGCTATCACTTAAAACGTTCTTTAATTGTTTATTTGGCAAAAATGGTAGCTAAAATGCACGCTGCTGGTGTTAATCATCGTGACTGTTATTTGTGTCATTTTTTGCTGGATTTACCGCTATTTGAAAATCAGCAGCAAATCAAATTATCGGTTATCGATTTACACCGAGCACAGACTCGCAATAAAGTGCCTACTCGCTGGCGAGATAAAGATTTAATTGGGCTTTATTTTTCATCAACTAAAATTGGCTTAACTGATCGTGATATTTGGCTGTTTTTAAAAATCTATTTTAATAAGCCTCTGAAAACCATTGTGTATGATGAATCGAAATTAATTAATAGTACGCACAAAAAAGCAGAACGAATTCGTAAACGCACCGAAAAGTATCACCTTTAGCCATAAGGATACATTATGTTTATTGAACAAATTGATATTTCAGGATTTAAGGGTATCAATCAGCTATCTTTGAAATTAAATGCGGGCTCTAGTGTACTCATGGGGGAAAATCGTTGGGGGCGCTCGAGTTTAATTAGTGCGTTGCAACTGTTATCGCTCGATAATAAGTTTTATCAATTTGTTGAATCCGATTTTTACCATGATCAATATCAACATTATGGCGATAATATCATCATTAAGGCCACTTATTGCCAATCGCATTTACATGAATTGAATCATGAAGATTATCAACCATTATGCTCTGTTTCGTATCTATCAGAGCAAGATAATTTGCATCGAATTACTTATCAAATTTCGGCCAATAAACAAAATAACCAAATTATAACCCAACATAAATTGCTCAATGGACAGGATAAACCTGTTAATATTGAAAATGAAAAATTATTAATTGCGATTTTAATCAGCCTAAACCCAGTAATGACACTTCGAAATGCGATTAACCCTACACAATTACCTGTAACTAACGAGCCATTTTCCGAAAACTATATTGCACAGCTTTCTAACCAACTAAAAGCCCATTCAGCCGAATTAACCCAAAAGGAACTAGCTCGAGGTCTACAAGCCGCACGCTCATTATTAGCATATTACTTTGTCGATCAAGCGCATCGCTATCGTTACAAGCAAAATAATGCAACAAGTACACCAAGAACAGAAGATTGGACGGTTTTAGAACAGATCAATGACGTATTAGATAATCTGGATAATGATTATTTACGCACTGTATTTTTAGGTATTTTTGGCTCTATCATTGAAGCGAAAGGAGATTATTCACTTTCATCAAGCGCCATGCCAATTTTAATTTTAGAAGAGCCTGAGAGTTCACTTCATCCTATTATTTTATCTGTCGCATTTCGTTTACTTAAAAACTTTCCTACCCAAAAAATCATTACCTCGAACTCAAGTGATCTGGTTTCACTATTTCCATTAGAAAGCCTTTATCGATTAATCCGCCAGCCTGATCATATTGTTGCCAAATATATCGAATCCCATTCATTAAGCATAAGCGATAGCCGTCGTATTGCCTTTCATATTCTTTACCGGCGAGCTAACGCCTTATTTGCACGATGTTGGTTATTAGTTGAGGGCGAAACCGAAGTGTGGTTATTGCGTGAGCTTGCAGAACAAAGTGGTTACCATTTGAGTTCAGAAGGAGTTCAGCTCATTGAGTTTGCTCAGTGCGGTTTAAAACCACTTATAAAATATGCCAATAAAATGGGTATCCATTGGTATGTGATAACAGATGGAGATATGGCTGGTAAAAAATATGCCGATACCATAAAATCGCTATGTGGTGACGATAAAAACCCCAATGATTACTTAACCGTTTTACCTGCCCGAGATATTGAAAACTTTTTATTTAAACATGGATTTAGCCACGTTTATAAACTCGCTGCTTATAATACAACACAGCATATTGATCTGCCTGTACATCAAATTATTCAAAAAGCGATTCATAAAAGTTCAAAACCTGATCTTGCGATTGCCATTTGTGATGATGTAAAATCACGTGGTATAAACGCTATACCGCGTTTGCTAACTGAGACCTTTGCCAACATTATTAAAGTTTCTAAGGCGTTAGTTTAAGTCATCACCGTCTAAAAAATAGTTTCAGATAGATATCAAGAAGATAAAACCATTCCGCTGACATAATTTCAGCGGAATACAATGAAGATTAAATCTATTTGGTAATTCGTTTATATTTAGCGCGTTTTGGCTCTAATGCCTCAGCACCCAGTGTGCGTTTTTTCCACTCTTCGTACTCGGTAAAGTTACCTTCAAAAAATTCAACATGGCCTTCATCTTGATAATCCAAAATATGGGTCGCAATGCGATCTAAGAACCAACGGTCATGCGAAATCACTAAGGCACAGCCCGGGAACTCTAATAATGCATTTTCCAGCGCACGTAGCGTTTCGACATCTAAGTCATTGGTCGGTTCGTCAAGTAACAAAACATTACCGCCCACTTGCAATAATTTAGCTAAATGCACGCGTCCACGTTCACCACCTGAAAGTTCACCCACACGTTTTTGCTGATCAACACCTTTAAAGTTAAAACGACCAACATAAGCACGGCTTGGAATTTCAAAATTACCAATACGCATAATATCTTGACCATTTGAGATCTCATCCCAAACGGTTTTTTTATCATCCATGTTATCGCGGAACTGATCAACCGAGGCTAGCTGCACAGTTTCACCTAAAATAATGGTACCTGAATCAGGTTGTTCTTTGCCTGATAGCATTCTAAACAGCGTTGATTTCCCTGCTCCATTTGGACCAATAATGCCAACAATTGCCCCTTTGGGAATGCTAAAAGACAGATTATCAATCAACACACGATCGCCATACGATTTAGTTAGGTTATTCACCTCAATCACTTTATCACCCAAACGTTGCCCAGGTGGAATAAATAGTTCGTTAGTTTCGTTACGTTTTTGGTAATCGTTACTGTTGAGTTCTTCAAAACGGGCTAAACGGGCTTTACTTTTTGCTTGGCGCCCTTTTGGATTTTGCCGTACCCACTCGAGTTCTTTTTCAATCGATTTACGACGTGCCGATTCAGTCGAGGCTTCTTGCGCTAAACGCTGATCTTTCTGTTCAAGCCAAGATGAATAATTACCTTCCCATGGAATACCTTCACCACGGTCAAGTTCTAAAATCCAACCAGCTACATTATCTAAAAAGTAGCGATCGTGGGTTACCGCAACAACTGTGCCTTCGTAGTCATGTAAAAATCGTTCTAACCATGCAACCGATTCGGCATCTAAGTGGTTGGTTGGTTCGTCAATTAATAACATATCAGGTTTTTCCAGCAATAACTGGCAAATAGCCACACGACGGCGTTCACCACCCGATAAGTTTTCAATTTTTGCATCCCAATCAGGTAAACGCAACGCATCGGCTGCCCGTTCTAATTGGTTATCTAAATTATGCGCATCTTGCGCTTGAATTATGGCTTCTAGTTCCGCTTGTTCTTTGGCTAATTTGTCAAAATCAGCATCAGGATCAGCATAAGCAGCATATACTTCATCTAGTCGAGCCAGTGCTTGTTTAGCATCACCAACTGCTTGTTCTACAGCCTCGCGCACGGTTTGTTTAGGATCTAATTTCGGATCTTGTGGTAAATAACCAATTTTAATGTCAGGCTGTGGTCGTGCTTCACCTTCAATTTCGGTATCAACCCCCGCCATAATGCGCAGTAAAGTAGATTTACCCGCACCATTCAAACCCAGCACACCAATTTTTGCACCCGGAAAGAAGCTTAAAGAAATATCTTTTAAAATATAGCGTTTAGGAGGAACAATCTTCCCAACGCGATTCATGGTATAAACATATTGCGCCATAAAACATTATCCGTTTAATTGATTAAAAATAGCAAAAAGTATTTGCTATACGACTAATGGCGTATATTGTAGCGATTCTTAGGATTGGGTCTAGGGTTATTTACAAGAATGCTCTAATTGCTTATACAATAATGTATCTTAAATACTGATAGAATTAAAAAATGGGAGATTATATTTGTTTAAGTCTAGTAAAAACATTTTATTTTTAAATTTATTATCAATAGATTGCTAATTAAGAATATATACTAGAAAGAGTTTTATATCACTTCCCAAAAAGCCGCAATATGTAATAATGTTAATAACACATTGCGGTTATTTTAATGTAGGAAAACATCGAGTTGTTTACACTTCATCATTAAAACAATCCTCTAAAAACTCATAAAGCGTTTTCCCCAAAATTGCTTTATGCAGTTTAACCGTATTATCATAGCTAATAAATAGTCAATGATAAGGTGTTAATTTTGCTTTTTTATGTCTATTTATTACAGTTTTTTCGCAAATTACTGTAAACAATGCGAGTAAGTTCTATAATTAACTTACTCGTAATAACCTCTGTAACTTCAAAAGGTTACAGAGTCAAACTATTTGCTGAACAGATAAAACAAATTTAACTACGGCTTAACACAAGCAGCTCTGTATAGTTCATAAGTTACTCCATAACCTAAATCCCCATCCCCTAGATCGACTCGAATTGATTCTCCCTTGTATGGATCGATTGTCCAATACCAATCATAAGGATGGCTAGTTTCCCAGTCGTCAAGACCTAAATAGTGATCAGGATTGTTAAATAGGGTTCCCCATTCATTAAATAACCCACCAATCCACTTACCATTACCGCTACGATAACTCAATTGGCGTCGATAACCATTGATATTTCTTCCGGGAATACCTCCAGTCCACACATCATCATTATTTGCATTAGTATAATCTGCCACACTCGGCATCCGATAACCAATTTGATTGCAATAATCTTTTGCCTTACTCACTGAAGCATTTATACCCGCCCCTTGGGCTATATACCATCTTTCAATTTTAAAGCTATACAATACGTTAGTTTTGGCTCTATCAGAATAAAGCTTAAATGTAGAGGGACTAAAATTTTTATTAGCGCTACTATTTGCAGGACCTTTCAATACTATCTTTAAAGCAACATCTTGTGAGCCTTTTCCCCAACCAGGTGTACGTGCAGATGATAAATCTAAACTAATACCATTCCCTAACTCTGGGGATACACTAGCGCCATTAGCTAAAATAATAGCTTCTGGTGTTATGTTTGCTAACAATAAATAAAAATAAACATTATTTGTTCCTGTCGACGGGAAATTACGTTGTGGATTGTTTACATCTTGTGGAACAAATCCTTTTCCTTTTGCCCAATCCGGACCATCTAAATCTTGATATACAGTATTATTACTGGAATCGTTTGATAAATTAGGTTGGGCATAACAAACCAATGGCGCACTTGGATCAAAATAATCAGGATTCCATATCCATATATCAGCTGAACTTGCATCCCCACCTTTATCATATTTTAAACACGGGTTTTCGGACGATGGTAATATTATGGCATCACTACGATGATTATTTGCTAGACCACTTTTACTAGTTAATGCCTCTAAATTCCATGAATACGGCAATAATAACAGTCCCAACACCAACAAGATTTTTCGGAACAATGTCGATAATAATTTAAGCGATAACTTTGAGGATATAAATGAGAAAGGTGTGAAAAATTGCCTAAGTGCGTTATTGGATAAATTTAAGACGCAGGTTTGCCAGTGCTGGTGTCTGGTGTCTGGTGTCTAAAATGATAATGCATCACGTCCCACCTGTCAAGTAATGTTTTGTTTTATTTATATTTTTATAACCGATCGCTTATTTAATAAGCTTAAACCTCTATAGCGATCAAATTATAGCCGTAAAAAAAATGGTTGGCTAGCTTTTTTTGTAAAGAAATGTGAAGATAAAAACGATTCAACTCTAAGGTGATAGTAATTTTTTAATTAAAATATGATGTTATATTTCTAAAGTTTTAACTTTTGTAGAAATATTTAATATTGGTAATAACGTTCAATTTAGCAATTTTGAACGATTTAACCGGACTTATCGAACAGAAGTGTTAGATTTATATTTTTTTAACAACCTAAAGCAAGCTAGGAGAAAGACCGAACAATGGCTCACCATGTATAATACTGAAAGACCGCATGAGGTATTAAATAATATGACGCCCATTGAATATAAAACACAAAACAAGTAGCATAATTTTCTACGTTAGTTTTTTACTAAAAATTGGGGTATTTACAATACAAGACTCATTATAATATGACGTTAAAGTAAAAATAATTTTTATGTTAAGTTTTGTAAAACCCGCGCTAATTAATCTTGTTATGGAAAAAATAAAGGAATAAATTTAATCTCTATGTGAAAAGGATTTTATGAAAATAGTTATCATTTTTAAACATCCGTAATGGACAACAATATTAGTTACCCATCACGGCTTTTAAAGATTATTTTATAGCGCTATACTACTCATTACTCACTATTTTTTAAGGCGCAACACAGGCTACCTTATGAGTAGTCTTTGATGAAATATTGTATTATTGTTAATATACCATAAACATTCTCAAACCTTATGGTGATACTCACAACCAGTAGAATAGTCCTATTTCAAAAAAACCATGACTTTTTTGTTAAGGTTTGTAAAACACAACCAGATTTATTAACAAAAATGATTATCTCTTATTTTCGATAAATCTACATCTGCTAATTGTATATAAAAAGCATTGTGTTTTAATTGTTAAGATTGGTAGAAAGTACACAATTTTAATAAACTCTTTAACGTCAAAAAGTCACAAAGTTAAAATACATGCTAAATATATAAAAATAGATTTTTAACTAAGGCTTAACACAAGCGGCTCTATATTGACCATTAGTTGCTTTAGAATCATATAAATCTCCATCCCCTAAATCGACCCGTATTGGTTCTCCCTTGTATGTATCAATTACCCAATACCAATCTTGAGGATGGCTAGTTTCCCAGTCGTCAAGACCTAAATAGTGATCAGGATTGTTAAATAGGGTTCCCCATTCATTAAATAGGCCACCAATCCACTTGCCATTACTACCCCGATAACTTAATTGGCGTCGATAACCATTGATATTTCGACCAGGTATTCCACCATTCCAAATATCATTATAATTTGCATTAGTATAATCTGCCACACTCGGCATCCGATAACCAATTTGATTGCAATAATCTTTTGTCTCACTCGCTGAAACATTTATACCAACCCCTTGGGCTATGTACCATCTTTCAATTTTAAAACTATACAATAACTTAGTTTTTGCTTTGTCTAAATAAAGCTTAAATGTAGAGGGACTAAAATTTTTATTAGCGCTACTATTTGTAGGACCTTTCAATACTATCTTTAAAGCAACATCTTGTGAGCCTTTTCCCCAACCCGGTGTACGTGCAGATGATAAAGCTAAACTAATACCACTCCCTAACTCTGGGGATACACTAGCGCCATTAGCTGAAATAATAGCTTCTGGTGTTACGTTTGCTAACAATAAATAAAAATAAACATTATTTGTTCCTGTCGACGGGAAATTACGTTGTGGATTGTTTACATCTTGTGGAACAAATCCTTTTCCTTTTGCCCAATCCGGACCATCTAAATCTTGATATACAGTATTATTACTGGAATCGTTTGATAAATTAGGTTGAGCATAACAAACCAATGGCGCACTTGGATCAAAATAATCAGGATTCCATATCCATATATCAGCTGAACTTGCATCCCCACCTTTATCATATTTTAAACACGGGTTTTCGGACGATGGTAATATTATAGCATCACTACGATGATTATTTGCTCGACCACTTTTACTTGTTAATGCCTCTAAACTCCATGAATACGGCAATAATAACAGTCCCAACACCAACAAGATTTTTCGGAACAATTTCGATAATAATTTAAGCGATAACTTTGAGGATATAAATGAGAAAAGTGTGAAAAATTGCCTAAGTGCGTTATTGGATAAATTTAAGACGCAGGTTTGCCAGTGCTGGTGTCTGGTGTCTGGTGTCTAAAATGATAATGCATCACGTCCCACCTGTCAAGTAATATTTTGTTTTATTTATATTTTTATAACCGTTCGCTTATTTAATAAGCTTAAACTTCTATAGCGATCAAATTATAGCCGTTAAAAAAATGGTTGGCTAGCTTTTTTTGTAAAGAAATGTGAAGATAAAAACAATTCAACTCTACGGTGATAGTAATTTTTTAATTAAAATATGATGTTATATTTCTAAAGTTTTAACTTTTGTAGAAATATTTAATATTGGTAATAACGTTCAATTTAGCAATTTTGAACGATTTAACCGGACTTATCGAACAGAAGTGTTAGATTTATATTTTTTTAACAACCTAAAGCAAGCTAGGAGAAAGACCGAACAATGGCTCACCATGTATAATACTGAAAGACCGCATGAGGTATTAAATAATATGACGCCCATTGAATATAAAACACAAAAACAAGTAGCATAATTTTCTACGTTAGTTTTTTACTAAAAATGGAAGTATTTACAATACAAGACTCATTATAATATGACGTTAAAGTAAAAAATAATTTTTACGTTAATTTTTGTAAAACCCTCGCTAATTGATCTTGTCATGGAAAAGATACAGGAATAGACTCAATATCTATATGAAAAGATTCATCATTTTTAAATACTCGTAATGGACAACAACATTAGTTGTCCATTACGGTTTTAGTGATTATTTTATGGTACTATATTTATTGCGCACTATCTTTTAAGGTGCGACACACACCACCCTATGGGTTGCCGTTGATGGAAAATTGCTTCCTATATAGCCATCGCTATTAACGTCGTAATAGTTGTAATATGTAGGGCTGGTTTTTTCGGATGTCCAAAATACATCATATCCATATTGATTACCGCTATATTTTTCCCAGCCTATCGCAGACGGATAATACGTTTTAGGATGTCCCACATTTCCCCATTCATTAAATAAACCACCGACCCATTTGTTACCATTTTTATAACTCATTTGCCGACGATAGGTATTCCCTAGCCCAGGTATTCCCCCTGTCCAATAAGATGAGAGATTTCCATTAGTATAGTCTTCAATACCTGTGATTCGATAACCATTACCAAGACTATTACAAAATACTTCAGCACTATTATAACCACCAGCAATACCAGGCTTAATAATATACCAACGTTCTATTTTGAAGCTATAGAGCAACTGGTTATGCCCACTATCGGCATACAGCTTAAATTCTGATGGGGTAAACTTTGTATTGTTTGAATCTTTGTTTGGACCATTTAATAAAATCTTTAATGCCACTTCACGGACAGCTCCCTGCAGTTCCCAACCAGATGTCCGCTCCGCAGTGAGAGATAAGTTTACCGTGCTTTCACCACTTTCTGCAAAAACGGTTGCCCCATTTGCTGCAATGACTTGCTCAGGAGTAATGCCTGCTAATAACAAATAAAAATGCAACCCATTTGATCCCGTTGATGGAAAATTGTCAGCAAAATTATGAATACTTGCCACTTTAAATCCCTTTTTATCAACCCAATTTGGACCACCCTCCCTCCGATACAAATTCGGCTGTGCATAACAAACATAAGGTCTATCTATTCTAGGGCTGATATAATATGAGGTTGCTTCTTCACTAAAGCTAGTTATTTTGGGTATACCATACAAAGTAGATAATTGGCCACCTGTTGCCTTAACTTCTAGCTTATAAGGAGCATCACACGGATCTAATGTTTGTATTTGATTGTTTCTGATTTGGCTTGTAATGTCTATTCCATTTTTATCCTGCCATACCACAGTTAAATCACCTGTAGCACTCACATTTTTATCGCCATCATCATCCGCCCAATAGCCATATGAACTAGCTAGATTGTTTAAAGCAATCCTTGGATAACTGTAATTACCATCACTGACTAAGGGAACTAACGTTTTAATACTAGAAAAGGTTGTGGTTCCACCAGATAATACTATTGGTTTTTCCACACTTGAGGAGTTTTCTATCCCATTAGGATATAGCCCTGATGGACTGCCTGGTGCAACATACTGGCGACCATCTGATAACGTTATGCCTAATAGTCCTTGACTGTTTGTTACTTTAGTTCTACCACCATCAAAAGTGAAATAAGGCGCGCTCCCTTGAATCACCGCTGTTGTGGTTGCAGATAAGGCAATAGCATTACCCGATATCATTAAGCCCAACGTTGCAATTACCGCTCCATAAACATAACGTTTAATATGTGAGCTCGATGATGTGGTTCGCAAAGTTTGGTTAAAAATCTTAACTGTATTTGATGTCGAATTTTTGGGGTGTTCAAAAGTTGGTTTTGTGTTTCTACCCATTCTACGTCTATTCCATTATTATTAATTATTTTTCTGATTGATTTCTTTATTTTCTATAGAGAAATCACCTAGCAATACTATTTTTTATAATACTAATGATACTTTATTCATCAATTAAAAAATCGCTCGCATTCAAACCATAATCATTAATAACAACATGAGTTTTGATTTCCATCAAAATATAATGCTATTTCAAATAAAAAAGAATAACTTTTTTGTTAAGTTTTGTAAGACTCATGCTAATTGATCTTGTTATAGAAAAAATAAAGGAATAGATTTAATATCTATATGAAAACGGATTTATAAAAAGAGTTATCATTTTTAAACACCCGTAATGGACAACAATATTAGTTGCTCATTACGGTTTTTAGTGATTATTTTATGGTACCATATTTATTGCGCACTATCTTTTAAGGTGCGACACAGACTACCCTATGGGTTATCGTTGTTTCGTAATTGCTTCCTATATAGCCATTGCTGTTAACATCATAGTATTCTCCAATGCCCGAAAATTGGAATGCCCAATATATGTCGTATCCCCATGGACCTCCACTATTTTTCCAGTCTATCGCAGCGGGATAATCCTTATCAGCCGAATCCAATTTTCCCCATTCATTTAATAAACCTCCCACCCATTTGTTACTATTTTTATAACTCATTTGCCGACGATAATAAGGACCTACACCAGGAGCACCATCTTTCCAACGATACCCATTCGCATTAGTATAGTCTTCAACATCTGGAATTCGATAACCATTACCAAGACTATTACAAAATAGTTTAGCATTATCATAACCACCAGCAAAACCAGGCTTAATAACGTACCAGCGTTCGATTTTAAAGCGATAAAGTAACTGGTTATGCTCACTATCAGCATACAGCTTAAATTCTGAGGGGGTAAACTTTGTATTGCTTGAATCTTTGTTTGGTCCATTTAATAAAATCTTTAATGCCACTTGAGGGCGAGAAAGAAAAGTAGATTTTTGTTCTGCTGTGAGAGACAAGTTTACCGTGTTTCCGCCACTTTCTGCAAAAATGGTTGTGCCATTTGCTGCGATGACTTGCTCTGGGGTAATGCCTGCTAATAACAAATAAAAATGCAACCCATTTGACCCAGTTGATGGAAAATTGTCAGCAAGATTACTAATACTTACCACCTTAAATCCCTTGTTATCAACCCAACTTGGATCCTTTGTCTCTCCCCAGCTATTAAGTAGATTCGGCTGTGCATAACAAACATAAGGTCTATCTATTCTAGGGCTGATATAATATGATGTTGCTTCTTTACTAAAGCGAGTTATATTGGGTATACCATACAAAGTAGATAGTTGACCACTCGTTGCCTTGACTTCTAGCTTATAAGGAGCATCACACGGCTCTAATGTTTGTATTTGATTACTTCTGATTTGGCTTGTAATGTCTATTCCATTTTTATCCTGCCATACCACGGTTAAATTACCTGTAGCACGCACATTTTTATCGCCATCATCATCCGCCCAATAGCCGTATGAACTAGCTAGATTGTTTAAAGTAATATTTGGATAACTGTTATTACCATCGCTGACTAAGGGAACTGACGTTTTAATGCTAGCAAAGGTTGTGATTCCATTAGGTAATAATATTGGGTTTTCCACACTTGAGGTGTTTTCTATCCCATTAGGATATAGCCCTGATGGACTGCCTGGTGCAACATACTGGCGACCATCCGATAACGTTATGCCTAATAGTCCTTGACTGTTTGTTACTTTAGTTCTACCACCATCAAAAGTGAAATAAGGCGCACTGCCTTGAATCACTGCTGTTGTGTTTGCGGATAAGGCAAGCGCATGGTTTGCTATCGTCAACTCTAACAATAACACACAAATTAATTGCAATGCATAATGCCCCACAATTTTTAACGTTAAATGATTTAGTTGACCAAGATGAGGGATTATTGGTTTTGTCATAGCATATTTACTCATTATTCGTTAATTTTTTGCTTAGTTAGGTGTTTTCCATATTAAAAACACCTAACTACCTGTTTTTCAAATCACTAACAATGTTTTGACTATCAATAAAAAATGACTTTTAAAATTGATAGCACTTAACCTGCAACTACTGACAAAAATACAAGACTAATTATAATCAAAATATAATGCGACTTTAAAGTAAAAAAATGACTGCTTTATTAAGATTTGTAAAACACTTTTACGGTGGTTATCAAAACAAGTTTGGATAAGAAGAACAACATATTAAATGCTAATAACCAAACTTAATTTTCAAAAATTAGTAAAAAAATCCAGTATCAAAAATTGACATTTATTAACACTGATAATTAACTATGAAATATGAACATAAATATAGTTATAACCCAATGATCTACAAGCTGGATAGAATAGTTAACTGAAATCAATCAAAAAATATCCTCCGCATTTAGCTCAATTCAGATGGAGGATATTTCAAGTTATATTATAAAAATGTGAAAATTTGTTCTTTTGGTAAGCGTGATTTTGGTCGATACGCATTGCCGTCATTTTCGGCTCGATAGCCTAATGTGGCAACAATAATACTTTTAAGTCCTTTGCTTTTCAGATCTAAGATCTCGTCCATTTTTTGGGCGTCATATCCTTCAATAGCCGTTGAATCAATACCAATTGCCGCTGCTGCAAAAAGCAGTTGCCCTAATGCCAGATAAACTTGCTTACTTTCCCAACATTGTTGCGATTCAATGGTTGTGCTATTGAGCTTTACAAAGTGTCGACGACCTTGATCTTGCGCTTGTTTAAGATCGGCTGAAGGATATCGACCGTCTTTATCTTCTTGATTAAGCAGGTTGACTAAATGGGCTTCATCTATTGGCGTTTTAATACAAAAAACAATAGTGTGCGAAGCGCCAGTCACTCTTGGTTGATTAAATTCAAGTATAGCGGGTAAAATTTTATTTTTGGCTGCTTCGTTATCAATCACATAAAAATGCCATGGTTGTGAGTTAACTGATGATGGGCTATTTCTTAAAACAGTTAATAATTGTTCAATCTTGTCGGCAGGAATTTTTTTGGTTGGATCATAATGTTTAGTCGTATAGCGTTTTTGAGAAATATCAACTATGTTCATTGTTATACCCTCGTGTGTTATTCTTTTCATTATTATAATTCGGTTTCATTATGTCTCAACTTATTATTTTAATAGATTTGTCAAATAGTGAAGCAATACTTATTAGCATTGGGTACTTTATTTTAATAAAATATAGAATATATTAAGATTGGTTACAAATAATCATTGACACCACTAATATCATTTGGTAAAAATATCATCAGTTTTAGTCTGTATTAATTACAATCAAAATAGAGATTTTTTATGTTTGTTAACTATTTATCACTCGACCTCAGCCTCCTCCTCGCATCAACTTGCGCGGATAGCTTGTGTGTGGAGTAAAAGAAGTAGTTAAATAAAAACTCAACAAATTACAAGAACCCGCGCTAAAGTGCGGGTTTTTTGTTTTCTTAACTTGAAATACCGTAATAGCGCTAAAATATATAAAAAGGAAAAACAATGAGCGATCAAGTCATTATTTTTGATACAACGTTACGTGATGGCGAACAGGCATTGCAAGCAAGTTTAAGTGTTAAAGAAAAGTTACAAATAGCGCTTGCACTTGAGCGAATGCGAGTCGATGTGATGGAAGTTGGCTTTCCTGTATCATCACCCGGTGATTTTGAATCGGTCCAAACGATTGCTAAAACCATTAAAGATAGCCGAGTTTGTGCCTTATCTCGTTGTGTTGATAAAGATATTGATGTTGCTGCCGAGGCATTAAAAGTTGCCGATCAATTTCGAATTCATACTTTTATGGCAACATCAACCTTACATGTTAAAGATAAATTAAAAATGACATTTGATGATGTCATTGAGCGGGCTGTGCACTGTATTAAACGTGCACGTAATTATACTAATGATGTGGAGTTTTCTTGTGAAGATGCAGGTCGTACCCCAATTGATAACTTATGTCGGATCGTTGAAGCAGCAATTAAAGCCGGGGCAAGAACGATCAATATTCCGGATACTGTCGGTTATACTGTCCCTTATCAATTTGGTGGCATTATTCATACCTTATTTGAACGTGTCCCGAACATTGATCAAGCGATTATCTCTGTTCATTGCCATGATGACTTGGGCATGTCGGTGGCTAACTCGATTAGCGCGGTTCAAGAAGGCGCTCGGCAAATTGAAGGGGCGATGAATGGTTTAGGCGAACGTGCGGGTAATACCGCACTTGAAGAAGTGATTATGGCAATCAAAGTTCGCCAAAATAGTTTAGATGTTCATACCAATATCAATCATCAAGAGATTTATCGCACAAGCCAAATTGTCAGTCAAATTACTAACATGCCTATTCCGGGCAATAAAGCAATTATTGGTAGTAACGCTTTTGCGCACTCGTCAGGGATTCATCAAGATGGGGTTTTAAAAAATCGTGAAACTTACGAGATTATGACCCCAGAATCAATCGGCTTAAATCAAATTCAATTAAACTTAACCTCTCGCTCAGGACGCGCCGCGGTTAAACATCGTTTAGAAGAACTGGGTTATCACGATAAAGATTATAACTTAGATCAAGTCTATGAGGCGTTTTTAGAACTGGCTGATAAAAAAGGTCAAGTGTTTGATTATGATTTAGAAGCATTAATCTTCATCAACCAATTGAAAGATGAAAAAGAACATTATGTTTTGGATTATTTTAATGTTCAGTCAGGTTCAACAGTAGTTTCAACTGCTTCAGTCAGTTTATTAATTGGCGATAAAAAGTATTCTGATGCAGCAACGGGTAATGGCCCTGTCGATGCGGTTTACCAAGCCATAAATCGGATTACTGGCGAGCCTATTTCGATTGTCAAATACCAATTAGCTTCTAAAGGACAAGGTGAAAACGCGTTAGGGCAAGTGGATATTGTTGCAGAATATAAGGGACGTAAGTTCCATGGTGTTGGACTTGCAACCGATATTGTTCACTCATCCGCTTTGGCTTTAATTAATGTATTAAATAATGTGTATAGAGCAAATCAAGTTGCCCAAGAAAAACAAAAATTACACAAAGATTAAATAATAATTTGTTTTGCTCGTGCAACAGCAAAATAAGAAAATTAAATAAGATTGAAAAGGAATAAAAAATGTCACAAAACTACCATATTGCAGTTCTGCCCGGCGACGGCATTGGCCCAGAAGTGATGAAACAAGCCTATAAAGTATTAGACGTTATCCGCAAAAAATATCAACTTTCTATTACTACTAGTGAATATGATGTCGGTGGTGCAGCGATTGATATTCATGGTTGCCCATTACCTAATGAAACCCTTGAAGGATGCGAAAAAGCCGATGCTATTTTATTTGGCTCAGTGGGTGGGCCAAAATGGACTAACTTACCCCCCGACCAACAACCTGAACGAGGTGCGTTATTGCCACTACGCAAACATTTCAAATTATTTGCTAATATGCGCCCTGCTCGCTTATATAAAGGGTTAGAAGATCTTTGCCCATTACGGGCTGATATTGCCCAGCGTGGTTTTGATATTTTATGCATGCGCGAATTAACTGGTGGTATCTATTTTGGTTTACCGAAAGGACGAGAAGGAAGTGGTGCTCAAGAAAAGGCTTTTGATACTGAGATGTATCACCGTTTTGAAATCGAACGTATCGCTAAAATGGGCTTTGAAGCCGCACGTTTACGCCGCCAAAAAGTGACATCAATTGATAAAGCTAATGTATTGCAAACCTCAATTTTATGGCGCGAAGTAGTGAATGAAGTTGCTAAAAACTATCCAGATGTTGCTCTTGAACATATGTATATCGATAATGCCACTATGCAATTAGTTAAAGATCCTTCACAGTTTGACGTAATTTTATGTTCAAATTTATTTGGTGATATCTTGTCTGATGAATGCGCCATGATAACTGGCTCTATGGGAATGCTGCCTTCCGCCAGCCTTAACGAACAAGGATTTGGATTATACGAACCTGCGGGCGGTAGTGCACCAGATATTGCAGGTAAAAACATTGCCAATCCAGCAGCACAAATTCTATCTTTAGCATTGCTAGTACGTTATAGCTTAAAAAGAGATGATATTGCCTCAACTATCGAAACAGCCGTAAATAAAGCATTAGAGCAAGGCTATCGTACTATTGATCTAGCCCAAAAAGAACAGCCAGTATCGACCGATGAAATGGGTGATATTATTTGTAAGCTGCTTTAACCGCATGGTTTGATTATAACCGTAAATAAAATAATGCGATAAACTAAGTCTTTAGTACTTGTTGTAAAAATAATAAGGAATATGCAATGTCAAAAACACTGTATCAAAAATTATATGATGCACATGTCGTTTATGAAGCACCAAACGAAACACCTATTTTATATATTGATCGTCATTTAGTGCATGAAGTCACCTCTCCACAAGCATTTGATGGTTTGCGTGCAATGAATCGTAAAGTGCGTCAGCCTCATAAAACTTTTGCGACCATGGATCATAATACTTCAACCAAAAGTAATGATTTAAATGCTTGCAGCGAAATGGCTCGCATTCAATTAACTGAACTGGCAAAAAATGCCAAAGAGTTTGGTGTTTCGTTATATGATTTACAAAGCCCATTACGTGGTATTGTCCATGTGGTCGGTCCTGAACAAGGTATGACTTTACCCGGTATGACTATTGTGTGTGGTGATTCACATACCGCAACACATGGCGCATTTGGTGCACTAGCATTTGGAATTGGCACCTCTGAAGTTGAGCATGTCTTAGCCACTCAAACCTTAAAACAAGGTCGGGCTAAAACCATGAAAATCGAGGTCAAAGGTCAAGTAGCTGAAGGAATCACTGCCAAAGATATTATATTAGCGATTATTGGTAAAACCACTAGTGCTGGTGGTACTGGACACGTGGTTGAATTTTGTGGTGATGCCATCAAATCATTATCAATGGAAGGACGCATGACATTATGCAATATGGCAATCGAGATGGGGGCTAAAGCAGGCCTTATTGCACCTGATGAAGTGACTTTTGAGTACTTAAAAGGTCGTCAATTTTCACCAAAAGGAGAGGATTTTGAAAAAGCTGTCGCCTATTGGAAAACCCTAAAAACCGACGACGGCGCGCAGTTTGATACCGTAGTCACACTTGAAGGTAAAGATATTGCACCTCAAGTCACTTGGGGAACAAATCCGGGTCAAGTCACGTCCATTGATGCAACAGTACCCAATCCCGAGTTTTTTTCTGATCCTATCGAGAAACATTCCGCAGAGCGCGCATTAACTTATATGGGATTAACCGCTGGCACCAAAATGACAGATATTAAGATCAATAAAGTGTTTATTGGCTCATGTACAAATTCGCGAATTGAAGATTTACGTGCAGCAGCGCAAATTGCTAAAGGTCGTAAAGTGGCAGAGGGTGTACAAGCATTAGTCGTGCCAGGCTCAGGTCCTGTCAAAGAACAAGCCGAGGCCGAAGGATTAGATAAAATTTTTATCGACGCTGGTTTTGAATGGCGTTTGCCGGGCTGTTCAATGTGCCTTGCAATGAATGACGATAAATTAGCACCAGGGGATCGCTGTGCATCAACTAGTAATCGTAATTTTGAAGGCCGCCAAGGGCGGGATGCCAGAACACATTTAGTCAGTCCTGCTATGGCTGCTGCAGCGGCTATTACTGGTCATTTTACTGATATTCGCAAACCGTTTTAAGGAGACTTGTCATGGCTAAATTTACAAAACATACCGGATTAGTTGTTCCTTTGGACGCGGCTAATGTTGATACAGATGCAATCATTCCAAAACAGTTTTTACAGAAAGTAACACGTACTGGATTTGGTCAACACGCCTTTCATGAATGGCGCTTTTTAGATGATGCTGGCAAGCAGCCTAATCCTGAATTTGTCTTGAATAAACCCCGCTATAAAGGTGCCAGTATTTTATTAGCACGTGAAAATTTTGGATGTGGTTCTTCTCGTGAACATGCCCCTTGGGCATTAGCTGATTATGGATTTAAAACTATTATTGGTTCAAGCTTTGCCGATATCTTTTACAATAACTCATTTAACAATCAGTTATTATTGGTTAATTTATCCGAAGAAGATGTCGATGAGCTGTTTAAAATTGTCGAAGCCAATGAAGGCATTGAGTTTACCATTGATTTAGTCAATGAAGTTGTTATTGCCGGCGATAAGCAATATACATTTAAAATCGATGCTTTTAAACGTCATTGCTTGTTAAATGGGTTAGATAATATTGGCTTAACCTTACAACATGAAGAAGCGATTAGCGACTTTGAACAGAAAATCCCTTCATTTTTAGCTTAACCTTAACTTTTGGGCGCTTATTTGCGCCCAATAATGAGAATCAACAATGGCAACACATCATGACAATGTAAAACAGCAGTTTGGCGAACAAGCCAATGCTTATTTAACCAGTAAAGTACATGCTCAAGGTCCTGATCTTGAATATTTATCTAACCTACTTATATCGCATTCGGAGGCAAACCTACTTGATATGGGATGTGGCGCAGGTCATGTCAGTTTTATTGCGGCAAAATATGTTAAACATGTTACAGCCTATGATCTTTCAAATGAAATGTTATCGGTTGTAGCGCAAACAGCGAAAGAGCGCAGTTTACAAAATATAACCGTTAAGCAAGGTTATGCTGAATATCCACCTTTTGCTGATAATCAATTTGATATTGTTGTCAGCCGTTATTCAGCACATCACTGGCATGATGTGGGCAAAGGTATTCGACAGCTCCATCGCATAACTAAACCTGGTGGTAAATTAATTATTATGGATGTTGTTTCACCTGGTCACCCTGTATTAGATATTTGGCTTCAAACTGTTGAAGCCTTGCGTGACACATCACACGTTCGCGACTATACCCCCGGTGAGTGGTTAACCTTTTTAACTGAAGCAGGTTTTGTCATTAATAATATAACTCGCCACCGTTTAACACTCTCTTTTGATACATGGGTTAAACGAATGCGTACTCCTGAAAAGTTAATTGAAGCAATACGAACTTACCAAGAAACGGCAGCTGACGATACAAAAAATTATTTTGAACTTCAAGCAGATGGTTCTTTTACTACGGATATGATGATTATTGCAACTGAAAAAGTCATCTAAAATGATCCGTTGTCATAAACAGCTTTAAATTTAAAGCTGTTTACGTTGGCTTGATGGAGGAATTGATAAGGCTTCACGGTATTTTGCTACGGTTCGACGGGCAATCATAATACCCTGTTCTTCAAGGATTGCGACCAATTTACTATCACTTAATGGCTTTTTGCTGTCTTCTGCCAATATATATTTTTTAATTAAAGCGCGAATAGCTGTCGACGAAGCTTCGCCACCTGATTCTGTGTTTACATGACTAGAAAAAAAGAATTTTAACTCAAATATTCCTGTAGGGCATTGTAAATATTTCTGTGTTGTCACACGGGAAATCGTTGATTCATGCATATCAATTGCCGTCGCAACATCAGACAAAATCATTGGTTTCATGTATTCAGTACCGTGTTCAAAAAATGCTTGCTGATGCTCAACAATAAATTGACTTACTTTAAGTAATGTTTCATTACGATTTTCAATACTTTTAATAAACCAATTCGCATTTTGCAAATGTGATCGAATATACTGACTATCACTTTCATTTGCTATCTTTTCCATTGCAGCATATTGCTGATTAATGCGTAAGCGCGGCATAGTGTCATTATTCAGATCAACAATCCAGTTTCCATTCACTTTTTTTACTAAAACATCAGGGATCACATAATTTGGCGGTGTAGTATTGACTGAATCGCCAGGATACGGTTGTAAATGTTGAATAAAATTGACTGCTTCTTTTAACTGTTCATCGCTTGCGTTTAATACTTTTTTTAATGTTCTATAATCTCGAGTCGCCAATAAATCTAAGTAGTTATCAATAATTTGTTTAACCAGCAGTGGATAGGTTAAATGTTGAATTTGAATAGACAAACATTCTTGTAACGATCTAGCTCCCACGCCAATTGGATCAAAATGCCAAATACGCTTTAAAACAGTTTCAACTTCATTCAATTCAATCTCGTCATTACCCTGCTCTTCCAAAATTTCATCTAATGAAACCGTTAGATAGCCTCGCTCATCAATCGCTTCAATAATCGATACCGCTATCGCCTTGTCAGTATCACTAAAAGGCGTTAATTCAAGTTGCCATCTTAAATAATCATGTAACGTTTCGTGAGTTTCACCTTGGTAGATAGGCAATTCATCATTACGATAATCAGAGTGAGTGCCAGAGGGGGTTCCAGCAGTATAGATATCATCTAATGAGGCATCTAATGGAATATCTTCGGGTATTTCTCGGCTATCTAAGGCTTCACGCGTATCGATATTCTCATCTTTAACATTTTGTTCAACATCAATTTCGTGATATTGATCAGCCACTTCAAGCAATGGGTTATTTTCAAGCTCGGTTTGAATCTCTTGTTGAAGCTCTAAAGTTGACAACTGTAGCAATCGAATCGCCAATTGTAATTGTGGTGTCATCGAAAGCTGTTGCGAGACTTTCAGTTGTAAACTGGGTTTCATCATAACCTAAATTCATTTCCTAAGTAGACACGTTTTACATCTTCGTTATTTAAAATACTGGTCGGTGTACCTTCAGCAATTAAATGTCCTTTATTAACAATATAAGCCCGCTCACAAACATCTAATGTTTCACGGACATTATGATCGGTTATTAATACGCCTAGTCCTCGATCACGTAGATGTTTAATAATACTTTTGATATCTATCACAGAAATCGGATCGACGCCCGCAAAAGGTTCATCAAGCAGAATAAATTTAGGGTTAGCAGCTAACGCGCGAGCAATTTCAACTCGGCGTCTTTCACCACCGGATAAAGATTGCCCTATACTGTCACGAATATGTGTAATATGGAACTCTTCAAGTAACTCTTCGGCGCGGTTAATTTTTTCATTTTTATCAATATCTTTTCGCGTTTCTAAAATTGCCATAATGTTATCAATAACAGACAATTTTCTAAAAATAGAGGCCTCTTGCGGTAAATAACCGATGCCTTTTTGTGCACGCTCGTGTAAGGGTAAAATGCTGATGTCATGATCATCAAGATAAATTTTACCCGCATTTAAGGTCACAATACCAACCACCATGTAAAAAGTGGTGGTTTTACCTGCGCCATTTGGTCCTAATAACCCAACGATTTCGCCAGAATTAACGGTTAAACTGACATCTTCAACTACACGGCGTTTTTTGTATACTTTAGCTAGATTTTCCGCTTTTAAAATTGACATTTTATTTGCTCATCTCTTTAACTTGGTTTGGGATGATAGTGCTCTTAACTCGCCTATTCTTACCTGGCTGCGCAAATATTTGCTGTTTTTTGACATCATAAATAATCATTTCACTTACAATATGATTATCTTGTTGAAATAACTCAGCATTACCTTGTAACACAATATTATTTTGTTTTACATTGTAAATCACTTGTGAAGATTGCCCTGTGACAATCTTATTGTTTTTAGGCAAAATTTGTTTATAATTCACTGGATTACCATAAGCTGTAATTTTTTGTTTTTCTGTGTTTTGCATTTCAGTGACAACCACTTTATCCGCTTTTATGGTTAATCCTTCTTGCACAATGACCACATTGCCAATAAATGTAATAGTATTATTTTCAATATCAATCTGTTGATTATCGGCATCAATTGCAATGGGTTTATTATCGGCAAACATTTTGGGATCTGCAGGTTGCTTAGTCTGCCCATTTGCAAAACTACTTAAAGAAATAGGTAGCAATAAAATTAATGAACAAACAACTTGTTTTAGCGAACTCATGTTTTATTTTGCCTCAGTGTTATAATATGTTTTTACATTTTCAAGTATGTTAGCCTTTTTTGCACGCAAATCGCCTGCTAAACCAATACCGGTTGAATAAAATCCCACCCCATTAATGATGACAGGATCTTTCGATGTAACTAGCTGTGAAGTTAAATCTACCACCGCATTATCTGTTTTGACTTGTTTTAATTGAGATTCTTGTGTCAAATTATCTAATTGCACATCATGATAAAGATACAAAAGTTTATCACTCGTTAGCGTCGCTTGCTTTGCCTTAATATGCCATATAGCTATATTTTGTTGATCATAAATCGTAAAATTGGGCAAATCGAATTCAGTATTACCTGAATTATCGTAATGCCTAACATTACTCGACTCAATTTTATAAACAAGTTCCCCTGATAAGTCGTAAATATCTGTTAACATGTCATCACTTTGATAAATCGGTTTATCTGATGCATCTTGAGTAGATTGGCTTACTGCCGCATCTTCTTTTTGATAATTATAATAAACACCGATAACAACAATGAGCAGTAAAAAACAGATTAGATTTTTTTTATTCATAACATACGTTATTCACATTAATTAGAAATTATTATTTCGAATGTCCAAAATTTTAATTATTTTACTTTATTTTTTATTAAATTAATATCGAACATTAAAAGAAGTTAAGTCGTTTTGTGGCAATAATTCACAAATATTTATATGTGAAATACGCGACGAGGCAGGACCACCATTTTCAATCCATTTTTTTAATTTGGCTATTTGTAAGTCGTCACCTTGAGCAATAATTTCAACATCACCATTTTCTAAATTGCGAACATAACCAACTAATCCCAGCTTTTGGGCTTGCTGATAAGTAAAAAAACGAAATCCAACGCCTTGCACTCGACCACTCACATTTATTTTAACTTTCTTAATCATCCTACAACCCCGCTATTACTAACTCAAACATAGTTATCGTAATGATGAATAGGATTATTCAGATTGTAAGCAGTGAATAATCATTCACCATCATCAGGCACTAATTTATCCAAAAAATATAAATACCACACTAGTAAGTGTCATATAAGATAACGTAATAATATTACTATAAAGTTGTTATTACTCGATTCGATTTTATTTATTTTGTTTTTTTAATAGAATAACCATTAGAATTAATAACAGATTATAAAAACAATGGATATAAAAAATGGTATTGAACTATAAAAAAAGCCTGTTCTTATTTTGGCTATTATCAATATTAAGCTACTATACACTTTGTTCATGTACTTTTGCCAATGTTGGTATTGATAAACAAAAAATTGGCAAGGTCGTTGATGAATTTAATGGAGTGAAAGTCTATTATAATGGTAGCATCTATAACGTGAGTGGAAGAAATATCGCGAAAGACGGCTATAACTTAGGCCAAAAATATCAATGTGTTGAGTTTATTAAACGTTATTATTATCAGCGTTTTAATCATAAAATGCCAAATAGCTATGGCCATGCTAAAGATTTTTTTGACCCATCAATTGCTGATGGAAAGATCAATCGCCAACGCAATTTACTACAATTTCATAATGGATCACCCACTAAACCACAAGTTGATGATATTATTGTTCTTAATTGGTCTAGCTATGGGCATGTTGCTATTATCAGTAAAGTAACTGACACCGAAATTGAAATTGTGCAACAAAATCCAGGACCCAATGCTAGCAGTAGAGCAACGTTTCCTTTAATTCTTAAAAATGGAATATGGACAATAGAGATTGCTGGCGCTTTAGGTTATTTGCGTAAAAAACAATAGCTGTCCAAATAAATCGGGTTATAAAAAGATAAGCAACATAATTATTCACAACATAAAAAAAGAACAATCGAGTGCTTTAATAGATACTAATCAACAAACCATTCATTCTACTACTTGGATACTATTTTTATTGTCTCTAAAATAGTTTTCAGTTTAGCTGTTTTTTTATATTGTGTTTATTTTGTAAAAAAGTTTCAGAAAAGGTAGTGTTTAAGTATAAAAAAGAGATAAAAAAGGGCAAAACCACAATGATTTCTTCTTTTAAGTGTATCAACGGTATAATAAATCGTGTTACGACTGGATTTTAACTGTTACAGTTACCAGTTTTTAAATCAATATGCTTTGTAATTAATGGACTGTATTTTGATATTATTAATAGATAATTATGATTCTTTTACATTTAATATTAACGATTATTTATGCCAAGTTGGCGCAGAAGTTAAAGTCATCAAAAACGACGAACTGACAATGGAACAAGTAAAAGAACTCGCCTTTTCTAAAATTATCATCTCCCCTGGCCCAGGGACACCAATTAATGCAGGAATATCACTTGCTATTATTGCCGAATTTGCTCATATTTGCCCGATATTGGGAATTTGTTTAGGACATCAAGCCATTGCACAATATTATGGTTACCGCATTGCCAAAGCACCAACACCGATGCACGGTAAAGTTGATGAAATAACACATGATGGTCAGGGGATATTTAAAGGAGTCAAAAACCCGCTTTCAGTGGTTCGCTATCACTCATTAATTGCATGTGATAATTTTTCACAAAAAAATTCTCACCTGATTGTAACCGCTCGCAACAATCAAGGGTTGATTATGGGATTACGTCATAAAACGTTACCCATTGAGTCAGTTCAATTCCACCCTGAAGCGATAAAAACCGAATCAGGTTTACAAATGATTAACAATTTTGTCCATGAGCAATCTTAATATGAAAATTTATATAGATTTTGAAGGTCAGCATAAATATTTTTGCAATCCTATCGCTATTTTAAGATCGAATGATTACTCAACAATTAAACAGCAATTCGATTTAATCGAAAAATTTACGCAACAAGGTTTTTACGCGGTTGGATATCTCGCTTATGAAAGCGCAACGGGGTTAAATAGCGAAAATAAAACAAAACATAATGATGAGGTCCATCAAGGTTTGCCACTATTGTTATTTGGTATTTTTGATCATTATTCTATCGTTGAACAAGTAGAACTAAATGATTATACACCGCCAAGCTTTGATTTAATAAGCGATACATCAAGAGATGAATATAATCAAAAAATTGACTTTATTCGATCACAAATTGAATCAGGCAATACTTATCAAACCAACTATACTATCCAATTTACCGCACCATTTAATGAAAGCGCTATTGATTATTACCACTTTCTACAAAAAAACAATCAGGCAGATTATTGTGCTTATCTTGAGTTTGACGATTATCATATTTTATCGATTTCACCCGAATTATTCTTTAAGTTAGACAATAACATTATTACGACAAAACCAATGAAAGGAACAACCGCACGCGGCTTAAATAATCAACAAGATAAACGACAATTAGAGTTGTTATTTTCTGAAAAAAATCAAGCTGAAAACATGATGATTGTTGATTTGTTGCGTAATGATTTAAGTCGCATTGCAAAACCGGGAACAGTAACGGTGCCTAAATTATTTTCAGCGGAAAAATATCCAACCGTTTGGCAATTGACGTCAACGATTCAAGCTGAAATGAAGGAAAATGTCAGTTTATATCAAATTTTTCAAGCCCTATTCCCTTGTGGCTCAATTACCGGTGCCCCAAAAACCAGTACTATGCAAATTATCGTAGATATTGAAAACTCACCACGGGGTGTTTACTGTGGAACAATTGGTTATATTGAGCCCTATATGAATAAAGCTATATTTAATATCCCAATTCGTACATTAACCATACACAATCAACAGATGCGCTATGGTGTTGGTGGTGGGATCACTTGGGATTCAACATCTCAAGACGAATATAGTGAGATCTTAGCGAAAACAGCCATTTTGAATCGCACTATTTCTACCCCAAAATATATTATTGAATCATTGTTGCTTGAAAAAGGGCAATTTTTATTATTAGATGAACATTTAAGCAGACTTGCTCAATCAGCTAATTATTTTGATTTTAACTGTGACATTCATGCAATTAAGATGCAACTCATTAAGTTAGCAAATTCCATGCCTAACAACCTTTATAAAGTGAGAATCTTACAGCAAAAAGATGGGCACTATTCCATTAACCAAGATATAATTAATAACCCAATGAAAATTAATGAAATTCATCTGGCAACACAATGTGTTAATACTCAAAATGTGTATTTATATCATAAAACTTCCAATCGTGAGCACTTCCCTGATTTAACTGTAGGAAAAGAATATATTAATTTTAATCAACACAATGAGATTACTGAATTTGTTAATGGTAATCTCGCGTTACTGATTAATGATGAATGGGTGACACCTAAAAAAGAATCAGGATTATTAGCCGGCACTATGCGGCAATTTTATTTGGATCACAATCAATTGTTAGAAAAAACGATTTTAAAAGATGATCTGGTAAATGCTGATAAAATCGCTTTTATCAATAGTGTTCGCAAATGGGTGGAAATCGATGATAAGGTCTTTAGTCAATTCAAATTGTCACTAAGATCTATTGCCATTTAAGTTTAGACATTCCGTCAGCACGCTGACAGAATATCAGTGTAACACTAATGTTTTATTGAGTTTGCAAAGTCTAGTTCTTCATCTTGCCATCCTTTCGATAGCGCTTTAACTAAAGCATCATAGCCATTGGTTGCTAAAGGAATATGGCGCTCAAATGGTTTGCTTTCAATATTATTTTTACGGTCAGTAACAACCCATCGGCCTTTAATTATCGCATCCCCCGTATAACTGCCATGAAAGCTATCTATAAATAATTTTACCGTTAGTGTTGGTGTTGTAATTGACTTACTGGATACTAAATAATTAGGTAACATAGCCGTTAAATCCTGCGTTAATCGGTCTTGAAGCTGCTGAGATAACGTTGATACCCATAAATGGTTGATTGCTGTTTCATATTTAATATTATCAGTTTGTAATACAATACCCGGTTTATTTAAAAAACTCGCCACATCAACTGACTCAATCCAAATAAATTGATTCGTGGTTTTCATATTTTGCGATACAGGAATCTGTGAATTGCTAGTGAGTTGAAAATAACTTTTACTCGGGATGCTAGCTGAGCAACCCACTAATATAGCAAATAATGGCATAAATACGACTATAAGCAGTTTTTTATATATTCTGTTCATTATTTTTTACCTTTTGCTTGAGGTTCTTGATCTTTTTTCGCTGGCGCAGAAAAAATCAATGCATTACTTTTATCATTAAGCGTATTGAGTAATGGAGTGAGTTCGTCCATCATTTGTTGCACTTTTTGTAAACTCTCTTTCATTTGATTGTTGAGCTCAGAACCCGGTTGTAAGCCTTTCATTGTTTCATTTAATGAACGTAATGTCTTTTGCAGATCTTTTGGCATATTTTGCATTTCCTTACTCGCCATAATCTGATTTAATGATTTCATTAATCGTTCGCTTGAAGCTAATGATTGGTTGAACTGTGATAAGGTATTGTTAAGTGGTAAATTATTAAAGTTATCAAGTAACTGCATAATTTTTGCTTGAATTTGCGCAATTCCTGTCGAAGTTGCCTCAATAGTGTTGTAACCAAACTGTTTCGCTAGTTTAGGATCATATTGATTTTTTAAGTCAGGATAAAAATCAAGATCTATATATAGTGCACCTGTGAACATGTTCAAGGTTTTTAACGAAGCTCTTAATCCATTTTTTTGCTCTTTCATAATTAATGCGGCAATGTCGATCTTTTCATCAACCAGTTCAGATAAACGATCGGGTTCAATCCTGATTAATATCGGCACTTTTTTATTTAAAATTGACGATTTTTCTAGCATTTCAGCAGTGTAAAATGGCACTTTAGATACTGTGCCTAGCCTAATACCATGATATTCAACGGGCACACCTTCGGTTAATCCAGATATTGAGTCAGAGAGCATAATAAGAAACTCTTTATATTCGGTATACTGCGAGTCTTGGATAGATTTTTTATCTTCATATAGTTTATAAACTGCATTTTGTTCAGCAGGTGCACCTAATTTGGAACCTTCAGGTAAATCAAAACTAATCCCTCCAGACATTAACACATCTAAAGAAGGTACATCGAGACTAGCCCCCCGAGATGATAGTGTTAAATTGATCCCTCCTTCTTTCCAAAAACGAACATTTTGTGTTACTAGTACATCATAAGGTTTAGTTATAAAAATTTGATATTTCATTTTACGTGATTCAACATCAAATTCTGAAGTCTCAACATTACCTACACGATAGCCATGAAACATGATAGAAGCACCACGAGGAATCACACCATTTTGCTCACTTTCTAAATTTAGGCGAATTCCTTTAATGCTTGGATCAGACAAGGGTGGAGCATCCGAAAGCACGAACGGTTTATGTTGAAAACTATGTGTATCGTTTCCAGCAGCTAATTCTATATAAACACCCGATAAAATAGTCCCTAACCCAGTCACCCCATCACGGCCAATTTCAGGCTTAACAACCCAAAAAATCGAGTCATTTTTTAGTAACGGATCCATATCATTATAAATACGACCTTTTATTACCACTTGTTTGTAGTCATCAGATAAAGTCACTTCGTCAACTATACCTACATCAACGCTGCGGTTTTTAATTACTGTTTTTCCAGCAATAATGCCACTTGCGTCTTTTGCAAGTAATGTGAACGAGGTGCCTCTATCGGCAAAATGAGCATAGATTATCCAAAGCCCCACAATTGCAGTCACAATGGGAATAATCCATATAGCTGAAATAGCTCTAATTCTAATTATTTTTGCTAATTTACTTGATGTTGCCATATTGTTCCTATTAATCTATTTTCTTTTTTGCCGACGATCCCAAATTAACCGAGGATCAAATTTTTGTGATGCAATCATCGTGATAATAACGACAGTTGCAAAAAATGTAACACCAATATCTGGGTAAACGCCCATCATTTGCTGATTTCTAACCAAAGAACAAATAACAGCAACCACAAATATATCAATCATTGACCATTTACCAATAAACTCAACTGCAGTGTACAATTTTTTCATTTTTAAGCAATTATGTTTATTTTTTCGTTTTACTGCTAGTGCAAAATAACAAAGCCAACTGAGTGAAATGATCTTTAAGATTGGAATAACAACACTCGCAATAAAAATGACAAGTGCAACAGGTATATCACCGGCCTGCCACATATAAATGACACCATCCATAATAGTCGATGTTGATGACGATCCGAAAACAACGGTTATCATAATTCCAAATAAATTAGCGGGAATGTAAAGAATTAATGAAGTAACCAATAAGGCCAGAGTCCATTGTATTTTATCAAGATCTCTGATTTTGCTTTTTTGTTTACACCTCGGACATTTTACATAATGCACTGGCAATATAGCCTGACAGCATTTGCAAAGTTTTAAATTTTGACACATGCCAGTTTTACCGACTTTTAGTGTATCGGTAGCAAAATTACTACGATGAATTTCATTCCAGATTGTTTCTGGCGAAAAAATCACTAAAGATTTTATATAAAAAAAGACAAATAGACAGAACGCCCAAAATGTGCCAGTCACACCAATACTGCCATAACTCATTAATTTAACAAAACTCACCAAAATTCCTGTAAGAAAAATTTCGGGCATACACCAATGCTGAAACTTTTCATAAAAAATAAGCAAATCTCGTTTACGGTACTTTGTTAATCGTAGTTTAGAACAGAGCAAAACGATAATTGATAAATTTAATATAGGAAAAAACAAAACAAATAAGATAAAAAGCGCTGAAATATAGCTATATTTATCAAAAAAAAGGGTTTTAGGGATATCTATTACGCTAATACCAATAAAATTGCCCACAATACGAATATCAATAAAGATAAAGCCACAGGCTACAATAATCATAATTAATGAACAAACTGCATACATAGCTGCGCTAAACTTCATATTACTATTATTTTTAGCTAAGGTCGTATTACAACGAGGGCAAACAGCTTTATGCCCTATGGTTATATTAGATAATTCTATGACCAAATCACAGTGTGAGCATAAAACATAATGTTGTTTATCAATGGCCATTATTTCCCTTTATTTGATATATATTTTATGTCTGTAAAAATATTTCAGATTAGCATAACGTTTACGAATAAAAACTATTGAATTATTTCAAACAATTGCTTAAGAAATCACTATTTCAATAAATAAAAATTGGTCAAACCTTCTTCACAGCTAATCATATCAAATGGCAATTTTTTATGAAAGCATTACTAAATTAAATTAGTAAAATTTGATTATGATCAGATTTTTTTATAACAATCTAACTCAAATGCATGACGACTTTTATATGTACTTAAACTATCATCATTAGTCTAAAAGCCATTAAATATTATAATTATAATAATTAACAAAATAATCCAATAAAGTTAATCTTGAATATCATTATTTCATCACCATCTGTTAGTTTCAATTATTATACTAAATGGATTATTTATAAAAAATTGTGAAGAAGTTCCCATAATTAACTAAATAATTTTTCTGTATAAAAAAAACTTGATACTGTATAACAATACAGTATAATGTATATCCATATCCTAACTCATTGGAATTTTATAATATGAACGAAAACAAACAACGCGCACTTTCAGCTGCATTAAGTCAAATAGAAAAACAATTTGGTAAAGGTTCAATTATGCGTTTAGGCGATACCCAAACGTTAGATGTGGATGCGGTATCTACTGGTTCTTTAGGGCTAGATATTGCATTAGGTATCGGCGGCTTACCAATGGGCAGAATCGTTGAAATTTTTGGACCAGAATCATCAGGTAAAACTACACTTACTTTATCTGTTATCGCGCAAGCACAAAAAGAAGGTAAAACTTGCGCATTTATTGATGCTGAACATGCACTTGATCCAATTTATGCTGCAAAATTAGGCGTGCAAGTCGATGATTTATTAATTTCTCAACCCGATACAGGAGAACAAGCGCTTGAAATTTGTGATGCCTTAGTTCGCTCTGGTGCAGTTGATGTTATTATTGTCGACTCGGTTGCTGCTTTAACACCAAAAGCAGAAATTGAAGGTGAAATGGGCGATTCACATATGGGATTACAAGCCCGTTTAATGTCACAAGCATTACGTAAGCTTACCGCAAATATCAAAAATGCAAATTGCTTAGTTGTATTTATTAACCAAATTCGAATGAAGATTGGTGTTATGTTTGGTAATCCCGAAACAACAACCGGTGGTAATGCACTTAAATTCTATGCATCAGTACGTTTAGACATTCGCCGTACAGGCTCAGTAAAGGAAGGCGAAGATGTTATTGGTAGTGATACACGTGTAAAAGTAGTTAAAAATAAAGTTGCAGCACCTTTTAGACAAGCCGAATTTCAAATTCTTTATGGTTGCGGTATTTCTAAAGAGGGTGAATTAATTGACTTAGGAGTTAAACATAAATTAGTCGATAAAGCTGGCGCATGGTATAGCTACAATGGCGAAAAAGTGGGGCAAGGTAAAGCTAACTCAATTAAGTTTTTTCAGGAACGTCCAGAAATCGCTAAAGAACTTGAAACTAAACTACGTGATTTATTACTTAATAGCCCAGCAGTTTTTACGGCTGATGACGAAAATATTTCATCTGAGGATGAAAGCATTGAATAATGAGAAAAAACTCAATAAATTAATCCTAAATAAAGCTGTGCAGTTACTTGCACAGCGCGATCACTCTTCGTATGAGCTAAGCCAAAAAATAACATTTTTTTTTGCAAAGAAACAACAGAGTACAGATGAAGAATCTCAAAGCCAATTAGCCAAACTAAAAATTGAAATACAAGATGTTATTGAGTATTGTATTAATAAAAATTGGATTAATGATGAGCAATATATTGAAAAATATATTGTTATGCGCGCAAATAAAGGCTACGGAAAATATAAAATTGCAATGGAACTTAAACAACGCGGTTTATCCGTTGATTTAAGTCGACAGCTATTGCAAATGGCTAATATCAACTGGGAAGATCTTGCGCATCAGCAATTACTAAAAAAGCTAAAACAAATTAACCATAAAAATAATAATAAAAAACAAAAGTGTATGCAATTTTTAATATCACGAGGTTATACACAAGATGATATTAAAGCTGTACAAGATTTATTGACTTAAATAATTATAATATTTAGAATATAATATATACAATTTAGAAAAAACAATTACAAATAAAGCTCACTAATTCTTTTTTATTTTTTCCTTAATTTACTTGTAATATTAACTAGATCCGCATCAATAGAAGAATATTTACTTTTCAACTTTAGCTGTAGCGGGTATATTACTATGTTTGAAAATCTATCGTTTTATATGGAAGCATAAATGAAAAGTACTGCAGAAATTCGTCAAAGTTTTCTTGACTTTTTCCGTGGCAAAGGACATGAAGTTGTCACAAGTAGTTCCCTTGTTCCACACAATGATCCAACACTGTTATTTACTAATGCCGGAATGAATCAATTTAAAGATGTATTTCTTGGTATTGATAAGCGTTCTTATAGTAGAGCAACGACATCACAACGTTGCGTGCGTGCTGGTGGTAAACATAATGATTTAGATAATGTTGGCTACACAGCCCGACATCATACTTTTTTTGAAATGTTAGGAAATTTTAGTTTCGGCGACTATTTTAAGCATGATGCAATACATTTTGCATGGGAATTATTGACCAGTAAAGAATGGTTTAATCTCCCAAAAGATAGGTTAACCGTCACCGTTTATGAGACAGATGACGAAGCCTATGCAATCTGGGAAAAAGAGATCGGTATACCTAAAGAACGCATAATTCGTATTGGTGATAATAAAGGTGCCCCATATGCTTCTGATAACTTTTGGCAGATGGGCGATACTGGTCCTTGCGGTCCTTGTACCGAAATTTTTTATGATCATGGTGATCATATTTGGGGCGGACCTCCTGGTAGCGCTGAAGAAGATGGTGACCGGTTTATCGAAATTTGGAACATTGTCTTTATGCAATTTAATCGCCATCCTGACGGCACAATGGAGCCATTACCTAAACCGTCTGTCGATACCGGTATGGGGCTAGAACGTATTGCGGCCGTATTACAACATGTTAATTCTAATTATGAAATAGATCTGTTCAAAAAATTAATTAATGATGCAGCCAATGTTATTCAAACTAAAGATTTAGAAAGTAAATCTTTGCGCGTTATTGCTGACCATATTCGTTCTTGTGCTTTTCTAATTTCGGATGGGGTATTACCTTCAAATGAAGGTCGAGGTTATGTATTACGCCGAATTATTCGACGTGCTGTGCGCCATGGGCATATGCTTGGTGCAAAAGATATTTTCTTCTATAAGCTTGTTAAACCATTAATTGATGTGATGGGGAGCGCAGCGGTTGAACTAGAAACTAATCAAAAATTAGTCGAAGACGCACTCAAAATTGAAGAAGAACAATTTTTAAAGACCTTGGAACGCGGGTTATTTTTACTCGATCAAGAATTAGCTAAACTAACAGGTGAAGTATTGCCTGGCGATATTGCATTTAAACTTTATGATACTTACGGCTTCCCGCTAGATCTAACCGCTGATGTATGTCGTGAAAAAAATATTAGTATTGATGAAGCTGGCTTTAATCAATGTATGGAAGAACAAAGAAAACGAGCCCGCGAATCAAGCTCATTTAATGTCGATTATAGCAATGTTATTAAACTTGATGATAAAACTGAGTTTTTAGGCTATCAAGCAACAGAATCCTCAGGAAAAGTTATTGCTATATTTAAAAATGGACAGAAAGTTGAAAGTATTAGCGCTGGTGATGAAGCTATCGTCATTTTAGATAAAACACCATTTTATGGAGAGTCAGGTGGTCAAATTGGTGATAAAGGCTTATTAACAGCAGCGAATCTTGAATTTAGCATTTTTGATACCCAAAAATATGGTAAAAGCATTGGTCATTTAGGAAAAATCATTAAAGGTTCTTTAAAAATTGGCGATAATATCACTGCAGCTATTGATGTAGAGCTACGAGAACGTATTCGTCGTAATCATTCTGCTACACATTTATTACAAGCCGCCTTGCAACGTGTTTTAGGTAACCATGTTCATCAAAAAGGGTCTTTAGTTAATGACAGCTATTTGCGTTTTGATTTTTCACATAATCAAGCAATTACATCAGAACAAATTATTGAAATAGAGAACTTGGTTAATCAACAAATTCGTCGCAATTTACCTGTAGATATTGAGTTAATGTCAATTGATAAGGCAAAAAATAAAGGTGCAATGGCTTTATTTGGTGAAAAATATGAAGATATTGTTAGAGTTTTAACAATGGGTGATTTTTCAATTGAACTTTGTGGTGGCACTCACGTAGATAGAACTGGTGATATTGGTTTATTTAAAATAATATCTGAATCAAGTATAGCCTCTGGTGTTCGCCGTATTGAAGCAACGTCAGGGCAAAATGCAATGGATTTGATACACCATGAGTCCAATTTATTAGCTCAAATTGGACAAGCTGTTAAAAGTGACAAATCCGCGGTTTTAGCACGTATTGAGCAATTGCTTGATCAAACTAAGCTACTTGAGAGAACAATTGAGCAATTAAAAGCGCAGAAAGCGACTCAGGAGAGTGCTCAATTGCTTAATCAATGCGAAAAAATCAATAATAAAAATTTACTCATCGCTAAACTTGATAACGTCGAAGCAAAAGTACTGCGTACGATGATTGATGATCTTAAAAATCAATTAAAAACAGGCGTCATCATTTTAGCTGCCGTTAATGATAGTAAAATCAATTTAGCAGCTGGTGTTACTAATGATTTAGTCAGTATTATCAAGGCTGGGGAATTAGTTTCGCAGTTAGCACTAAAAGTAGGTGGTAAAGGTGGTGGGCGACCTGATTTCGCTCAAGCAGGTGGAATGGATCTCTCGGCGTTACCAGAAGCGTTATCTTCTGTGAAAAAAGAAATCAGTAATAAATTACAAGCAAGTTAGCCAGATTTACTCAAATATTTTTAATTAAATATTAGAGTTTTTCTGTAAAATTCCGTCTTTCTATCTTACTGATGGGGGCTGACGAAGCTATATCTTAAAAATTGTTTGGATATATACTTAACTGATATTAGGAGATCTAATGTTAATTTTAACTAGGAGAGTAGGTGAAACACTAATTATTGGTGACGATGTAGTCATTACTATTTTAGGTGTCAAAGGTAATCAAGTCAGAATTGGTATCAATGCCCCTAAAGAAGTTTCGATTCATAGGGAAGAGATATATAATAAAATTCATCAACACCAAGATGTAAACGATGGATCATCTGACCTTACAGAGTAATATTGGGTAGTAAATAAACAACTAGCACGCGTAAGCAAAAAAATGTTTGACTTATTTTTTGTAAACCGTAATATGTGCGCCACACATTATGATTTTGTTGTTAAAGCAGAGTCATAATGTTTTGGTGAGATGGCCGAGAGGCTGAAGGCGCTCCCCTGCTAAGGGAGTATGCGGTCAAAAGCTGCATCGAGGGTTCGAATCCCTCTCTCACCGCCATTTAAAAAATTAAAATATGCATCCGTAGCTCAGCTGGATAGAGTACCCGGCTACGAACCGGGCGGTCAGGGGTTCGAATCCCTTCGGATGCACCATTTTAATAAATTCAAAACGCATCCGTAGCTCAGCTGGATAGAGTACCCGGCTACGAACCGGGCGGTCAGGGGTTCGAATCCCTTCGGATGCACCACTTTTTTAACGAACTTACACGCATCCGTAGCTCAGCTGGATAGAGCACTCGGCTTCGAACCGAGCGGTCAGGGGTTCGAATCCCTTCGGGTGCGCCATTTAGGTTGAATCCCGATATAATTCTAGTATACTAAGCTCACAAAATTTAATATCAATAAATCAATCTACTTTTTGATTTATATGTTCTGTTATCTATATTAGAATAACAACAAAGTAGAAAGATATTCCCTAATTAATAATGGACATTATGTATGTTAGACCCAAATTTACTCCGAAATGAATTGGATCTTGTCGCTAATAAATTAGCACGTCGTGGATTTAAATTAGATGTTGATGCTATTCGTCATCTAGAAGAAAAGCGCAAAATATTACAAGTTGAAACTGAGAACTTACAAGCTGAGCGTAACGCTCGCTCAAAAGCTATTGGTCAAGCAAAAGCTCGCGGTGAAGATATCACAGCTGTTCGTGAAGAAGTTAACAAACTAGGTGAAAAACTTAATAGAGCAAAAACAGAGCTTGATATATTACTCAATCAAATTAAAGATATTGCCTCTACTATCCCGAATATTCCTGATGAATCTGTCCCTGATGGTAAAGATGAAAGCGATAATATCGAAATATCACGTTTTGGTACACCAAGGACATTTGATTTTCCTGTTCAAGATCACGTTGCATTAGGTGAACGTTTTGGTGGGCTTGATTTTGCAGCTGGCGTAAAACTAACAGGTGCTCGTTTTGTGGTCATGAAATCACAAATAGCACGCTTACATCGCGCTATCACCCAATTTATGTTAGATTTACACACCGAACAACACGGCTATGCCGAAATTTATGTACCGTATCTTGTAAATCAAGCAACACTTTTTGGTACAGGACAATTACCTAAATTTGCAGGTGATTTATTTCATACTAAACCACTAGATGAAGAAGCAGACAGCAGCAATTATGCGTTAATTCCAACCGCTGAAGTGCCAGTCACTAACCTTGTACGCGATGAAATTCTTGATGAAAGTGTATTACCATTAAAAATGACAGCACATACTCCTTGCTTCCGTTCAGAGGCGGGATCTTATGGAAAAGACACTCGCGGCTTAATTCGTATGCATCAATTTGATAAAGTAGAATTGGTTCAAATTGTTAAGCCTGAAGAGTCTATGAAAGCGCTAGAGGAACTAACTGCTCACGCAGAAAAAGTACTACAATTACTTGAACTGCCATATCGAAAAATTATACTGTGCACTGGTGATATGGGCTTTGGTTCATGTAAAACCTATGATCTGGAAGTATGGGTACCGGCTCAAAATACCTATCGTGAGATATCTTCTTGTTCAAATATGTGGGATTTCCAAGCTCGACGTATGCAAGCTCGTTATCGTAATAAAGCTGACAATAAAACCTATTTAGTACATACGCTAAATGGTTCTGGATTAGCAGTTGGTCGAACGCTGGTTGCCATTATGGAAAACTATCAACAAGCAGATGGCACAATTAAAATTCCATCTGTTTTAGTTCCTTATATGAATGGCGTTGAGTTTATCGGATAAGATAACTACATATCACATAGACAATAGCGCTAATAATTAGCGCTATTTTTTTATTAATTAAGGTAGGTGGAGAAATGATAAAAGGAGTTATGCTTTCAATAATGGCATCATGTTTATTTGGGCTACTTTATTACTATCCTGTTTTATTAAATCCCTTATCTGTTGTTGATATTTTTTGTTGGCGATTATTAACATCCTTTCCTGCAATAGTTGTATTGATCATTGCTGGAAAACAGTGGCCAGCCATAACTGCACTATTTAGCCGAATAAAACAACAACCTCTTCTTTTACTGGGGTTATTATTCTCTTCGGCTTTACTCACAATACAGATGATGATTTTTATCTGGGCGCCACTTAATGGACATGGACTATCCGCCTCACTAGGTTATTTTTTATTACCATTAGCAATGGTGATTTCTGGACAGATCGTTTATAAAGAAAAACTTAGTTTTTTACAAAAAATTGCGGTTGGACTCGCTGTATTAGGCGTTGCTATTGAAATCTACATTACTGGAGCATTTTCATGGGAAACAGCTGTTATTGCCTTGGGGTACCCAATATACTTTATAGTAAGGCGCAAATTGCAAATAGATGGCATTTCTGGCACGTTTTCTGATTTTTTGTTTATCTTCCTAGGGTGCCTTATATATTGTGCTTTAAACTATCGTTTAGACAAAATAATCAGTGATCTTTCTCATTTCCATATTTATATCCCTATGTTAGGTATCATCACTGCGGTTGCTTTTGCAATGTATTTCGTTGCTAGTCGTTTATTGCCCATGGGATTATTTGGCTTAATGGGATACGTGGAACCCGTACTACTAACACTTATTTCAATAGTATTTTTACATGAAACAGTCTCATTAAAGCACATTGTGTCATATGGATTTATTTGGCTATCAGTTTGTATTCTAGCTTTGGAAGGTGGGATTTTTGTTATGCGAGCAATAAAACGTAAAAGAATTTAGTGGATACTAAAAAGGCACAATTCATTGTGCCTTTTGTCGACCTCTTATCTATTATTTACTAAAAGTGACATAATGACCATAACTTTCTATGATGTCTTTGATCCTATCAAGCGTTTCTCTTGGTGGCGCTTCAACCCCTTCCAACTTATATTCATCGCCAAGTGTATCCCATTTATATGCCCCCATTTTATGGTAAGCAAGTAATTCTACACGCTCAATATTGTCCATCCCGTGAATAAATTGACCAAGCAAATGCGCTGAATTATCATCATCGGTCCATCCGGGAACAACTACATAACGTATCCAAGTTCGTTTATTGATTTTTTGTAAATATTTGGCAAACTCAAGAACCCGTTTATTAGGGACACCGACTAATTTTTGATGAATATCATCATTGACTTGTTTTAAATCAAGCATAACTAAATCAGTGACATCTAAAAGTTCATCAACAACATGATCGAGCTGTCTTGCATAACCATTTGTATCTAAACATGTGCTGATCCCCTCTTGATGACAGGCTTTAAACCATTCTGTAACAAATTCAGCTTGTAACGTTGCTTCACCACCAGAAGCCGTTACCCCACCACCATTTGGCATAATAAAACTTTTATAAGAAATAATTTCTTTCATCAGTTCTTCAACTGTGACTTCTTTTCCTGCTTTTAAATCCCAAGTATCACGATTATGGCAATACAAGCAACGCATTAAACAACCTTGAAAAAAGACAATAAAACGGATTCCTGGACCATCAACAGTGCCAAAGGATTCAAAAGAGTGAATGCGACCTTTAATAGGCGATTTTGTTGTCATAATAATATTTTGTTGTTCCATAGATAATCTCTAATCATTGCTCATATTACTTTTAATAATTTTAGCGCCGATAGCATTTGGCTTACACCAATTATATTAATCGACGATAATTATATTTTGTTTAATTATACCGAATAAATACCAACAATATTCAATTATTATCATCATATTGATATTTAATTAAAGTTGTCACCAATATTCTTTATTCTTTCAAACTAGATAAAAAAATAGCGCCCTTAAGGACGCTATTTCGATCAGTTAATCAATTAACTCAACTACATTGCTTGAGTAAATGTACGATTGATTACGTCATTTTGTTGTTCTTTAGTTAATGAGTTGAAGCGTACTGCATATCCAGAAACACGAATGGTTAATTGTGGATATTTTTCAGGGTGCTCCATTGCATCTAATAATGTATCACGATTTAGGACATTAACATTCAGATGTTGACCACCTTCAATTGTTGCTTCGTGATGGAAGTAACCGTCCATTAGGCCAGCTAAATTGCGTTTACGCACATCATCATCTTTACCTAATGCATTTGGAACGATAGAGAAAGTATAAGAAATACCGTCTTTAGCATAAGCAAATGGTAATTTAGCAACAGAGGTTAATGAAGCCACCGCACCTTTTTGATCACGTCCATGCATTGGGTTAGCACCTGGGCCAAATGGTGCACCAGCACGACGACCATCTGGAGTATTACCCGTTTTCTTACCATAAACAACGTTTGAAGTAATAGTTAATACTGACTGAGTAGGGATTGCATTACGATAAGTTTTAAGTTTTTGAATTTTCTTCATGAAACGTTCAACTAAATCAACAGCAATATCATCGACTCGTGGATCATTGTTACCGAATTGTGGATATTCACCTTCAATTTCAAAGTCAGTCGCTAAACCATCTTCATCACGGATAGTTTTTACTTTTGCATATTTAATTGCAGAAAGTGAGTCAGCAGCAACAGAAAGACCGGCAATACCACATGCCATAGTACGAATAACATCACGGTCGTGAAGCGCCATTAATGATGCTTCATAGCTGTATTTATCGTGCATGTAGTGAATAGCATTTAATGCTGTTACATATTGTTTTGCTAACCAATCCATAAAGTGGTCTAAACGAGCAAACACTGTATCGAAATCTAAATACTCATCAGTGATTGGGGCTTCTTTAGGGCCAACTTGCATTTTTAATTTTTCATCCACACCGCCGTTGATTGCGTATAGAAGTGTTTTAGCAAGGTTTGCACGCGCACCAAAGAATTGCATTTGTTTACCCACAATCATTGGGCTTACACAACATGCAATAGCATAGTCATCATTGTTAAAATCAGGACGCATTAAATCATCATTTTCATATTGTAATGATGAAGTATCAATTGATACTTTTGATGCGAACTCTTTAAATCCACTTGGTAATTTTTCAGACCAAAGGATAGTCATATTAGGTTCTGGTGATGGACCCATTGTATATAAAGTATTTAAGAAACGGAAAGAAGTCTTAGTAACTAAAGTACGACCATCAACTCCCATACCTGCGATAGATTCAGTTGCCCAAATTGGATCGCCAGAGAATAATTCATCATATTCAGGAGTACGTAAGAAACGAACCATACGTAATTTCATAACGAAATGGTCAACAATTTCTTGCGCATCTTTTTCAGTAATTAATCCAGCTTCAAGGTCACGTTGGAAGTAAATATCAAAGAAAGTCGACGTACGACCTAATGACATTGCTGCACCATTTTGTGATTTAACCGCAGCTAAATAACCGAAGTAAGTCCATTGCACTGCTTCTTGTGCTGTTTTAGCTGGTGCTGAAATATCGTAACCATATTTAGCGGCCATTTCTTTAATTTGACCAAGCGCACGATGTTGTTCTGCGATTTCTTCACGACGTTGCATAGTCATTGCTAAATCAACACCGTTTTCGAAATCTGCTTGTAATGAATTAAATTGTGCAAATTTATCTTGCATTAAGTAGTCAATACCATAAAGTGCAACACGACGGTAATCACCAATAATACGACCACGACCATAAGCATCAGGAAGACCAGTAATAACACCTGATTTACGACAACGAAGAATATCTGGTGTATAAATATCAAAAACACCTTGGTTATGTGTTTTACGGTATTCTGTGAAGATTTTTTTAACTAAAGGATCAAGAGTTCTGTTATAAGCTTTACAAGAATTCTCGATCATTTTGATACCACCAAACGGAATAATTGCACGTTTTAGTGGTTTTTCAGTTTGTAAACCAACAATTTTTTCTAAATCTTTTTCAATATAACCTGCATCATGAGCAGTAATTGTCGAAATAACACTAGTATCAAAATCCACAGGGGCATGGGTAGCATTTTCAATTTTAATGCCTTCCATTACTTTATCCCATAACTTAGTTGTCGCTTCAGTTGCGCCAGCTAAGAAAGACTCATCGCCCTCATATGGCGTGTAGTTTTTTTGAATAAAATCGCGGACATTAACATTATTTTGCCAATCACCATCTTTAAAGCCTTTCCAAGCAACTGCTTGTACTTCGTTTAAATTACTCATAGTTTTTCACCTCAGGTTTACAAAAATATCTATTTATCCCCATATATATGAGGGTAAATATTATAAAATCAATGTGGCTTACGTAAATATAAAGCCCAATAAGGTAGCGCCACAGCTAAACCACCTAAAATATTCCCTATTGTCACTGGGATTAAATTGTTAAATACAAAATGTGTTACTGTTAGCTCTTTAAATGCATCTGGCGATACACCAACTGCTTGCCAAAATTCAGGAGAAGCAAAATTGTTAATAACAATGCCCATTGGGATCATAAACATATTTGCAATGCTATGCTCAAAACCACTGGCGACAAACATGGCGACAGGTAATACCATAATGAGCATTTTATCGAGTAAACTACGTCCAGCATAACTCATCCAAGCAGCCAAACAAACCATTAAATTAGCGAGAAAACCAAGACACACAGCTTCAATAAAGGTATGATGTAATTTATGATCAGCTGTTTGTAGAACATTCAATCCCCACAAACCATTAGCAACCATATACTGACCAGAAAACCAAATAACTGTGACAAACAGTATAGCACCAATAAAGTTACCGATATAGACCAAAATCCAATTACGGATCATTTTCGCCCAACTCACTTTGCGAGTCATTTTGGGTAAAATGGTTAATACGGTTGAAGTAAATAAGTCCGAACCACAACAAACAACCAGCATCAGTCCTAATGAAAAACAGATACCACCGACCAATTTTGCTAAACCAAAAGTAACGGTTGCGGTTCCAGTTGTTACGGTAATATAAAATACGAAAGCAATAGAGATAAAAACCCCTGCAAGAATCGCAGATAACATTGTGCTACATAAGGGTTTATTTACTTTGTAATTACCAATATCTTCGGCAATTTGGGTCATTTGTGCGGGAGAATAGGAATCTACAAGTTTATCGGTACTCAAACTAACATCCTCAAAAAAACTAGGGTTTTATGAGAGGCATAGTATACTCAAAATTTGAAGCAGATCACGTTTTTTTTATTAAAAAATTTTAAAACTAAAAAAATCACTGTTTATTAAAAGAGTTGCTTATCGTAAAAAATAAGTAAGGCAAGTTTTCTGGAAACCTTATCCACGATGGAAACGTACGTTGTTTATTTATTGTTGCATTCTAACACTAAATTAATAGTTAGATTAGCTTTTTGGTGCTGCAAAAACTGAACTGTTTTTCCATAAAAACAGCCAAGTAGAGCATTGATTTTATTTATTTTTCCGATTAATGATTTTTTGATAAAATCAAGTACTTATAGTGTGTTTTTGGGAGATTTTGTATTTGAATAAAGCCTATGTGGATATGGTTAAGTTTTGGAGATTTTAACCTTTTAGGAAAATAAACAACGTTAGTATCAAAACGCAAAAACTTACCGACCCAAATACCTTTAAGACTGACCCTTTTAATGCCAACCATGCCTTTGACATCGGCAGTCAGAGAAGTGCTTTTTTTTGATTTTCCGTCATTAAAGCGCAAAGCTCGCAGCTCTGCCTTCCCTCCCAAACTGACTCGGGGCTGTTCTTTGATAACTTAGCCAACTACAGTCATATAAGTATCACTGCGCCTTAATGATTAAGAACTCAATGCTAAAAGCTAAGGTGCGGTGCAAATAACACTGAAACTGTCAAAGTCAGAGTCATCGTCGTTGTAGATTACATCGT